>JANNHP010000265.1:0-21223 GCA_031404455.1 Planctomycetia bacterium | reverse complement strand
CAGGCCCAGGTCCCCGGCGTCGCCGGCACGTGGAAGGACCTCACCGACAACGTCAACGGTCTCGCGTCGAACCTCACGTCGCAGGTGCGCAACATCGCCGAGGTCACGACGGCCGTCGCGCGCGGCGACCTCTCGCGCAAGATCACCGTGGACGTGAAGGGCGAGATCCTCGAGCTGAAGAACACGATCAACACCATGGTCGACCAGCTCAACGGCTTCGCCGCCGAGGTCACGCGCGTCGCCCGCGAGGTCGGCACCGAGGGCATCCTCGGCGGTCAGGCCCGGGTGCCCGGCGTGGCGGGCGCGTGGAAGGGCCTCACCGACAACGTGAACTCGATGGCGTCGAACCTGACGTCGCAGGTGCGCAACATCGCCGAGGTGACGACGGCGATCGCGCGCGGCGACCTGTCCAAGAAGATCACGGTGGACGTGAAGGGCGAGATCCTCGAGCTGAAGAACACGATCAACACCATGGTCGACCAGCTCAACGCGTTCGCCGCCGAGGTGACGCGCGTGGCGCGCGAGGTCGGCACCGAGGGCAAGCTCGGCGGTCAGGCCCAGGTCAAGGGCGTCGCCGGCACGTGGAAGGACCTCACCGACAACGTCAACGTCATGGCCGCGAACCTGACGAACCAGGTGCGCGGCATCGTGAAGGTCGTCACGGCGGTGGCCGACGGCGACCTGCAACAGAAGCTCACCGTCGAGGCGAAGGGCGAGGTCGCGGCTCTCGCCGAGACGATCAACAACATGACGCGCACGCTGGCGATCTTCGCCGACCAGGTGACGACCGTCGCGCGCGAGGTCGGCGTCGAGGGCCGGCTCGGCGGCCAGGCCAACGTGCCGGGGACCGCGGGAACGTGGAAGGACCTGACGGCCAACGTCAACCTGCTGGCGGCCAACCTGACGACGCAGGTGCGCGCCATCGCCGAGGTGGCGACGGCGGTGACGAAGGGCGACCTGACGCGGTCCATCCAGGTCGACGTGCGCGGCGAGGTGGCCGACTTGAAGGGCAACCTGAACGCGATGATCGGCAACCTCCGCGCGACGACGGAGCGCAACACGGAGCAGGACTGGCTGAAGACCAACCTCGCGAACTTCAGCCGCATGATGCAGGGCCAGCGCGAGCTGATCACGGTCGGCCAGCGCCTGCTCTCCGAACTCGCTCCCCTCATCGACGCGCAGCAGGGCGTGATGTACGTGGTGGAGGGAGTCAACGGCGAGTCCTGCCTCACGCAGCTCGCGAGCTACGCAGACACGTCCCCGAAGCGCCGCTACCGGATCGGCGAGGGACTCGTCGGCCAGTGCGCGGCGGAGCGACAGCGGATCCTCGTCGACGACGTGCCGCCGGAGTCCATCGTCATCGGTTCGGGACTCCTGACCGCGCGCCCGCGCACCGTGATCGTGTTCCCGGTGCTCTTCGAGGGCCAGGTGAAGGCCGTCATCGAGCTCGCGTCGCTCGGCCAGTTCACCGCGTCGCACCTCGCGTTCCTCGAGCAGCTCACGGGGTCGATCGGGATCGTGTTCAACACGATCGAGGCGACGATGCGCACGGAGGGCCTGCTCAAGTCGTCGCAGCAGCTCGCCGGCGAGCTGCAGGCGCAGCAGAAGGAGCTCCAGCTCACCAACGCGGAGCTGGCGCTGAAGGCGAAGCTCCTCGCCGAGCAGAACGCCGAGGTCGAGCGCAAGAACCAGGAGATCGAGCAGGCGAGGCGCGCCGTCGAGGACAAGGCGGCGGAGCTGGCGCTGACGTCGCGCTACAAGTCGGAGTTCCTCGCGAACATGTCGCACGAGCTGCGCACGCCGCTGAACAGCATCCTGATCCTCGGCCAGCAGCTCCAGGACAACGCGGAGCGGAACCTGACCGAGAAGCAGGTGGAGTACGCCCGGACGATCCACGGTGCCGGCACGGATCTGCTCAACCTCATCACGGACATCCTCGACCTGTCGAAGATCGAATCGGGAACGGTCACGGTCGAGTCCGAGGAGCTGCCGTTCTCGATCCTGCGCGACATGATGGAGCGCAACTTCCGGCACGAGGCCGAGAACAGGAGGCTCAGCTTCACGACGGAATTCTCGGTGCAGCTCGGACGCACGATCACCACGGACCCGAAGCGCCTGCAGCAGGTGCTGAAGAATCTCTTGTCCAACGCGTTCAAGTTCACCGAGCGCGGCGGTGTGCGCCTCGAGGTGAGCATCGCGAGCGCCGGGTGGAACACGCAGCACCCCGTGCTCAGCGCGGCCTCGTCGGTCGTCGCGTTCGCCGTGAGCGACACCGGAATCGGCATCCCCGCCGAGAAGCAGAGGATCATCTTCGAGGCCTTCCAGCAGGCCGACGCGGGCACGGCTCGCCGATACGGCGGCACCGGCCTCGGGCTCGCGATCAGCCGCGAGCTGGCGAATCTCCTCGGCGGCGAGATCCGTCTGCGAAGTGCCGCGGGCAGCGGAAGCACGTTCACCCTCTACCTGCCGCTCGCCTACCAGGGTCCGCCCGCTCTGCGCGCCGGGTACTCCGCTGCCTCGAAGTCGTCGCTCCAGCCGGTCGCGCTGCCGGCGCCGCGCGCCGAGGCGGTGCCCGACGACCGTGACGACCTTCCGCCCGGCCACCCGGTGATCCTGATCGTGGAGGACGATCCGCAGTACGCAGGGGTGCTGCTCGATCTCGCGCGGCAGCGCGGGTTCAGGGGACTCGTCGCGATGCGCGGCGCCGAGGCGCTGGCACTCGCCCGCGAGTTCCACCCGACCGCCATCTCGCTGGACATCTTCCTTCCCGACATGCTCGGCTGGACGGTGCTCAGCCAGCTCAAGCAGGACCGGACGACGCGGCACATCCCCGTGCAGATCGTGACCATCGACGAGGAGCGCCAGCACGGTCTCGAACGCGGCGCTTTCGCCTTCCTCGGCAAGCCGCTGACGACGGAGAAGCTCGAAGCCGCGTTCGACCGCATCAGGACCTTCGCGGCGCCGCGGCAGCGCGAGCTCCTGATCGTCGAGGACGATCCGGTCGAGCAGAAGAGCCTCGTCGAACTCATCGGACACGGCGACGTGCGCATCACGACCGCGGGCACGGGAGCCGAGGCCCTCGCGGCGCTCCGGGCCCGGCAGTTCGACTGCGTCGTGCTCGACCTGCGCCTGCCCGACATCTCGGGCTTCGACCTGCTCACCGAGATCCAGGAGGATCCGGCGCTGCGGGACGTGCCGATCATCGTGTTCACGGGCAAGGACCTCTCGAGCGAGGAGGAGGCGCAACTCCGCCGGATGGCGAAGAGCATCGTGCTCAAGGGTGTCCAGTCTCCCGAGCGTCTGCTCGACGAAACGGCACTCTTCCTGCACCGCGTGGTCGCCGACATGCCCCCCGAGAAGCAGCGGATGCTGGAGCGCCTGCACCAGACGGACGAGGCGCTGACCGGGAAGAAGGTGCTCGTCGTGGACGACGACGTCCGCAACATCTTCGCGCTCAGCAGCCTGCTCGAGCGCCACGGGATGCAGGTCTCGAGCGCAGCGACCGGCCAGGAGGCGATCGACCTGATCGAGGCGGAGCCCGGCTTCGCGATCGTCCTGATGGACATCATGATGCCGGAGATGGACGGCTACGAGACGATGCGGCGGATCCGCGAGGACATGCACCTGCGTCTCCTGCCGATCATCGCGCTCACGGCGAAGGCGATGAAGGGCGACCGCGAGAAGTGCCTCGAGGCGGGGGCTTCGGACTACATCGCCAAACCCGTCAACACGGAGCAACTGCTAGCGCTGCTGCGTGTCTGGCTCTACCGGTGAGCACGCACGCCGCCCGCCCGAGCGCATTGCGGAGGTTCCGATGAACGTCAGGGGAAAGGTCAACATCCTGCTCGTCGACGATCAGCCGTCGCGCCTGCTCAGCTACGAGGCGATCCTCGGCGGTCTCGGACAGAACCTCGTGACCGCTTCGTCGGGTCTCGAGGCCCTCGACCGCCTCATGAGGGACGAGTTCGCGGTCATCCTGCTCGACGTGAGCATGCCCGGAATGGACGGCTTCGAGACCGCGGCCATGATCCACCAGCACCCGCGGTTCGAGCGGACGCCGATCATCTTCGTCACGGCGTTCCACGTGACGGACCTCGACCGGCTGAAGGGATACGAGCTCGGCGCCGTCGACTACGTGTACGTCCCGGTCGTGCCGGCGATCCTGCGCAGCAAGGTCGCGGTGCTCGTCGAGCTCTACCTGAAGCGACGCGAACTGCAGGCGCTCAACGCCGTCCTCGAGCAGGCGAACGGGGAACTCGCCGCGGCCAACAGCACGCTGCAGGCCGAGAAGGCGCACGAGCTCGAGCGCCTGAACGCGACGCTGGAAGAGGCGAACGCGGAGCTGGAACTCGCCAACGGCACGCTGCAGGCCGAGGTGGTCGCGCGGGAGCGGCTCGACCTCGCGCTGCGCGAGGCCGATCGGAAGAAGGACGAGTTCCTGGCGATGCTCGCCCACGAGCTCCGCAACCCGCTCGCCCCCATCCAGAACGCGGTGCAGCTCATGGACCTGAGCGGGCTCGACGATCCGCAGCTCGTCTGGTGCCGCGAGGTGATCGAGCGGCAGTTGCGCCACCTCACGCGGCTCGTCGAGGATCTGCTCGACGTGTCTCGGATCACGGAAGGGAAGATCAACGTGGAACGAGAGCCGGTCGGCCTGCCGGCCGTCGTGTCGCGCGCCATCGAGACGTGCCGTCCGCTGATCGACGCGCGCCGGCACGAGCTCATCGTCGAGATGCCGGGTGAGCCGGTGCGGGTGATGGGCGACCTGACGCGCCTCTCCCAGGTCGTCGGCAACCTGCTGAACAACGCCGCGAAGTACACGGAGAACGGCGGGCGCATCCGCGTGACGGTGGCAAGCGAAGGCGACGAAGCGGTCATCCGCGTGCTCGACACCGGCGTCGGCATCCCGGCAGACATGCTGCCGAAGGTGTTCGAACTCTTCACGCAGGTGGAGCGAACGCTCGACCGTGCCCAGGGAGGCCTCGGGATCGGCCTCGCGCTGGTCCGCCGTCTCGTCGACATCCACGGCGGGACGGTGGTCGCCCACAGCGACGGCCGGGGCAAGGGATCGGAGTTCGTCGTGCGGCTGCCGCTCCTTCAAGCGGCGAACTCACCCCCCGAACCGGCCGGGCACCACGCGAGCCCGGCAGGAGACGCCACGCCGCACCGGATCGTCGTCGCCGACGACAACGAGGACGCCGCGGCAAGCCTCGCGATGCTGCTCCGCCGCTCCGGGAGCTACGTCGAGACCGCGGCCGACGGCGCAGAGGCGGTCGAGACCGCCGAGCGAGTCCGCCCCGACATCGTGTTCCTCGACGTCGGGATGCCGCGGCTCGACGGCTACGAGGCCGCCCGGCGCATCCGCGCCGAGCCGTGGGGCCGCGACGTGGCGCTGATCGCCCTCACCGGCTGGGGACAGGAGGGAGTGCGGAGCCGCACGCGCGCTGCCGGGTTCGACGCACATCTCGTCAAGCCCGTCGACTTCGCGCGGGTGACCGAGGTGCTCGCCGGACTGCGGCGCCCCGCCGCGCCGAGCCCGGCGAACTGACGCCGTCCGGACGGCCGCTACGAGGCGAGCCTGCGGCTGCCGACGACGGACTGGATACGCCGGCGCGCGCGGTGCAAGCGGCTCATCACCGTGCCGACCGGGATGTCCAGCTTCGTCGCGATCTCGCGGTACGAGCACCCCTCGACCGCGGCGAGTACGAGCAACTCGCGATACCCGCCCGGGAGCTCGTCGAACGCGCGCTTCACGGAGTCGTCCAGGCGATCGAGGCGCAGGCTCGGCGTCTCGGCCGCTTCGCCCATCGCATCACCCGTGCGGGCGTCGCAGATCCTTGAGAGCACGTCGTCGGAGTCGGTGTCGGCATGCGTCGCGCGGCGCCGCTCGGTTCGCATCCCGGTGAGGAACAGGCGGCGCAGGATCACGGCGAGCCAGGCGCGGATCGAGGTGCCCACCGCGAAGCGGTGCCGCGCCTGGTAGGCGCGCAGCAGCGTCTCCTGCACGAGGTCGTCGGCGTCGGCGCTCTGGCGCGCGAACCGCTTGGCGAACCGGCGCAGGAAGGATTCCTCGGCGAGGATGAGTTGCGTCGTCGGATCGAGCGCCATCGTCGCGCCCCCGCACGCACCGGGGATCGTCATCTCGCACGTCATAGCGGCCTCCCGCGCAGTCCGCCGGCGGAGACGTCGGGAAGGCGCGACAGCTTGCCGCGCGATCTCCCATCGCCCATCCGCCGGACGTGAACTTCGCGAAGGAAAGATCGCACGAGGCGCTCCGGTCTTCCATCGGGCGGGTCGGATGTTCGGCCGGCTGAATACCCGGCGTCCTCTCGGGGAAAACCCGCAGCCGCCAGGGAATCCCTGAGGCCGCGCACGGTTCACGGTGCCGGGCGACGGGGGTCAGCCCTGCTGCGCTCGCCGCGACTGCTCGAGCGCACCGCGTGTGACGAGCCAGGCGCCTTCGAGAGCCTCGAGCGCCGCGCCCGCCGCGCCGAGCTCGCCCCGTCGCGACCGCGCTTCCACGTCCGACGCGAGCGACTGCATGCGAGTGGCGCCGATCGATGCGCTGCTCCCCCGCAACAGGTGTGCGACGCGCTCGAGCTTGCGCGCATCCCCGCTGCCGGCCGCCTGACGCAGGCGTGCCATCTGCACCGGCGTGTCCTCGAGGTAGAGACCGACCAGCCGGTCGACGATCTCCGGCGGGTTGGAGGCGCGGATCGCGATCAACTGATCGAGGTCACCGCCGTCGGACACAGCCGCCGCCCCCTGCGCCGGCGACGACCGGACGCCCGAGAGGGCCGCGCGAAGCGCGTCGGCCGTGAGGGGCTTGGTGAGGCAGACGGCCGCGCCCGCCGCCAGGAGTTCTTTGCGGTCCCGACGGGACACCGACGCCGTCATGGCGATCACGCTGGGACCCTGCGGCGGCGGCGCGACACGTCGAATTTCGCGCACGGTCTCGACGCCGTCCATCCCGGGCATCCGCGCGTCGACCAGGACGACGTCGTACGCCGTCCTCGACACCGCGACGACCGCCTCGTCTCCGCTCGCCGCCACGTCGGCCACGAGCGCGAGCTCTGAGAGGAGCAGGACGGCCAATCGGCGGCTCACGGGGTCGTCGTCGGCGACGAGCACGCGACGCGCACCTGGAGGCGGTGCCTGCACCGGCGCCAACGCCAGGTTCGCGACGAACGTGAAGTGACAGGCGCCGCCGGACGCAGCACCTGCCTCGTCCCACATCCGACCGCCCATGCGCTCGCTGAGCATCCGTGCGGCGCGCAGGTTGGCAGCGTCCCCGCGGCGGTGCCACCCCTGCGAGGGGTCGCGCGCGTCCGGCTGCGGCAGGAGCGGACCCGGTGGCGGGTGGGTGCGCGTGTCGCGGACGCAGACGTGAACGTCGATGCTGTCGTCCCCGCCGGGACTCGACGAGACGCTCACCGTCACGCCGCCCGCGGCCGTGGCCCGCAGTGCGCTCCTCACGAGGTGGACGATCATTCGCCGTATCCGGGCGGCGTCGCCGATGAGCGATTCCGGCACGGACGGCTCCACCACGCAGGTCACGTCGAGACCCTTCTGCGCGGCCTGCCGCCCGGCGAGGGCGAGGCACTCCTCCACCAGCACGGCCGGACGGAAGGGCCACTCGTCGAGACCGAGCGTTCCCGACTCGGCGCTCGCGAGATCGACGAAGTTGTCGACGACGTCGCGGAGCGATTCACTGCTTCGCAGGAGCGTCTCCACGAGGCCGCGCTGCTCCGCGTTCAGCGGCGAACCGAGGAGGAGGTGAGCGGTGCCCGCGAGAGAGTTCAGCGGCGTTCGGATCTCGTGGCTCATCTCGGCCACGAGTGCCGTCGGGTCCGCCGCGGCGCCACGCGACCCTGCGGGCGCGCGCGGCACGACGGCGGGCGGCAGGTCCGCGAGCAGGCGCTCGAGGACCGTCGAGTCGACCGGTTTGACGAGATGGTGATCGAACCCGGCTTCCTTCGAGCGACGCAGGTCGGCGTCCCTCGCCCAGCCCGTCATCGCGACGAAGCTCACCTGCCGGCCGGCCATCTTCTCGCGGATCCGCCGAGCCACCTCGAAGCCGTCCACCAGCGGCAGCCCGATGTCGAGGAGCACGACCTGCGGCTCGAATCGCGCCGCGGCGTCGACCGCCTGCGGCCCGTCGTACGCCGTTTCGACGTCGGCCCCGAGCTTCGTGAGCAAAAGGGCCATGGTCATCGCCGAGTCGGGCTCGTCGTCGACGATCAGGACGCGGCGCCGCGCTCCGGATCCGGGGGGCGCCGGCTCACACCGTCTCGACAAGGCTGCCCCGCCTTCCGCTCGGGAGCTTGGCGAGGAGTGCCGCGAGCGCCTCGACGTCGACCGGCTTCACCATGTGCGCGTCGAACCCCGCGTCGCGGACGCCGGCACGCACGTCCTCCTGGCCCCAGCCGGTCACCGCGATCAGCATCACGTTCCTCGCCCACGGCTGCGCGCGGATCCAGCGCGCGGCGCCGAAGCCGTCGAGCTTCGGCATGCCGATGTCGAGCAGCACGACGTCGGGGCGGAAGCCAGCCGCCGTCTCGACCGCCTGGGATCCGTCGTACGCGATCTCCACGACGTTGCCGGAGGCCTCGAGGAGGACCGCAAGACTCCGCGCGGAATCGACGTTGTCGTCCACGACGAGGACGCGCTGCGCCGATTCCAGGTCCGGTGCCCCGCGGGCGCCGGAAGCGGACTTCGCCTCTGCGGCCGGCGCGGCGAGCACGGGAAGCCGGATGACGAACTCGCTGCCCCGGCCCAGCCCGTCGCTCTGCGCCGTGACCGTCCCGCCGTGGATCTCGACGAGCCGCGCGACGAGGGCCAAGCCGATGCCGAGCCCGCCCTGCGCGCGATCGAGCGTGTGCTCCCCCTGCGAGAAGAGTTCGAACACGCGCGGCAGCATCTCGGCCGGGATGCCGACCCCGGTGTCCTTCACGCGGATCACGACCTCGGGCGAGCCGTCCGCGCGCTCCGCCTCCTCGAGCACGACGCGGATGCGCCCGCCGTCGTCGGTGTACTTCGCGGCGTTGCTCAGCAGGTTGCCGAAGACCTGGGAGAGCCGCGTGAGATCGCCGTCGACTCGGATCGGATGGCCCGGCTGCTCCATCGTCAGATGGTGGCGCTTGGCGTCGATCAGCGGCCGCGTGAGCTCGATCGCGCGCCCGAGCGCGGCGGAGAGCTCGACCGGCGACCTCTCGAGCTCGATCTTGCCCTGCGTGATCCGCGAGACGTCGAGGAGATCCTCGACGAGCCGGGCGAGGTGCTGCGACTGGCGGTCGATCACGTCGCGGCACCATCCGATCTCGGGGTCGTCGATCGACTTGCGGCGCAGGATCTCGACCGCATTCACGATCGGCGCCAGCGGGTCGCGCAGCTCGTGGGCGAGGATCATGAGGAACTCGTCCTTGCGGCGGTCCGACTCCCGCATCGTCTCGTCGAGCGCCGCCCGCCGCGCGACCTCCGCCTCGAGCGCCGCGCAGGTGCTGGCGAGCTCGGCGTTCGCGCGCTCGAGCGTGCGGTTGAACTCGCGCAACTCGCGCGCCTGGTCCGCCTCGAGCGTGCTCTTGGCGAGCGCCAGCGCCGTGTTCGCCTCGTCGAGGCGCCGGTTCAGCGCCAGGAGTTCGATGCGCTTCAGATGGAGCTCCACGAACATCGCGACCTTGCTCCGCAGGATCTCCGGCACGATGGGGACGTACACGTAGTCCACCACGCCGAGCTCATAGCCCCTCAGGCGATCGAGGACCGGCACGTGGAAGTCCGTCACGAAGATGATCGGCGTCTTCTCGAACCTGGGGTGCCGTCGAAACAAGGCGGCGGTCTCGAGACCGCCCATCTCCGGCATGCTCACGTCGAGCAGCACGACGGCGAACTCGCCGTGCCTCAGCCGGCCCAGCGCCTCGATCCCGGACTGCGCGCGCACCAGCTTGTGCCCGAGGCTGCCCAGGATCGCCTCGTAGCCGGTCAGCCGCGACGGTTGCTCGTCCACGAGCAGGATGCTCACCCTTGCGTATTCGTGCCGGTTCGATGAGCTCATCAGTTCACCCGTCCATGTTAGAGGGAGTCGCGGAGCGAGCCACTGTCGGGTCACGAAGCGGCGTCGGCCCCTGGATGTCTCCCACATCAGGATCGCGCTGGAGGACCGGTCGATTTCGTCGAAATCCCCGCGTTCCGAGCGGCCCGTCCGCGGTCGCGGCGATCGAGGCGCTCCGGCGCGTCTCTTGACATACCATCGCGTCCGGCCGCAGCATGCCTCGCGCGCTCGAAGCACGTCCGCACGACGATGTCGCGGCACACGAGCGGTGAGGGCGGTTCAGCCGCTCGCGGTCGTGATGAAGGACCGAAGGACGGCCGTCCGATCGGGGAAAGGGTCCGGTGACGCCATGGGTGGCCGCATCCTCATCGCCGACGACCACGACATGGTCCGCAAGGGTCTTCGGTTCGTCCTCGAATCGGCCGGGCACGAGGTCTGCGCAGAGGCGGCGACCGGTCGCGAAGCGGTCGCGCTGGCGGCGAAGCTCGTCCCTGACGTTTCGGTCCTCGACGTTTCGATGCCCGATCTGAACGGCCTCGACGCCGCGCGGCAGATCACCGCGGCCCGGCCCGGCGCCGAGGTGCTGGTGCTGACGATCCACGAATCGGAACAGATGATCCGGGACGTGCTCGCCGCCGGCGCGCGCGGCTACCTGCTGAAGTCCGATCTCGCACCGGATCTGCTCTCGGCCGTGGCCTCGCTCCTGCAGCACAAGCCCTACTTCACGTCAAAGGTCGCCGAGGTCGTGATGTCGGGATTCCTCGGCCGGGGCGGCGCCCCGGTGCGAGCTTCCGGCGGCGCGGCCGGCAAGCTGACGGCCCGGCAGCGCGAGATCGTGCAGCTCATCGCCGAGGGGTTCAGCACGAAGGAGATGGCCGCGCGGCTCGCCGTCAGCGTCAAGACCGTGGAGACTCACCGCGCCAACGTGATGCGGGCGCTCGGAGTCGATTCGGTCAGCGAAGTGGTCCGCTACGCGATCCGGACCGGCATCGTCGAGGCCTGACGACTTCGAGCCGGCGCGACCCGCCGCTCTTCCGATCACGAGGCAACGTTCCGGTCGGGGCAGTCGACGACGCGCGCGGCGACCGCGTAGCGGGTGAGACCTGCGACGTCGTGGATGTCGAGCCTCATCATCAGGTTCTGCCGGTGCTTCTCGATGGTCTTGATGCTGACGCCGAGCTCGCAAGCGCTCTCCTTGTTGCACTTGCCCTCGGCGATCAGTTGGAGCACCTCCGTCTGCCGCGACGTCAGCCGCCCGGCGTCCGCGATGCACGGCTCGCCCGGCCCGCGTCCGGCTCCCGAGGCGCCGTTCAGGAGCGGCTCGACGAGCGGATCGACGAAGCGGCCGCCGTTCGAGATCGCGCGAATGGCCGTCGTCAGGGTCACGAACGAGTTCCTCTTGATCACGTAGCCGCAGGCGCCCATCGCAAGGACGCTCCGGACACATTCGCCGTCCTCGGTCGCGGAGAGGACGCGCGTCGCGGGCGCGGCATCGAGGATCTGACGCGTCGCCTCGAGCCCGTTGAGCAACGGCATGGCGACGTCGATCACGACCACGTCGGGATGCAACGCCTTCGTCATCGCGACGGCGGTGCGCCCGTCCGGCGCGTCCTCCACGACGACCATGTCGCGCTGCGCCTCGAGCAGCACCCTCAGCCCTGTGCGCAACACCCCGTGGTCGTCGGCGATGAGCACGGAGATCCGCGTCGCGCGGACTCCGGACACGCTGCGGGTCGGACGCATCGCGAGGATCGTGTCCTGCACGCGGCGCGGCGCCGCCTGCCCATGGGGAGACCGGCGAGCCCAACCGCGCCGAATGCGACGAGAAGGGATCGTCCCTGATTCTCGCGAACCCTCGAGCGCGTCGTCCGCCCGCCTCCTCACCTGCGCGGCGTTGCGCCGAACGGTCTCCTCCGGGGATCTCCCGGCGCGGACCGCTGCGCCGTCCCTCGCGTCGCCATGGCGATGCGTCATGACCAGTCTCCTTCCCGTGTGATCAGAGTCGCGGCCACCGGCCGCCGACGTTCCTCCGCTGCGAACGCGCAAACGGGCGGATCGAATCTGGGAATCGCGATTCTCCGCGCCCGTCACCGCCCCCGGCCGCCCCCCCGCAGGATGTCCGCCACCTCCGGGATGCCCGGCTGCAGTCGCTCCGCGCGCTCGGCGAGGCGGCGCGCGGCGGCGGCGTCACCGGCGGCGGCCTCGACGCGCGCGAGACCGACGAGTGCCGCGACGCTGTCGGCGTCGCGGGCGAGCGCGTCGCGGAAGAGGACGCGCGCCTGCGCGGCGTCGCCCTTCTGGAACGCGAGGACGTGCGCGGCGTCGGAGAGGAGGTTCGCGTCGCGCGGCAGGAACATGAGCCGGTCATAGGCGGCCTCGACGGCCCGGGGGACGTCGCGGGCGGCGCGCGCGGCGTCGGCCATCTCCCTGGCGCGGATCGTGTCGGGGCCGAGGCGCGCGCGCAGGTCCGCGAGGACGGCCACCGCCTCGGGCGCGCGGCCGAGCTCGGTCAGCGCCTCGGCGAGGAGGCGGCCGGCGGACTCCTCGAAGGGGTCGTCGTCGAGCACCATCCGCGCGGAAAGGGCGACGTCGGCGCTGCGGCGGAGCGCGCGCTCGGCGAAGGCGCGCGCGAGCCGCACGCGGCGGAGGCGGCCGAAGCGGCGCTCGTGCTCGGCGAGGAGCGCGACCGCCTCCTCGGACCGGCCGGAGCTGAGCCGCGCCGACGCGAGGAGGAAGGCCGCCTCGGGGTCCTCGGGCGCCTCGCGGACGAGCCGCTCGGCCGCCTCGGTGAGCCGTCGCGCGTATCCGGGGGCGTCGCGCAGGAGGACCCACTCCGCCATCTGGAGGCCCTGCTCGTAGGCGAGGGCGTGCAGGAGCTTCGCGCCGGGAAGCACGCCCTCGGGGTCGAGAAGGCTCTTCAGCGTGCGGTCCTCGACCGCGAGCGCGCCGATGAAGGTCTCCTCGGGCCGCCGCGCGGGGCCCGTCGCGGCGGGCGGGCGCGTGCGGATGAAGTGGTCCGTCGTCTTCGTGTGCGCGATGTCGCTCGAGGGGTAGACGGCCATGTGGCAGGAGTGGCAGGTCTTCCCGGCGCGCTGCGCGGCGGGGAGCTTGCAGCTCTGATCCGTGTGACAGACGGCGCACCCGCGGTCGAGCTGGCGCTCCGCGGCGGGGAGGCGGTGTCCCTCGTGGGGGTCGTGGCACGTCGTGCAGAGGAGCGCCGCGCCGCCGTCCTTCCCGCTCTCCGTCGCGCAGCGTGAGAGGCGCAGTCGCGTCCCGTGGCCGGCGATCCCGGTCTCGGGGGCGTCGTCCTTCGACGCGGCGTCGGCGTAGATGCCGAGGAGCGCGCCGAGAGGCATCCCCGGGCGGTAGTCGCGTGCAAGGCTCGTCCCCGGCTTCGTGACCTCGACCGCGGCTGCGAGATGGCACTGCGCGCAGATCTCCTCCTGGCGGTCGATGTCGAGGTCGGGCGGGTTGACGACGTCGGCGGGCTTCCCGGTCCGCACGTGCTCGGGCGCCTCGCCGTGGCAGCGCCGGCACGAGATCCCGAGGGAGATCGCGCCGGTGAAGTGGCCCGGCGCGCCGGAGGCGTGGGGCGTCGCGTCGCCGACGTGGCACTCGATGCAGCGGTGCGAGACGCGCGCGCCCGCGGCGTTGCGGTAGAAGGCGCCGGGGGAGAGGGCGAGGGCGCCGGTCTCGCGGTACCAGGTCGCGGGGAGCTCGACGATCCGGCACTCGCGGACGGCGAGGTAGGTGCGGGTCGCGTGGCCGCTCCCGACGATCAGGTCGATCGGGAACTCGTGACTCCCGCGCTCGACGCCGGCAGCGTCCACGTAGACGATCCTCTGGAAGTAGCGGCCGTCGCGCGCCTCGAAGCGGATGGTGATTCCGGTGGCGGCATCGACGCAGGTCTTGCCGACGAGGGAGGATTCGATCGAGCCCGCGCCGGAGGGGAGCGTCATCGCGTCGCTCATCCCGCTCGAGCGGTAGAGGTCGGCGATCTTGCCGTGGCAGGGGATGCAGGTCGGGCCGACGCCGCGGGTGACGAGCGAGCCGTCGGAGCCGAGGGCGACGCCCTCGTCGTGGGGAAGGGTGGCGGGAAGACGCGGCGGCGCTTCGGGTTCATCTCGGCATCCGGTGGCCATCGCGGCGGCGAGCAAGACGACGGCCGCCGCGGCGGCGCGGGCGAGGGGGAGCATGCGGCGAGGATAGCCCAGGCGGGGGCGGTCACTGACTCGCGAGTGCGGGGTCGCCTTCGAGGCCGGTTCCGCGTGCAGGCGGAACTCTCGGGGGCTGAAAGGGTTCCATGAGAAGGAACCCCGCGCGGCGCCGGCGTTGCATGTGCTCTGCGGTCTGAGCGACGGTGAATTGAGCCATGGCGGCCTGCTGCCGCGTGCACGTCGTCATCGCCCCCGGCGCTGACGACGCGACTCCGCGCGGCGCCTCGCGCCGCAGGGAGGGGGCTCGCGCCTGGAACTCAGCCGAGTTGCCTTCACGCGAGCGCCTTGCAGCAGGCCGCCAGGGCCCAACCGACGCTCGCGCGGGGTTCCTTCACACCCTTTGAAAGCGACGCGAAGCGGCGCTTCGCGCGCCCTCCTCGACTGACGGGCGGCGCGGCGGCGGCGCGCGCATACACTCGCGCGCCGCCGCCATGACCCCCACCTCCGCCGATCCGACGAACGCCGCGACGGGCGGAGGCGCCGCGTCGGAACGGGCGGCACGCCGACGGCGCGCGCTGCTCCTCTGCGTGGCGTTCGGCGTCTGGGCCTGGTCGACGATTGCGCACGGGTACGGCACGGACCTGGCGCACGACTTCTTCCAGTGGTCGAAAGTTCCCGGGCACCTCGACGAGCGCGGCGGGGAACACGGCGTGCGCGCGGCCGACTTCCTGCTCCGCGTCCTGTTCGTCGTGCTGGTGTGCGTGGGCGCCGTCGTCGCCATCCGCCGGTTCCGGGCGCTCACACGCGAGGAACGCCGCGCGCACCTCTTGACCTGGGCGCTCTGGGCCGCGTGCGTGCATCTCCTGTGGAAGAGCTGCATCGTGTTCGCGTCGGAGCTCATCCACTTCGGCCAGTACGCCATCGTCGGAGCCCTGCTCTACGCGGGACTCGGACGCGGCGGGCGCGCGGCCGCGGCGTTCCTCGTCGCGGTGTTCCTCGGCGTCCTCGACGAGGCCTGGCAGCACTGGGGCATCTCCATCTGGACCGAGGGCCTCAGGTGGACCGGTCTCGACTGGAGCGACATGATCCTCGACGCCGCCGGCGCGGCGGGCGGCGTGCTCCTCTTGACGACGCGTCCCGGAGAGGACCGATCCAAGGAGCCGGCCCGTCTGCTCGGAAGGGCGGTAGTGGCGATCGCGGCCCTCCTGCTCCCGCTGCTGCTGCTCAGCCGCGCCACTCTCGCGACGCTGTTCGGCACGTACACCTATCGCCACGCCTGGAACGAGTACGACATCGGCAAGGCCGCCCACTGGATGACGCCGGTGGACGGCATCCCGCTGTTCATCGCATCGGTGCTGATCTTCGGACTGCTCGTCTCAGGCGCACGGACGTACGTGACGCGGGGAGCGGCGCTCGGTCTCGTCCTCCTCGTGACCGTGAGCATCGACCCGCCGTCCCGGCGAGAGGGACGCGCGGTCCACGAGGACGTGCCGACGGCCGTTGCGCGCCGCGCCGCGGCGGACCGCATCGTCGTCGACGGTGTGATCGACGAGCCGGAGTGGGCGGCGGCGCAGCGGATCGGTCCGTTCGTGCGCAACGAGCCCGAGTACCCGAAGCACCCGCGCCCCGCCGATGAGAAGGTGCCGCTCGCCGGCACGTGGGCGCGGCTCATCTGGGACGACCGCGCCCTCTACATCGCGTTCGAGGCGCAGGACCGGGACGTGTGGGCGCGGACGGCCGCGCGCGACGACCCGAGGCTTCCGGGCGACGAGGTCGTCGAGATCTTCGTCGATCCCGACGGCGACGAGATCACGTACTACGAGTTCGAATTCAGCCCGCTCGGCGTCGCGTACGACCTCTTCAACTACATCCCCGAGTCGCCGTCGGACTTCGAGCCGTGGGCGCAGTTCGTCGGCCTGGCCGACTGGGACGCCCGCGATGTCGAGTGCAAGGTCGCCGTGGACGGCACGCTCGACGCCGTCGCCGACTGGGAGTCCGCTGGTCCGCTCGACGACGACCGGGGCCTCACGATGGAGATCGCCATCCCGTGGAGGGCGTTCCGCTCGACGACGACGCCGTCGGAGCGCACGAGGATCCAGTTGCCGCCGACGCCGGGCCAGCGCTGGCGGGTCGGGCTCTACCGGATCGAGCGGCCGCGCGCCGCGCCGGGTGACGGTAAGCCCCTCTCGCGGAACGACGCGGACCGGTTCGCGCAGCACCAGGCGTGGTCGCCGACGTTCAGGGCGTCCTTCCACGTCCCGGCGCGCTTCGGGATCGTGGAGTTCGAGTGACTCAGCGCGCGCGGCGGACGAACTCCAGGACGCGCGCGGCTTCGGCGCTCGACGGATCGCGGCGCACCAACGCCTCGAGATGCGTCCTCGCCGCAGCGCGGTTGCGCGTGTCGAGGCAGAGTGCCAGCACCTCGACCCGCGCTTTCGCCGACGAAGGCTCCGCGGCGATCGCGGCGAAGTAGGCGTCGATCGCGTCGGGAAGCTTCCCCGTCGTGGCGAGGAGCGCGGCCATGTTGATCCACGCAACTGCGAGTCCCGGATCGGATCCGACGGCGCGCCGGAAGTGACGGAGCGCCTCGTCGGGTGCGCCCGACCGCGCCAGGCAGATTCCGATGTCGCACGCGAGACGCGCCGCCGTGGCGTCGTCCATGGGCCGCTCGAGGAGACGTTCCTCGGCGCGCCGCAGCACCGCCGCGGCCTCGTCGTGACGGGCGAGTTCCATCAGGACGTTCCCGTAGTTGCGCAGCGCTTCGAACGGCGGGTCGCCCGGCACGAGTCCCGCCCGGAAGTGCTCGGCCGATTCCTCGTAGCGTCCCCGGCGGAAGAGGACCGTCCCCGCGTTGTTGTGTGCGCTGGCGTAGGCCGGGCGCAGGCGCACCGCCTCGAGGAACCGCTCGAGCGCACGGTCCTCATTCGCGGCGCCACCCGCCTCGAGCAGCGCACACCCGAGGTTGTAGTGCCCCCGTGCGTTGTGCGGCGCCTTCGCGACGACGTCCGTCCACATGCGCTCCGCGCTCGCGTAGTCGGCGTTGCGTGCGAACGTCACGGCGCCGAGGCCGGCGGCCGCGGCCGCGATGACCGCGGCGCCCGCTGTGCGACGAGCGGGCACGTCAGTCAGACGCACGAGCGCTCCCCGCGCGCCGAGCACGACCAGCGCGAGACAGGGAATCGCTGCGAGGTACATGCGGTGCTCGACCATGCGATCGGCGAGCGGGTGGAAGCTCGAACTGGGCGCGAGGAAGAGGAAGAACGCGGCGCCGAGCCAGACGGCGGGCGCGCGTCGCCGGACGCCTTCGATCGTCGCGAGAAGCGCCGCACCGACGAGCGCGACTCCCCACATCGTCTCGTGGCGGTGCTGCGCCGGATCCCATGCGTGGTCGAGGTTGAGATTGGAGGGCCAGAGGACGCGGCGCACGTAGCCGACGATGACGGCTCCCTGCGACCACGCGTAGTCGAGCGGAGTCCCGGCATCAGGAGCCGCACGGAGCGTCCCGAATCGCCACGGCGCAATGACGAGCCAGACGAGCGGCACGATCAGGAATGGCGCGGCCAGCGCGACGTAGAGACCCGCGCGGCGGCGCAGCGGCTCGGCGAACGATCCCGTCACCACGAGTGCGTCGAAGAGGTAGAGCGTCAGCGGCATGGTGAACGCGACCTCTTTGCAGCCGAGCCCGGCGTAGAACGCGATCACCGTCGCGACCTGCCACCCGCGCCCGGCATCGCCTGCGGTCGCCGCCCTCACGAGGCAGTAGAGCGCGACGAGGCACGCGAGTCCTGCCATGCACTCCGCGCGCTGGACGACGTAGTCCACGGCCTGCGTGTTGAGCGGATGGACCGCCCAGAGGAGCGCCAGCGCGAACGCGGTCGCCGTCGAAGCATCCTCCCCGAGACCGGCGCGAGGCAGCCGGAGCGCGCGACGCGCGAACCCGAAGAGCGTGAGCGCCGCCGCGACGTGGAACGCGAGCGTCAGCGCGTGATACGACCAGACCTCGTAGCCGCTGATCGCGTGGTTGACCGCGAACGAATAGAAGGGCAGCGGCCGCAGCGTGTTCCAGATGAGGATCGTCGGAGGCCAGAGTTTCCGGATCTCGGGGTTGGCGACGATCAGAGGGACGTCGTCGAAGAGGAAGGCTCCGCCGAAGCTGTTCGCGTACGCGCCGCACGTGACCAGCGCGACCAGCAGCGGGAGCAGGCGCTCTCTGCGGATGGCGGAACGTCAGTTGTTGATTCTGACCGTGAGCGGCACGTCCAGCGTGCCGCCCGGCCAGGTGACCCGCAGTTTTGCGGTGAAGGTGCCGGCCGTCGTCGAGCTGGCGCCGATGCCGACCCCGGTCGTGCTGCCGTTGAAGATCGTGCGCATGTTCGAGTTGAAGAGGACGAACTTGCCTGAGTTGCTCCCCGTGGCGACGATCGAGAGCGTCACGTCGATGGAGGACGACGAGTTGTTGGTGAGGACGAGCGAGTTCGACGCCGACATTCCCGTCTGGGTCACCCCGAGGTCGAGGAGCGGCGTGGACGAGGTGACGTCGGTGTTGCCGCCGGCGGGCACGCAGGGGCCCGGATCGACGATCCGCACGGGCGTCGTCGGCCGCAGCGCGTCCGTGAATCTGTCGAGCAGGAAGACCCTTCCCTCGCCGCCGAAGGACGAATTGACGTTCTCCGTGTAGAGGAATACGCCGCGTTCGCCTTCCTCGCCGCCCGGGAACTGCAGGAAGTTCGTGAAGCCGAGGGTTCCGGCGGTGCTCGCCGCGACCACCGACGTGTTCGCGCCCCTGAAGTCGCCGATCGGCGTCTGGCCTGGGTACGCCACCAGCGCGCGCAGTCCGCCGTCGGAGTCGCCGAACGTTCCGAGGATCAGCGGGGTGTCGATCACGCGGTTCGGGGCCGTGACGAACGTGGGCGTGGTGAACGCCGGCGCCGGGCCGCCGATGTAGGTGAACGCGGTGCCCCCGTTCGTGAGCGTGACCTGGAACTTCTGCACAACCCTGTTCACCGTGCCGCTGCCCTTCACCCATGCGTCGGCAAGCCCCGCGGTGAACTGGTCCAGAGGGCCGCCGCTGCCGGCGAGGCGGTTCGTCGATTCCGTCTCGGCGAGGCTCTGACACGCGGGCGACGCCGCGAAGTCCACGTAGGCGTCGCGGCAGTACCCCAGGCTCTCGTCGTCGAAGCGCACCATGTTCCGGATGCAGGCGTCGAGGAGTCCCGCCCTCTGCTCCGGGGAGACCTTGATGTCGGGCGTCGACTGGACCCCGGACAGCGTCTCCACGTTGTTCCCGGTCTTCGCCGCCTTGTCCAGCGCCGCGATGCGTCCCGTCGTGCCGACCACCGCCGCGCCGATCAGCTTCGCTGCGCCCTTGACGATCGTCTTCACCGCCGCGCTGGCGGCCTTCACCGCCGCCGCCGTCTCTTTCGAATCGTTCCCGTTCGCCACCGCCCGCGGCGGCCCGATCGCGATCGACGCCAGCACCGCAACCCCGCACAGCGCCGCGAAGCGGATCCGCATCGAACTCTCTCCCTGCGCCGACGGCGCCCTCGCCGTCGCCGGGCCGGCGTCGGCGACAAGAGAGATAACCGATCCGGAAGAACGGAGCAACGGGTTGGTTGCGGCCGCGCGCGGAGACGACATTGCCGTGGACACACCGTTCCAGGCCGAATTCGGCGGGCCAATCGCTCCATCCTGGCCCAGGTACGGTCGAGAGTTGCATCCGTCATCGCGCGACTGGGTTCTGGCCGACGAGCGGCGGCCACCCGTCGAGCAAGGGCAGTACACTCTGGTCGCTGCTCGTGGCTGAGCGGCGACGTTCGGAGGACCAGGATGCCTCGTCTGCTCGCGTATGCCGTCGCGGTCCTCCTGGCCATCGCTCTCCAGACCGGCTGCGCGAGCACGGTGGTGCCGAACGACGACGCCGCGTGGTCCGAGACGACCAACGGACTGCGAGCCCGGCTCTTCACGCGCGTCTCGCACATCAGCAACGGCACCGGCATCGTCGTCACCCAGGTCGAGCTGGGCAACGTCCGCGCCCTGAAGAACCCCATGCTCATGACCATGCATCTGAAGGACATCACGTACCGCGTGACCGATGCGGACGGCCGCGACGTTCCGACGACCGGGCTCCCCTTCAGCTCGCCGGTCATCGACCCCATCGAGTTGGTCTTGCCGCACGACAGCTCGATCCGCTTCCGCGTCGGGCCGCTCGGATTCGGCATCCCCGGCGGTCAGGCTGCTCTCGTGGACTTGGGCCCGTACTTCGGCCGCGTGCTGCCTCGGGACGGGAACGCCTACTACCTGAGCGCGGTGCTGGACGTCCCCGAGGTGAGAGAGGTCTGCGGCGATCGGGGCAAGCTCTGGCACGGCCGGCTCGACATCCCGCGGGTGCGCATCGCGACCGAACCGGAACCGCTCGATCCCGCCACGCTCGGACCGCTCATCGACGAATGGGGCGCGAAGATGCTCGGCGCGAACTGGGACGTCTCCGAGGAAGCCGTGCGCCGGATGTCGCTGATCGACGACCCGCGCGTGGTGCCTTGGTACGTGCAGGCGATGAGGACCGACCGCTACGACCTGAAGTCGCACGCGTTGGAACGGCTGGCCCGGCTCGAAGGCGATGCAGCCCTGGAGGGCGTGAAGATCGGCATGACGACGCAGGGCGACGACATCGGCAACTGCGCGACGGCGGCTCTCGCGGCGAGCAGCGCCGAGAACATCCGCGGCGGGGCCGCGGTCGCCCTGGCGAGGAGTCCGCACCCGCAGGCCAGGACGCTTCTCCTGTCCATGGAGGAGGACCCTGCCATGCGCGTGCGGCTCACCGTCCTCCAAGCCGCGGCGCGGATGAACACGCCCGAGTCGCTGGCGCTGCTCGAGCGCCGTACGCAAGATAGCGACGCAACCGTCCGCGGCGAGGCGGCTCGGCTTCTCGAACTGCGGGAGAAGGGTGCTGCGAAGTGATCGTCCGAGTGACGCCCGACTCCGAGAAGGACGCGAAGGACTTCCTCGTCGAGCTGGAGAA
>JANNHP010000264.1:0-33517 GCA_031404455.1 Planctomycetia bacterium | reverse complement strand
TTGTGGACGAGGGCGTCCGCGAGCCCGACGCGCTGCCGGTAGCCCTTCGAGAGGTGTCCGATGATCCGGTCCTTCACGTCGGTCACGTGGCAGCGCTCCATCGCCTGCTCGACGTAGCCTCGGCGGAGCTTCCGCGGGACGCCCTTGATGGTGGCGCGGTAGTCGAGGTAGCTCCTCACGCGCATCTCGGTGTAGAGCGGCGTGCTCTCGGGCAGGTAGCCCATGTTCTCGCGGACGCTCTGCCCGTCGCTGAACACGTCGAAGCCGGCGACCCGGGCCGTGCCGCTCGTCGCGGGCTGGAAGCACGTGAGGATCCGGAGCGTCGTGGACTTCCCGGCGCCGTTGGGACCCAGGAATCCGACGATCGAGCCGTCGGGCACCGTGAATGAGATGGAGTCGATCGCCGTCCGAGCGCCGTAGCGCTTGGTCAGGTTCTCGACTTCGATGGCGGGCATCCGTCCTCCTCGCAGCGACTACGGTGCGTCGAAGGTACTACGGACGGCGCGACCTCTCCGCGAATCCGAAGACCCGGGACGTCTCAAAGACCTCCGCCGTCCACCCGGCGCCCGCGCTCCAGACGGCACGCGGCGGTGGCGAATGGGAACGCCCGGACGGAGTGCGTGGCAACGACGAACGTCGTCCCGGCGCGGTGGAGATCCGCCAGCGCCTCGACGACGAGCGCCTGCGTCGCGTCGTCGAGGTTCGCTAGCGGTTCGTCGGCGAGGATCGCCTCGGGCCGCGACGCCATGGCGCGGGCGAGGCTCGCGCGGCCGAGTTCCCCGGTGCTGAGTTCCTCGGGAGCGGCGCGGAGCTTGTCGCCGAGACCGAGACGTTCCAGCGCCACGGCGGCGAACGCGCGACGCTCGGCGGCGCCCATCCCCAGCGGGACGAGCCCCGCCGTGACGTTCTCCCAGAGCGGCAGCGACGGGATCATCGGCCCGCCCGTGAACGCGAAGCCGAGGCGCCGCCGGAGCCGGGAGCGGCCGGCCTCACCGCACGCCGCGGGGTCTGCGCCGTCAATGAGCACGACGCCGTCCGTCGGACGCTCCAGCGATCCGAGGAGCGCGAGGAGCGTCGTCTTCCCGCTCCCCGATGGCCCGGTGAGGAGCAGGAACCCGCCGCGCTCGACGCGGAGCGACACACCGTCGACCGCGCGGACCTCGGCGCCGGTCCCCTCGTGGAAGCGCTTCGCGACGTCCCGGGCCTCGAAGAAGGGCGTCATCGCATCGCCTCCATCGGCTCCGCGGAGGCCGCGCGCCAGCTCGAAGGCAGCGTGCCGACGAGGACGATCGCGAGCGAGAGGGCCGCCGCGATCGCGACGGGCCCGGGCGTGAGGCGCCACGGCACTCCGAAGCCCGGATCCGCGTCGGCGCCGGGCAAGAGCACCGCCGCGATGCCGCGCGCGCCGAGCGGTCCGAGCCAGAGCGCCGAGAGGATCACCGAGAGCGACGCGGCGATCACCGCGAGCGTCAGGCTCTCGACGAACGCGCGCAGGAGCACGTCGTCCGTCCCCCACCCGAGCATCTTCAGAACGCCGGTCTCGCGGAGGCGCTCGCGCAGCCCGGCGCCCGTCGCGACGACGAGGAGCGGCACCGCCGCCGCGAAGAGCAGCACGAAGTGGAGTGCGAACGCTCCTGCACCGAACGCCGCGCCGCGCGCGAGCGTCGCCTCCACGTCGGCCCGCGCGAACACTCGCGGACGGAGCGGATCGCCCGAGAGCGAGGGCGCGAGCGTCGGCATGCGCAGGATCGCTTCGCGGATCGCCTCGGCGTATCCCGCATCGCACGTGACGAGCAACTGCGTCGCATGGCCGCGTTCGTCGAAGAACCGTTGCGCCGTCTCGAACGACGTGAGGACGACGTTGGCCTCCCACATCGGCAGGTCCGAGCGGAAGACGCCGACGACGTCCGTCCAGCGCTCGCCCTCGCGGTCCGTGTAGAACGGCGGGATGCGAGCGCCGGGCGAGAGCCCGAGGCGCGCCGCGAGCCGCGAGCCGACGACCGCCTCGTTCGCAGCACCCGGCGCGAAGAGACGCCCCTCGACGACCGTCACGTCGCCGGCAGCGCCCAGGCCACTCGGGCCACCCGGGGGATCGAGTCCGACGACGACGACGTCCTCGCGCGCGACGCCCATCTGGATCGCGCCGACGATCCGCGGACGGACGCTCGTGACTTCCGGGATCGCGAGCAGCGCCTCCATCGCCGTCAGCGGGATGGGCGCCGGACGGCCGAAGCGGAGCCCGGTCACGACGAGGTCCGCGCCGAACCGCGCGGCGTCGCGGGACTCGTCGGCGAGTCCCTCCGAGACTGCGAGACCCGTGACGACGGGGACGAGCATCGCCGTCACGGCGGCGACGGTCGCGACACTCCGCATCGGGTGCAGGAGGACGGCGCCTACCCCGCTGCGCGCGACGGCGATGAACCCGCCCATCTCAGCGCCTGAGCGACGGCCCCGCGTGCAGCACGCAGAACGCCGTGCCGCCCGGCGCTGGGTCGAACGCGCGATCGCAGGCGGCTCCCGAGGAGCGGTCGAACGAAGCGCCGCACGACGCGAGACTCGTCGCGGCGCCCGATCCAAGTCCGCCGACCGAGCGGTGGAACCCCTCGGCACGCCGAACTTGCGCGTCGCCGCGCGTCGCACCGCCCGTCAGCACGGCCACGGCGCACGCGGCGAGCGCGACCGTCGCGGCTGCGACGACCTCGGGCGCGCGGTCGATCAACGCGCGGGCTCCGTCACCACGGTCAGCGCGTCGATCTTCGGAGCGGTGAGCACCTGCGTGGCGCCGCCCGGCCAGTTGATCTCCACGCGCTCGATCGCGGCCGCGTCGCCGAGCCCGAAGTGGAGCGTGTTGGACGACTGCGACAGATATCCGCCGCACGCCTGCACCTGCCGGACCTGCGTCCTGCCGGCCGCGGTGAGACGCACGAGGGCGCCGATCGCATCGGGGTTGCCCTTCCCGGCGCCCTTGAGCCGCAGCTCGCACCAGCGGCGCGCGGGCGTGACGTTGCGGAAGTAGTTGGCCCGGTCGTTGAAGTTGCTGACGACGAGGTCGAGCCGCCCGTCGACGTCGAAGTCGGCCGTGGCGGCGCTACGGCTGCTCTTGACGAACGGCCTGCCGCCCACGCGCTCGTCGGTCTCGCGGCCGCCGGGCGGCGGATCGAACCCCGCTGACTTCGAGACGTCCTCGAACGTGCCGTCGCCGAGGTTGCGGAGCAGCGGCGAGCGCCAGTAGAAGAACGGGGAGCCCATTCCCGTCGGGATGAAGACGTCGACCGCGCCGTCCTGGTCGTAGTCGCCGTCGGCGACGCCCCACGGCCAGAAGGTCTCGGTCCCGGCGCGCTCGGAGGTCTCCTCGAACTTCCCGCCGCCGAGATTGCGGAAGAGCGAGTTGCCGAAGAGCACCTCCGACGGGCGGATGCCGAGTTCCCTCGCGAAGTCCTCGTCGGCCTTATTCGGCACCGCGCCGAGCTCGATCGCGCGGCTCATGAACGTGGAGTACTTCTTCTTCTCCTCCACGAACATCGGGTGGAGGTTCGTCGGCGTCCACATGTCCGAGTGCATGTCGGCGACGAACAGGTCGAGCCTCGCGTCGCCGTCGTAGTCGAAGGCGCGCGCTCCCACGGCTCCCCACGACGCCCTGCCCAGCATCTCGGTCGTGGCGTCGGCGAAGTTGCCCTTGCCGTCGTTGCGGTAGAGGGTCGAGAGTCCGAACATGTTGCCCACGAAGAGGTCCATGTCGCCGTCGCCGTCGGCGTCGAAGGCTGCGACGTCGCCGCCCCAGCCCTTGCCCTTCATGTTCCGCGCCTCGGTCACGTCGGTGAACCGTCCGGCGCCGTCGTTCACGTAGAGCACGTTCCAGAGCTTCTCGCACCTGACCAGTTCGTCCAGCGTCGCCACGCCGGGGTAGTAGCGCTGCACCGCGTCGAAGCGGTCGAGCGTCCAGCGCGCGGTGTTCGTCAGGAAGAGGTCGAGGTCGCCGTCGCCGTCGATGTCGAAGAAGCAGGGCGTCTCGGACTCCGCGACGAGCGTGAGGCCGGCCTCCTTCGTCGCCTCGCGGAAGACGCCGCCGCCCGTGTTCCTGAGGAACACGTTCCCGCCGCGGGTCGTCGTGACGAAGAGGTCGAGCGTGCCGTCGCCGTCGGCGTCGGCCCAGCTCGCGGCGACGCAGATCTTCCCGTCGAGGGACTTCACGAGGTCGCCGGCGTCCTTGGTCGACTCGACGAACTTCCCGCCGCCCGTGCCGCGGAACAGGGCACAGGGGCCGAGCTGGTTGCAGAGGAACACGTCGTCGAGTCCGTCCTGGTCGTAGTCGCCGATCGCGACGCCGCAGCCGTGGTCGTAGAAGTTGATCTTGAAGTGCTCGCCCTGCTCGTCCGGGAGGAAGTTCATGCGGAAGCGCAGCCCCGAGGACTCGGCACACTCCTCGAACCGGATCGTGGAGGGAAGGTGCCGCGGTGCCGCCGCGGGCGCCGGCTCCCCGGCCGGGACCTTCGGCGACGCCGTCTTCCCGTCGTCTGAGTCGCAGGCGCCGAGCGCGGCGACGGTCACGGCGAGGAGCACTCCCTCGAAGACTCTCGCGATCATCGGTTCAGTCCTTCTCTCGAAACGGCCGCTCGTCTGCTGTGAGGACGGTCGAACCGAAGGCCGCCGCGTGACGCCGCGCCTCCTGCTCGTCCGCGAACGCACGGATCCCGGACTCTCCGGGCGCCCGCATCCAGACGAACCAGGCTACCCGCGCGTCCACTTCGTTCCCGGAGGTCTCGTCCGTGACGAGGATCTCGCCGGGAACCCGGCCCGAGCTCTCCATCCATCGCTCGGCGCAGTGCACGCAGCAGAACTCGTGAGATCCCGAAATCGCGTCCGCGATGCGCACGCGCGCCGAGAGGTCGATGCGCGCGCCGTCGAGGTCGCAGCGGTCCCCGCGGTCGCCTCGGATCGCATGCGCGATCGTCGGCGCGGCGCCCGCGGCCGCGACGCCGGCGACGAAGAGGAGGGTCGCTGCCGCTCGGCGGTTCATCAAGTCCAGCAGTACGACGCCGACATGGCGCCGGTTCCCAGGAATCCGAACGAGGCGACAGCGAGCAGGCGCGATTCGAGAGTGCAGTCACCGCCCGTGCTCGCGAACCGCGCGACGGACGCCCACGCCGTCGCGAGCACGGCGGCGCCGTAGAGCACGGTTCCCGCCATCGTCTCGGGCGCCTCGGCGAGCGCGCACCACGCGCAGCGGTGGAGCGGGAGTCCCAGCGCGACGGGGCCCGCGACGTCGCGGAGGAACGCCGCGCCGAAGGGGACCGCGACGAGTGCTGTCGTCGCGAGGAGCGCGACGAGAACAGTGCGCGATCGTCCCGCGCCGGCGAGTCGCCGGAGCGCGAGCGCCGCCGCGCCCATCGCGATCGACCCGACCGGGAACCATGCCCGCGCGTGCGTCGCGACGAAGGAGGTGGCCGAGCTCCCGGTCTCACCCGGGCCGAGGATCGTGCAGCATCCGCCGACCGCCGGGACCGCCTCCTTCTCGATCGTGACGTACGCTGCCTGCGCCGCACCGTCGAGCATCGCAACGAGGCCGAGGATCACCGCCACCGTCGTCGCGGTTCTGCGATGCAGGGCGTCCGCGCGCCGCAGGATCAGCCACGCGCCGGCAATGAGCACGACCGCGGGCTTGGTCAGGTCGAGCGTCGCGAGGAGGCTCGGAAGCCATCCGGACGCGCCGGCGCTCGCCGTCCCGATTCGGCGGACGCCCTCGACGCACATGATCCCTGGCCAGCGCGGCACCCAGCTCTCGAGCAAGAGGTAGAGGAGCGGGCACGACACCACCGCGACCGCGAGAAGCGTCCCAGCCGTGAGGGCGAGGCGGGAATTCGCCGCAGCGACCGACTCGTCGGAACCGGCCCGCGCCGAGCGCGTTGCCGCGGCGACCAGCGAGACTCCGAGCGCGACCTCGACGAGCGCGAGGAAGGCGACTACGACGGAGAAGGCGTCGAGGGACATTCGCTGCGGCCGAGGATAGGCGGGACCCGGCGTCACCCTACGCCTTCAGGAACCGATCTCAGGGGATGACGACCCGGGCGGCACCGCGCGACGTCGGGCGCTGAGCCGTCACTTCGAGTCCTTCACCTCGTAGTCGGCGTCGATCACATCGTCGTTCTTCGGCCCGCTGGGCGCAGGTCCCGCGTCGGGAGCGCCCGCGGCCTGAGCCGCGGCGGCGGGATCGGCCGCGCCGGCGTTCTTGTAGAGTTCTTCCGAGAGACGGTAGCCCGCCTTCTCGAGCCGCTCGAGCGCCGCGTCGATCGCCTTCTTGTCCTCGCCCTGCCGAGCCTTCTCGACTTCGGCGATGGCCTCCTCGAGTTCCTTCTTGTCCGGTTCGGACATCTTCGCGCCGTGCTCCTCCACGAGCTTCTTGTTGTGGTAGGCCTGCTGCTCGGCGCGGTTCTTGACCTCGATGAGTTCCTTCCGGTCCTTGTCCTCGGAGGCGTAGCGCTCGGCCTCCTTCACCATCTTCTCGACCTCGGCATCGGAGAGTCCCGACGACGCCTGGATGCGGATCTGCTGCTCCTTCTGCGTGCCGAGGTCCTTCGCCCGCACGTTCAGGATGCCGTTCGCGTCGATGTCGAACGTGACCTCGATTTTCGGCACGCCGCGCGGCGCAGGCGGGATGCCCGTGAGCTGGAACTTGCCGAGCGTCCGGTTGCCCTGCGCCATCGGCCGCTCGCCCTGGAGGACGTGGATGTCCACGGCGGGCTGGCTGTCCGCGGCCGTGGAGAAGATCTCCTTCTTCGAGGTCGGGATCGTGGTGTTGCGCTGGATGAGCGTCGCCATCAGGCCGCCCTGCACCTCGACGCCGAGCGACAGCGGGGTGACGTCGAGCAGCACGATGTCGGAGACGCCCTCCTCCTGGTTGAGGATGGCGCCCTGCACCGCGGCACCGAGCGCGACCGCCTCGTCGGGGTTGACGCTCTTGTTCGGCTCGCGCCCGAAGAGCTTCTTCACGAGCTCCTGGACCTTCGGGATGCGCGTGCTGCCGCCGACGAGGATGACCTCGTCGATGTCCTTGATGGCGACCTTCGCGTCGGCGATGGCGCTCTCGCACGGCTTGCGGCAGCGCTCGATCAGGTGGTCGACGAGCTGCTCGAACTTCGCGCGCGTGATGTTCCGGGTCAGGTGCTTCGGGCCGCTCTGGTCCATCGTGATGTACGGGAGGTTGATGTCCGTGGACACCGCGGACGAGAGCTCGCACTTCGCCTTCTCCGCGGCTTCCTTCAGGCGCTGGAGAGCCATCTGGTCCTTGCGCAGGTCGATGCGCGTCTCCTTCAGGAACTCGTCGGCCACCCAGTTGAGCAGCACGTGGTCGATGTCGTCGCCGCCGAGGTGCGTGTCGCCGTTCGTCGAGAGCACCTCGAAGACTCCCTCCGCGAGCTGCAGGATCGAGACGTCGAACGTTCCGCCGCCGAGGTCGAAGACCGCGACCTTCTTCTCTTCCTTCAGCTTGCTGAGGCCGTACGCGAGCGCCGCCGCGGTCGGCTCGTTCACGATGCGGCGCACGTTGAGGCCGGCGATCTTGCCCGCCTCCTTCGTCGCCTGGCGCTGCGAGTCGTTGAAGTACGCGGGCACCGTGATCACCGCCTCGGTGACCTCGCCGCCCAGGTAGTCCTCGGCGGCCTCCTTCAGCTCGCGCAGCACCATCGCCGAGACTTCCGGCGGGCTGAGGAGCTTGCCCTGGGCCTCGACGCGCACGAGTTCGTCGGCGCCGCCGACGACCTTGTACGGGACGAGCTTCTCCTCCTCGCCGACCTCGGAGTGGCGGCGGCCCATGAAGCGCTTGATGGAGTAGACCGTGTTGCGCGGATTCGTGACCGACTGCCGCCTCGCGGGTGCCCCGACGAGCCGCTCGCCGCTCTCCAGGTACGCGACGACGCTCGCCGTCAGCCGGCTGCCCTCGCGGTTCGGGATGACCTTGGGCTCTCCGCCCTCCATCACGGCGACGACGGAGTTCGTCGTGCCGAGGTCGATGCCGATGATCTTCGCGATCTTCTTCGTGTCGCTCATGAGCGTGTGGCTCCGAGTGTGGGTCGCTGCTTCGCGACCTGAAGAAGATCAAATGACGTGCCTCGCGCGGAGGCGATGCGAGGCACGTAACCTATTGTCATGTCAAGTGGTTACGCACTCCGCGGTGATTGTCATGCTGGCAGGCTCCAGCCGGGACCCCATCCGAGAGTGTCATCCTGGCAGGCGCATCGGACCCGTTGGCCCGTGGCGCGCTCGGTCGGTGGCAGGCATTCTCCGTCGTACTCGCAGCGAGTCACGCGGTGACTCGCTGCGAGTACTCCTTGATCTTGCGATAGAGCGTGCGCTCCGAGATGCCGAGCGCCTTCGCGGCCTGCTCGCGGTTGCCGCCCTTCAGGCGCAGCGCGTTGCGGATGAGGATTCGCTCGACCTCGGGCAGCGGCATCACGAGATCGTCGAGCGACGAAGAACCCGGATCCGAGGACGCCGCCGCTGCTCCCGATCCCGGCTGGACGGGCATGCGCGGCGTCTCGACGGCGGCGACCTCGGGCGGGAGGTTCGCGACGTCGATCGCGTCGCCCGGTGTCACGAGCACCGCCGTCTCGAGCACGTTGCGGAGTTGCCGGACGTTGCCCGGCCACGGGAACGCCGAGAGCTTCGCCATCGCGCCGGTCCGAACCGACTGCACGCTCCTGCCGTGGAGCGCCGCGAACTCCTTCACGAAGCGCTCGACGAGGAGCGGCACGTCGTCCTTGCGTTCGCGCAGCGGCGGAAGACGGACGGTGACGACCTTGATCCGGAAGTAGAGGTCCTCGCGGAAGCGTCCCTCGCGCACGGCCTGCTCGAGATCCTTGTTGGTCGCGGCGACGATCCGGACGTCCACCTTGATCGGCTCGTTCGACCCGACGCGCACGATCTCGCGGGTCTCGAGGACGCGGAGCAGCTTCGCCTGGAGCGTCAGCGGCATGTCGCCGATCTCGTCGAGGAAGAGCGTTCCCCCGTCGGCGTACTCGAACTTGCCGCGGTGGCTGCGCACCGCTCCGGTGAAGGCGCCCTTCTCGTGTCCGAAGAGCTCGCTCTCGAGCAGCGTCTCGCTCATCGCAGCGCAGTTGATCGCCACGAACGCGGCCTGCCGCCTGCGCGCGAGCCGGTGGATGGCCTGGGCGATCAGCTCCTTGCCGGTGCCGCTCTCGCCGAGGATCAGCACCGTCGCGTTGGTGTCCGCCACCTGGCGCACGAGCGTCAGCACGTTGCGCATCCCCTCGGAGCGGCCGACGATCCCGGCGATGCCGTAGCTCTCGTCGACGCGGCGCTCGAGTTCGTCGCGGCGGCGCAGCAGCGTGAGCCGGTCGATCTGCTTCTGCACGACCGCGCGGACCTCCTCGACCCGCAGCGGCTTCCTGATGTACGTCGCGGCGCCCGCCTTCATCGCGTCGACGGCCGCTTCGACCCCGCCCTGGCCGGAGATGACGATGACCTCGCAGTCCGGGTGGCGCTGCTTCGCCGCGCGCAGCACGTCCATGCCCGTCACCTCGTGCATCACGAGGTCCGTCAGCACGAGGTCGATCTCGTGCTCGTCGATGATGCGGAGAGCCTGGCGGCCGTTCGTGCACGAGAACGTCTCGAGCCCGATCCGCTGCAGGGCCTCCGCCATGCCTTCGGCGAGTCCCGGTTCGTCGTCGACGACCAGGACGCTCACACGCTGGTTCAATGCGTTCGCTCCTCGCTGCCCCGCGCCGGCGCGAGGACCGTGGTGAGGTCGTCGCCGCCCGGTGCCCGGGCGCCGGGCAGGCGCAGGGCCTCGGTGCCCGAGATCGTCGGCGGCACGGGCAGGAAGACGCTGAAGGAGGTTCCGCGCTGCGGCCGGCTCTCGACCGTCACCTCCCCGCCGTGCTCGGCCACGATGCGCCGTACCGTCGGGAGTCCGAGGCCGGTGCCGTGCTCCTTCGTGGAGAAGTAGACCTCCCAGATCCTGGGCAGCACGTCGGGCGCGATGCCCTCGCCCGTGTCGCTGACGTCGATCCGCACGCGGTCCCCGGACGACCAGGTGCGCGCCGTGAGTTCGCCCCCGCGCGGCATCGCCTGACGCGCGTTCGTCAGGAGGTTGAAGAGGGCCTGCTTCATCAGTTCGCGGTCGACGAGGACGGCCGGCAGCTTCGCGGCGAGGCGCCGCGTGAGCCGGATGCCGTTCTCCTTGAGGCTCGGCTCGAAGAAGTCGAGCAGTTCCGAGAGCCACACGTTCACGGAGACGAGTTCGGGCCGCACCGTGTGGCCGCCCGCGAACTGCAGGAAGTCCTGGAGGATGTGCTCGAGCCGGGTCACCTCGCCCTCGAGGAGGTGGATCTTCTTCAGGAGACGCCGGTCGCGCGGCAGGTCCGAGCCCTCGAAGTCCTCGCGGAGGAGTCCGAGGGTGATCGTCATGGTCGAGAGGGGATTCTTGATCTCGTGCGCCAGGCCGGAGGCCAGGCTGCCGAGGAACGCGAGTCGGTCCTTCAGTCGTTCGTCCATGACGGTTTGACAGTATCCCGGGTGGTTCCGAGGCGCGTGCGGATCCTCGGCGGAGGAAACCGCAAACGCGGAGCCGCGCGCACCCCCGTCCTTCCCGGCTGCGCTTGCGGTCGTGCCGCCTAAGATGCCGCCGCTTGCGCACGGAAGTCGTCCGGCTGGATCCGCGGAAGGGCCCCTGGCCCGAGCTCGGGCACATCGCCCGGATCGTGGACGACGGCGGACTCGTCGCCTTCCCGACCGAGACGGTCTACGGCATCGCGGTCAACCTCCGCGACGAGGCCGCCGTGCGGCGCCTCTACCAGGCGAAGGGCCGGGCGGACGAGAAGCCGCTCACGGTCCACCTGCCGTCGCCCGAGGCGATCGGCCCGCTGGTCAGGGACGTCCCCCGCTCCGCGCAGAAGCTGATCTCGAGGTTCTGGCCGGGCCCGCTCACGATCGTGATGCCGGACCGGCACGGGCGCCCGACCGGTTTCCGCGTCCCCGACCTGCCCGTCGCCCAGGCGCTGCTCCGGCTCACGACGAGCCGCGTCGGCGCGTCGAGCGCGAATCCGTCGGGCGGTGAAGCGGCCGTCACGGCGGAGGAGGTCCTCGCGCACTTCGACCAGGTGCTCGACCTCGTGATCGACGGGGGCCGCTGCCGTCACGCGAACTCGTCCACGGTGGTCCGCGCCGACGACGAGGGCGTCGCGGTGCTGAGGGAAGGCGTCGTGCCCGCGGCCGAGATCCGCGAGGCCACCGCGCGCTCGCTGCTCTTCGTCTGCACGGGCAACCGCTGCCGCAGCCCGATGGCCGCGGCCTTCGCGGCCGACCTGCTCGCGCGGCGCGCCGGAGTCAAGCCCCACGAACTGCTGGAGGCGGGCTACCGCGTCGGTTCGGCGGGAACGGGGTGTCTGCGCGGCACGCCGCCGACCGCCGAGGCGCAGGCCGCCGCGCTGCGCTACGGGTGCGACATCTCGCCTCAGCGCTCGCGCCCGCTCACGCCGACGCTGATCGAGGAGTCGGACGAGATCTACGTGATGACCGCCGAGCACCGTGTCTCGATCCTCGCGTTCGCCGCGGACGCCGCGGACCGCGTGCGCCTGCTTGACAGATCGGGCAAGGACATCCCGGATCCGTACGGGCAGGGGCAGGCGCAGTACGAGCGGGCCTCCGCGCTCATCCACCGCGCCATCGAGGAGCGTCTCGACGACTTCTGAGGACGCGGCCGAGGCGTCCGCGTCCTCAGAAGTCTTGGAGGCCCGTGTCAGCCATCAGGTCGTCGATCGGGACGCGCGCGGAAGCCGGCGCGCACTGAACCGGCGCCGACTCGCTTCGCGACGCGCCCTGCTCCATATCTAGTATTCGAGCCGCCTCGGCCCGAATACTAGTGCGCTTGCCCCAGGGGGACCGCGGCGCGGTCCTCACGACGGCCCGCGAGGGGGTGACTTTCCAGCATGTCAGTTCGAGTTCTCGTCAAGAACGGTGAGCCGCTCGAGAAGACGCTCCGGCGTCTCCGGAAGATCTGCAACAACGAAGGCCTGACGCGCGACCTCAAGCGGTCCGCGGTCTACGAGAAGCCGAGCGAGCGCCGCCGAAGGAAGGCGCGCGAGCGCCAGAAGGCGATCCGCCAGGCGCTCAAGAAGGGCAAGGACAAGACGGAGCGCGTCCGGCGCGAGCCGAAGGAATAGACGCGAGTCGGCAGCACATCGACGGGCGCCGGGACCACGGGTTCCGACGCCCGGTTCGATTCCAGCCTCAGAGCGCCGCGCGGACGCGCGGCGCAGCGAAGCTGGGAATACGCTCGCTCTCTCATCGTCCAATCTCGCGTCGCGGGGGCGGCCCTCTTACTCTTGCCCCGCCCTCGCGGCGATGTCCCGCACACGGAGAAAACGAGAATGCGCCTATCGCGGCCGGCTTTCGCGCTGCTCACGTCGGGCGTGCTCGCGATCACGGCGCCCGCCGCGATCGCCCAGGACAAGCCGGAGGATCCTCCGAAGCCCGCGAAGCCCGACCCTGACCCCGCAAGGCCGGACAGCCCCATCGTCAAGCTGATCCCGAAGGACGGCGGCTGGAAGATCGAGGAACTCTTCGACACCATCCAGCGCTCGACGGGCATCTCGATCCTCTACGACAGCCAGAACGCCACGTTCAAGCAGGCGAAGGTGGAGTTCGTCGGCCCGCACTTGATCGCGGAGGACGAACTCTTCGACTGGCTCCAGGCCGTGCTCAGCTACAGGAAGCTCGTCCTCGTGCCGGTCGGTCCGAAGTCGCCCGACGGCAAGCAGCAGTGGTTCGTGATGGACCAGGCCGACCCGAACCTGAAGTCGCGGCCGGTCTACATCGAGGAAGACCAGATCGAGGACTACGCCGACCGCGACGGACTCTACGTCGTCACCACGCTGACGCTCGTGCACATCAGCGACACCACCCGTGTCAGGAACGCCCTCTCACCGCTCTCCACGCAGACTGCGGGCATCGGCCGCATCCAGGACATCCCGGGCTCGCGTGCGCTGATCGTCGGCGACTTCGCGCCGGTGGTCGCGGCCATGAAGCGACTCTTGCAGTACATCGATCGCGACAACCCGCGGATCGAACCGCGCATGAAGCTGATCGCGCTCGAGCATGCCGTCGCATCGGAGCTCGAGCCGATCCTCACGGATCTCATCCAGTCGTCCGACGCCGGCCAGCCGCGCCAGGCCCGGCCGCAGGGAGCGCCCGACGAGGAGCCCGAGCCGAAGATCATCGCGGACAACCGACTCGACGCACTGATCGTCTACGCCACGGAACAGGCGATGAAGAAGATCGAGCAGCTCGTGAAAGAGCTCGACGTGCCGTCGCGCGCTCGCGGACGTCTCCACTTCCGTCCGCTGCGCCACACCGACGCGGACGAGATGGCCCAGCTCCTCGACGACCTCATCAGCAGCACGACCTCGTCGAGCTCCAGTTCGATCGGCGGCTCCTCGAGGTCGAGTTCGCGCAGCGGCACGTCGCGCAATCGCCCGGCGACCGGCGGCGCGGGGGTCGCACCCGGCGGCGGAGCCCTCTCCAACTCGGCGGTCGAGGGATCGCCGGTGATCATCTCCGACCCGAAGTCGAACAGCCTGATCGTGCAGGCCTCTCCGACGCAGTGGGAGATCATCGACGACCTGATCGCCCGCCTCGACCAGAGCCGCCCGCAGGTGCTCATCGAGACCTCGCTCATCGAGATGGCTCTGTCCGACCAGGTCGACTTCGGCGTCGAGCTCTTCGACACGTCGAACAACATCCTCGTCGACACGGACAACGACGGCACGCCCGACAAGCTCACCGACGAGCGGGCGTTCTTCAGCAACACGAGCTTCGGCCTCTCGGACATCGTCACCACCGACATCGGCGGCGTCGCCGTCCCCACCAACCGGACGCCGATCATCGGCACCGGCTTCACGGCGGGCATCTTCAAGAACGGCCGCCTGCCGATGATCATCACCGCGTTCCAGAGCTCCGGACGCGCGCGCATCCTCACGCAGCCCTCGCTCGTGACGAACGACAACGAGCAGGCCACCCTCACGTTCGAGCGCACCACGAGCTTCCGCGAGACGGTCAGCGACAACACGAACACCAGCACGAACAGCTTCAAGGAGGTCACGGCGAGCTCGGAGCTCACGATCTCGCCTCACATCTCCAGCGACAACTACCTGCGGCTCGAGATCACGCAGCAGGTCTCGAACTTCGGCACGCGTCCGTCGCCCGACGCGCCGCCGGACTCGACGAAGCGCAAGATCGAGACGAACGTGACGCTCCCCGACACGTACACCGTGGTGCTCGGCGGCATCATCCAGGAGGAGGAGCGCACGTCGGTGAGCAAGGTCCCCTTCCTCGGGGACATCCCGATCATCGGGTTCTTCTTCCGGCAGACCTCCGACACGTCGAGTCCGTCGCACCTCTTCCTCTTCGTGACGCCGCACATCCTGCGCGACACCGAGCGCTTCTCGGAGTACCACAAGCTCACGTGGGAGAAGAAGCTGCTGCAGGACGACCTCTTCGGCAGCGAGGTCGACTTCCCGGGGAGGAAATGGGCGGGACCGCACGTCCCCAACAACGCGCGCACGAAGCTCCAGATGCTCGAGGACTCGGGCGAGCTCGACGCCGGACGCCTGAAGGCGCCGCTCACCGACGAGGAACGCACGAAGGCGGCCCAGGACGCGGCGCGCGCTCTCTCGGCGCCCCCGCCGGCTCCGCCCGTCCCCGCCGACGCGGACGGATCGAAGCCGAAGTAGACGGCGAACGATGCGAGAGAAACTCCGCCGCATGATCCGAGAGAAGGGCCTCCTGAGCCCCGAGCGGCTCGAGGAGTGCCTGCAGGTCGAGTCCACGACGGGCGAGACGCTCGACAAGATCATCCTGCAGAAGGGCTACCTCACCGAGATCGACACCCTCAGGCTCTTCGGCGACGTGCTGGGGATGGAGGTCATCGAGAACCTAGGCAATGCCCAGGTGCCCGTGGAGTTCGTGAACCAGGTGCCGGTGCAGTTCGCGCGGAGCTACAACCTCGTGGCGCTCGGCGCCGACGGCCCGAACGGTAGCGATGGAAGAAGTGGGCACGCGCTGCGCGTCGCGACCTGCTCGCCCTTCGAAACGAACGCGCTCGACGACCTCGCCACGATGCTCTCGATCGAGACCGAGCCCGTCCTCGCGCCGCGCGTCGAGATCACGAACCTCATCAACAAGGCCTACAAGAGGAAGGCCGACGTCGTCGACGAGGCCCTCGACAACCTCGACGACGGCGACCTCGACGCGCTCTCGGCCGAGATCGATTCCGCGGAGGACATCCTCGACGTCGCCAACAAGGCGCCGATCATCAAGCTCGTCAACATGGTGCTCTTCCAGGCGCTGAAGATGCGCGCCTCGGACGTCCACCTCCACCCGTACGAGGACCGCCTGCAGGTCCGCCAGCGGATCGACGGCATCCTCTACGACACCGAAGTCGTGCCGAAGAAGGTGCAGGACGCCGTCATCAGCCGCGTGAAGATCATGGGCAAGATGGACATCGCCGAGCGCCGCCTCCCGCAGGACGGCCGCGCGACCATCAAGCTCGGGGAAGGCGAGGTGGACGTCCGCATCTCGTCGGTGCCCACCTCGCAGGGCGAGCGCATCGTCATGCGTCTGCTCGACATGACGGCCCGCGTGCTCGGCATGGACCAGCTCGGTCTCGACCCGGACAACCTGGACCGCCTGCGCCGCTTCGCGCGCTACACGCACGGCATCATCCTCGTCACGGGCCCGACCGGCTCGGGCAAGACGACCACGCTCTACGCGGTGCTCTCCGAGATCAACTCGGCCGAGAAGAACGTGATCACGATCGAGGACCCCATCGAGTACCACCTCGACGGCGTCAGCCAGATCCAGGTGAACAACAAGAAGGGCCTCACGTTCGCGACCGGCCTCCGCTCGCTCATGCGCCAGGACCCCGACATCATGATGGTCGGCGAGATCCGCGACGAGGAGACGGCCAAGATCGCGACACAGGCCGCCCTCACGGGCCACCTCGTGTTCTCCACGCTCCACACGAACGACGCCGCCGGCGCCGTGGCGCGCATGCTGAACTTCAACGTCGAGCCGTACCTCGTCGCGTCGTCGGTGCTCGTCGTCATCGCGCAGCGCCTCGTCCGGCGCATCTGCCCCGAGTGCCGCGAATCGCACGACCCCGAGGCCGCCGACCTGAAGGAGCTGAAGGAGCTCGGCATCTCGCCCGAGCAGCTTCCCGGAGGGAAGCTCTTCCGCGGGACGGGCTGCGCGAACTGCTTCCAGACTGGCTACGTGGACCGCATCGCGATCTACGAGATCCTCCCGCTCGACGAGACGGTGAAGGAGCAGGTGATGGACCGCGCCTCCGCGGCCACGATCAAGAAGGCGTCGATCTCTCGCGGGTGCCGGACGCTGCGCATGGACGGCGCGCGCAAGGTGGTGCAGGGCATCACGACGTGCGCCGAGATCCTGCGCGTGACCCAACTGGACATGTTCTGATGCCGGAACGCGAAGCGTTCCCGCATCAGAAACCACTTCGCCGCGGGCGCCGCCCGCGACACGGGGTGCTGATGTCGCAAAGCACGCCTGAACCCATCGGAACCTGTTCGCCGCCGGCGCTCGGTGCTGATCTCCCTGCTGTCCGGGTTGAGGCGAGGACCTCGTAGATGCCCGTCTTCCAGTACAAGGGGTTCGACGCCGGAGGGGCCGCGCGCGCGGGGATCCTTGACGCCGACTCGCCGAAGGAGGCGAGGCACCAGCTCCGCTCGATGCACGTGCACGTCACGTCACGGAGCTCGAGCCGCTCTCGACGCTCACGGTCGGAAGCTCCAAGCGGTTCCTCCCCCAGTTCATGCAGCGGCGGCACCGCGACGAGGTGGTGCTCCTCACGCGGCAGCTCGGCACGATGCTGCGCTCGGGCATCCCGCTCGCGAGCTGTCTCACCGCCATGGTCGAGCAGGCCGAGCACCAGGATCTCGAGGTCGTGCTCCGCGACATCCGCGAGAAGGTCACGCAGGGCGCCACGTTCGCCGACGCGCTCGCGCACCACCCGGGCTACTTCGACAACCTCTACGTGAACATGGTGAAGGCGGGCGAGGCGGCCGGAAACCTCGACGTCATCCTGTCGCGCCTCGCGGACTTCACGCAGAAGCAGGAGCGCATCCGCGCCAAGGTCAAGGCGGCCCTCGCGTACCCGGTCGTCATGATGGTGTTCGGCGTGCTCGTCGTGACGGTGCTGATGACGTTCGTCGTCCCGCGCATCCTGACCGTGCTCCAGAAGGGACCGCAGAAGGGCACCCCGCTCCCGGTGCCGACGCAGATCCTCGTCAGCGTGTCGGGGTTCATGGGGTCCTACTGGTACCTCATCTTCGGCGGGATCGTGGCGGCCTGGGCGACGTTCCGCATGCTGATGCGGAGCGAGGAGTTCCAGTACAAGTGGGACAGGTTCCGCCTGCACGCGCCGATCCTCGGGGACCTCTTCCGCAAGTCGGCCGTGTCGCGTTTCTGCACCACGTTCGGGACGCTGCTCAAGAGCGGAATTCCGGCGCTCCAGGCGCTGACGATCGTCAAAGGGATCGTGGGCAACAAGGTGATCGCACGCGTCGTCGACGAGATCCACCAGAAGATCGTCGAGGGTGCCGACATCTCCGGACCCGTGAAGAAGTCGGGAGTCTTCCCGCCGGTCGTGGGCTACATGTTCGCCGTGGGCGAGCAGTCGGGAACCCTCGAGGAGATGCTCGAGCGCATCGCGGAGGCCTACGACAGCGAGGTGGAGATCACGTCGCAGAAGGTCACCTCGATGATCGAGCCGATCCTCATCGTGAGCCTCTCGCTCGTCGTCGGGTTCATCGTCATCGCCATCCTCCTCCCGATCCTTCAGATCGGCAGTCTCGCCAAGTGAGTCCCGTGCGGAGAACATCGCCATGAAACGAAGGAAGAGCGCCGGCTTCACCCTGATCGAGCTCATGGTCGTGATCACGATCATCGGGCTGCTCGCGGGCATCACGAGCGTGGCCGTCATGAAGAACCTCGCCGAGGCGAAGGTGACGACCACGAAGGAGCACATGCGGGCGATCAAGCAGGCCATCCAGATGCACTACATCCAGCGGAACCGCATCCCCGAGTCGCTGAGCGACCTCTGCGGTCCGGAGGGCGACGAGAAGCGGTACATCGAGGCGGAGGAGCCGCCGAAGGACGCGTGGGGCGGGGAGTTCCAGTACGCGCCGCGCGACAAGAAGGCGTACGACCTCATGTCGCTCGGGAGCGACGGGATCGAGGGCGGCGACGGCGACGCGCAGGACATCACGCTCGCCGACCTCACCAAGGCGCCCGCCGACGCGGGGAAGTAGCAAGTGGGTCCCGCCCGGCCGGTCCGCCGCCCCGCAGCCGGGTTCACGTTCATCGAGATGCTCGTCGTCATCGCGATCATCTCGCTCCTCGCGAGCATCGTCGTCGTGAACCTGGACGGCATCTCCGCCCCGACGAAGCTGCGCGGCGCGGCTCGCGCCATCGGCAACCAGGTCCTCTACCTGAAGGAGATGGCAGGCCTCAAGCAGCGGCCGCTCTCGATCGAGTTCGACGTCGAGAACCAGCGCTATCGCGTGATCGACGAGCCGAGCGAGACCGATGTGCCGGACCCGGCCGAGCGCGAGGAAGCGACGTGGATCGGCGACTGGGAGGAGTTCCCCTCGGGTGTGCGGCTCGAGGAGCTCGCGTTCAGCGCGACCGACATCGAGCGCGGGTCGAGCACGCTGATCACGTTCGGGGGCGACGGAGACGTCTCGCCCTCCGGGTTCGTCGCGTTCCTGAAGACGGAGGGCGGGCGCGACGACGAGGGCATCAGCGTCGAGGTGTCCGGGCTGACCGGACTCGTCGCGTACCACACGGGTCACATGAAGGCGGAGGAGATCCGCCGCGCCGAGGACTTCTGATCGTGAGGGAACAGCGCGGTTTCACGCTCCTCGAGATCATGGTGTCGCTCGCCATCTTCTCGTTCGTCGCGGCCGCGGCCTTGCAGACGACGGCGAACTCCGACTACCTCGCGGCGTCCGGATTCAGGGCGCGCGAACTGAGGATGCTCGCCGAGCGCAAGCTGGGCGAGATCCTGACGTTCGAGCAGCACTTCGACGACAACATGGACGGCGACATCGGCGACGACTACCCCGAGTACGGCGAGCAGTTCAAGGGTTGGAAGTGGCAGCTCGAGATCCGCGACGTCACGGTCTTCGGAATCGCCACGGAGGAGGAAGCCCAGTACCTCTTCGGTGCGCCGACCGACGAGGAGAAGGCGGAGGCCGCGGCGCCCGCGGCCGGCGCCGGGCAGCCGGGCCAGCCGAAGAAGAAGGGCGAGACGCAGCAGCTCAGGGAGCTCACGCTGAAAGTGAGCGCCTCCGAGGACGGCGGCGCGGCGGACTCCGTGCAGATCATTGCATTCGCGCCGAGCGTCGCCAGGAAGACCGCGGGAGGGAAGTGATCGCATGCGACGCCGGCAGTCCGGACTGACCCTGCTCGAGGTGCTCGTCGCCACGGCGATCCTCGCCGTTCTCTTCGCGTCCGTCTACGGGATCGTCCAGGGAACCCTCGAACTGCGGCAGGCGATCGAGGAGAAGTCGACGCCGTACGCCGTCGGTCCGGTGGTGATGGACCGCGTCGTGGAGGATCTGCGCGGCGCCGTCGTCGAGCCGTACAAGGACCTCGACGTCTTCCACGCCGAGAACGAGAGCGGCTTCGGATCCGAGACTTCCACGAAGATCGACTTCGTCACCGTCGTGCCGTCGCGGTCGCGCGTGAAGGTGCAGCGCGAGTTCGTGAAGGCGCGAATCAACGAGGTCGGCTTCCGCATGCGCCGCAGCGAGACGGCGCAGGGCCTCGGCGCCCTCTACCGCCGGGAGGACCTCGGCGTGGACGAGGAGCCGCTCGAAGGCGGGAAGTACTACAAGCTCTGCGACCGCGTGAAGACGTTCCGCATCGACTGGTTCGCCGAGGATCCGGGCGACCCGACCACCGACGAAGGCAAGGGCGAGGAGGAGTGGGACGCGAAGAAGGAGAAGAAGCTCCCGTTCGCGTGCCGCATCACGCTCACACTGGTCGGAGACACCGCCGTCGACGACCAGGGACGCCCGCTCGAGGACGCGCCCGAGTACACGTTCTCCACGTTCGTCGTGTTCGCCGGACGCCACGACAAGGCGGACCAGGCGAAGCAGCCGTAGCCGCGCGGACTACGACGTCGCCGAGGCGACGTCGCCCGTCGCGACGGGCGAGATCGCAGCCGCCGAGTGGATCGCGTCGATCGTGCGGACGATGTCGGCACCCGTCTCCACCATGCGCAGGAGGAGCGGGCTCTCGGCGTCGTCGAGGATGAGGAGATCGTCCTCGCGGGTCGTCTTCGCGTGCAGGACCGGGACGAGGACCTCGCGACCGTCCACGCGGACGCTGTACGTCTCCTCGCCGACCTTCTCGATGCCGACGGGCGTGGGGTCGCGGCGCTTGTGGATGACGATCTCGCCGAGTCCGGTCTCCTTCAGTTCGCGGAAGAGCTTCCGGCCGATCCACGGCGCGGTCGCCTCGGTCTTCACGCGTTCGCGGTTCGCGAACCACGCGTGGTGCACGTGACTCGCCTCGAGGTCGCGCAGGTGGCGCTGACCGTGGACGCCGCCCGTGTAGAGGAGCACCGCCTCGCGCGCGCCGAGTCCGACGAGGTGGAACACCATCGGGTCGGCCTCGCTCGCGTCGCCCGCCTCGGGCTGGACGGGGTTGACGCCGTACACGATCCGCGCGCCGACCTTCAGCGGCAGGATACGTCCCATCGACTCGACGGGGTCCTTGACGGAGACCGACGGGCGAAAGCGCCGCTCGACGATCCGGACGTCCATCGTGCTGCGCAGGCCGTCCTCGAGATCGGAGAGGAGTTTGCCCGCCGCGGCCTTCCTGTCCGGCCGCGTCGCAGGGTCGTCGAACTCGCTGCGGAGCTTCGCGACCTTCGCCTCGACCATCGCGCGCTGGTCGCCGGGGAAGTCGCGGCCGCGCACCGTCACGACCACTGACTTCTCGAGGAGGAAGGGGTCGAGACCTTCGGCGACGTCCTGCCTCCTCGGCTCGGCGAGTTCGGTCTCCTCGGCCGTGTCCCGCACGGGCCGGAGTCCGCACTTCTCCAGCTTCTCGACGACGCGGCCGCGCGGCCACGAGACGCCGAGGCGCCCCGCGTTGCGCACCACGTGGACGCGTCCGGGGTTCCCGAGCGTGTCGCGGCCCGGCTTCTCCTCCTCGTTCGCGTCGGCCGAGAGCACCTCGGCGCTCTCGATCCAGTAGGTCGCGAGCTCGGCGGGCCAGGCTTGGGAAGTTCGTTCGGGTGCCATCCGGAATCCTCGGAGGGAGAGCTTCCGTTCCCTATCGGCGGCAGCGGCCTCGTACCATGAGGCGATGAACGAACCCGCACTCCCGAGGATCGGACAGCGGGTCTCGGCCCGCTACGCCGAGGACCGCCGCCTCATCACGTTCGGTCAGCTCCTCGACCAGTTCGTCGCCGATCCCTATCCGCTGACGCGCGCCGCGATCCAGTACCTGCGCGACGCCGTCGCCCACTTCGGCAGTTACGAGACGCAGGGGATCGGCGGGAAGGCGGAGCGCTGGGGCATCTTCGACGCCGCGTACGCGGGCGGGGAAGGCGCCGTCATCGGCCAGGAGCAGCCGCAGCGCGATCTCGTCGACACGATCTCCGCGGCGGCGCGCGAGGGACGCCTCGACCGGATGATCGTGCTGCACGGTCCCAACGGGTCCGGGAAGTCGAGTCTCGTCGAGCTCCTGCAGCGCGGGCTCGAGGAGTACAGCCACGAGCCCGCGGGCGCTCTCTACGCCCTGCGCTGGATCTTCCCGAAGACCCCCGCCGAGGGCAACTCGCTCGGCTTCGGCGGCGGGAAGAAGCCGGGCGACCGCGATTCCCACGCCCTGCTCGACCCGGCGGACGTCGTCGCCGCGCGCGTGATCTGCGAGTTCCGCGACAACCCGCTCTTCGTCATCCCCGATTCCGAACGCGCGTCGCTCCTCGAACAGGCGCTCGCCGCGAACCCGGCCCGCCGCCAGGAGTCGTACCGGCTGTTCCTCTCCGGAAATCTCTGCCCGAAGTGCAAGGTCATCTACGAGGGACTCCTCGCCGCGTACAAGGGCGACTGGCGCGAGGTCGTGAAGCACGTGCAGGTCGAGCGAGTGTTCGTCTCGCGGAGGTTCCGGTCCGCCGCCGTCGTCACGCAGCCGCAGGGCACGGTCGACGCGGCGCTGCAGCCGATCTCATCGGGCGCGGGGCTCGGCGGCCTGCCGCCCTTCCTCACGTCGTCGCCGCTCTACGAGGTGCAGGGCGACCTCCCCGACGCGAACCGCGGCATGCTCGAGTTCAGCGACTTCCTGAAACGCAACCTCGAGCTCTCGAAGTACCTCCTGCAGACGACCGAGCGCGGCTTCGTCACCGTCGGCAACCAGCTCCTCGAACTCGACGTCGTCTTCACCGCGACGGTGAACGAGCGCCACATGGAGGCGTTCCGGCAGATCCCGGAGTTCACGTCGTTCCAAGGGCGGATGCACTTCGTCCGGGTCCCCTACTCGCGCGAGTTCGCGAAGGAGGCTCTCGTCTACAGGAAGGTGTGCGACGAGCTGAAGCGCATGCGCCACGTGGCGCCGCACGTCGCCGAGACGGTGGCGCTCTTCGCCGTGCTCACGCGCCTCGAGCGCCCTCAGTCCGACCGGCTCGGCGAAGAGCTCGGCCCGATCGCGGCGGAGCTGACGCCGATCGAGAAGCTCTGGCTCTACGCCGAATCGCGAGCCCCGGAGCGCCTCGAGCAGGACCAGGCAGTCACGCTCGTCCGTGCCATCGCCCGGGTCCGGGACGAACACGACCGCGACCTCAGGTTCGAGGGCCGCGCGGGCGCGAGCATCCGGGACCTCAGAGCGACGCTCTTGCGCGCGGCGGTGCGCGGCGAGGGCGCCTGCGTGACGCCGTCGGCGGTCCAGAAGGAGTTCGCCTCCCTCATCCAGGAGAAGTCCACGTACCGCTTCCTGCAGTTCGAAGCCGAAGGCGGCTACCACGACCCGGAGGCGATCCTCGCCGCGACGGTGGACCAGCTCGGACGGTGGATCGTCCACGACGTCGAGGACGCGATGGAGCTCGTCACGCAGTCGGAGTACGACCGCCGGTTCGACGCCTACTTCCACCACCTCGTGGCGCACACCCGCCGCGAGAGCGTGCGCGACCCCTCGACCGGCCGCACGATCGAGCCGGACCTGAAGCTGCTCGAGTCGGTCGAGCGCGTCTTCCCCATCCACGGTCCGATCGACGCGTGGCGCCGCGCGCTCGTCTCGCGGATCGGAGCCTATGCGGTCGACCATCCGACCGAACGGCCGATCGAGTTCCGCAAGCTCTTCCCCGACCTGCTCCGGCCGCTCCGGCAGCGCTTCTTCGACGAGCGCCGCGACACCGTCACGCGCGTGCAGCGTCAGCTCCTCCTCCACGGCTCGCCGGAGTTCAAGGACCTCCCCGACGCCGACCGGAAGCTCGCCGAGCGCACTCTGCAGAATCTGACGGGCCGCCTCGGCTACTGCGACGCCTGCGCGAAGGACGCCGTGGACTTCTCGCTGACGCTCCCGGCGGAGGGTTCCTGATGCGTGACGAAGCGACGCCGGCCTGATAGAACGGGCGCCCCGTCCCGGCAACCGGAGATAGGATCGCGGAGGCGCGCGCCCTTGCCGACTGGAGAATCACCCATACCCGAGACTGCAACGACCCCTCCCGAGGCGGAAAAGGGCGGTTCCCCGAAGGCCGGCCCGAACACGTCGCACCGGGCCGCCTCCTCCGGCGGATTCCGGCCCATGGTGTTCATCAAGAAGACGATCAAGAACGCACCTTGGGTCGTCATCGCCGTCGTGCTGCACGTGATCGCGATCGCGACGCTCAGCATCATGTACGTCCAGACGCACAAGGCTACGGACGACGCGCCTCCCGCCACGATCGGCGTGGCGAAGCAGTCGAAGCCCGAGGACGCGGATCCCGAGGCCACCCCGGACCCTATCGTCGACCGGACGGCCATCCCGAAGCCCCGCAACGAGGACGCAGAGCTCGTCTCGCTCGACCGTGACCTCGGCCTCACCGCCGAAGTCGTCACCGGCGAGGAGGACCTCACCAAGGAAGTCGGCGATCCGAGCGCCGATCCCGACGCGGCGCCGAGCTCGCCCACCGGCGGATCGTCCCTCGGCGTGGGCGCCAGCGGCGGGCACGCCGGCACGGGCAAGCCGTCCGCCTGGGCGGGACGCTCCAAGGCCGGCACTGGTCTCGCATCCGGACGCGCTGGCGGTCCGACCGTCGCCACCGAGGAGGCCGTCCGCAACGGGCTCATCTGGCTCGTCCGGCACCAGCAGACGGACGGCTCCTGGTGCGCGGAGAAGCTGAAGGGCGTGTGCGACGCAAAGGCCGGCTGCGTCCCCGGCGACCACGCCGACTCGTTCAGCGCGCAGTACAACGAGGGCCTCTCGGGGCTCTCGCTCCTCGCGTTCCTCGGCGCCGGTTTCGACCACACCAGCAAGGTCAAGGTCGTCGACATCGTCCGGGCGAAGCGGACGCGCCTCGGCGAGGTCGTCACGAACGGCCTGAAGTGGCTGCGCGCGCGCCAGGCGGCGCACAAGGACGGCCGGTTCTCCGACGACGGCCACATCTACAACGAGTCGCTCGCCACCCTCGCGATGTGCGAGGCGTACGGCATGACGGGCCAGATCCAGTGGAAGGAGCCCGCTCAGCGCGGCCTCGACTTCCTCGTGAAGGCGCAGCGCCTGAACCCGAACGGGACCGGACTCTGGGGCTGGCGCTACGAGCCGCGCGAGTGGCTCGAGGGCCCCGAGGGCAAGGCCGCGTACCCCGACGAGAAGGAGTGGAAGGCGAAGCAGCACGAGGCCGACATCTCCGCGACCGCGTGGGTCGTCATGGCGCTGAAGTCCGGCGAGCTCGCGGGACTCACTGTGCCGCACGAATCGATGCTCGGCGCGATGGAGTTCGTCAAGCACGTCACCGTGGACAAGGGCCGCGTCGCCTACATGGACCCGCTGCAGGTCGGGCGCAAGATTGCCGGCGAGGGCGACAACTACGCGTTCCACGCCGCCACGCTCGGCGCCCTCGGCATGTGCGTGCGAACGTTCGTGGAGAAGAACATCGACGACCCGGTCCTCGACCTCTCGGCGAAGGCGATGCTCACGGACCTGCCGGTCGTCACGAAGGACACGCTCTCGGTCGACTACTACTACTGGTACTACGGCACGCTCGCGCTCAACCAGCTCGACGGCCCCGACAGCCCGAAGCGCTCCGGCAAGTACTGGAACGCGTGGAACCGCGCTCTCACCGACGCGCTGCTCCCCCTCCAGGACGACACGAAGACGTGCGCCCGCGGCGGATGGCCGACGCCGGACCGCTGGAGCCACGGCGGCGGACCGATCTACCGCGTCGCGATCAACGTGCTGACGCTCGAGGTCTACTACCGCTACGAGAACGCGTTCGGCGCGTCCGCGCTGAAGAAGCGCGATCCGAAGGAAGCCGTCAAGGAACCGATTGACGAGAAGAAATGACCCGGAGATCTCCTCGATGAAACGACGTCTCATCGCCGCAGGCCTCTTCCTCGCGCTGCCGGCCCTGGCACTCGCCGATGGCCCGACCGAGAGGGTCCTGAACAAGAAGGACGACATCGACTTCGCGAAGGCCCTCGTCGCGAACGGCTACCCCGACCTCGCCGAGCGCCTGCTCGGCGTGGTCGAGAAGACGGGCGGGGCCGCCACCGGACCCGAGGCGAAGGCGATCATCGACCTGATCAAGCTCGACGTCGCGCAGGAACTGGCGATGAAGCTCGACGACCTCGTCAAGAGGAAGGACGAGCTCGTCAAGGTGCTCACGGCGAAAGAGAAGTTCATCGAGACGTACAAGGGCACCCAGGCCTCCGAGGACTGCCGCAACGGACTGCCCGACCTCTACGGGACGATCGGCGAGACGATCACCCAGGCGATCAAGAAGCTGAAGGACGAGAAGGTGCTCGAGGCGCTCCGCTCCGAGGGCGACGGGCTCTTCCTGCGCGCCGAGGCGGCGTCGAAGCAGCGTATCGAGGAGCTGAAGGCGATCGACCCCAAGGACGACGACATCGAGTTCAAGCTCATGTCGGCCCGCTACAACTACGCCCGCACGCTCTACTTCCACTCGCTGCTCTTCTCGCCCGGCTCCGGCAAGCGGATCGAGCTCTGCAACTCGGCCCTGTACGAATACGGCGAGTTCGACCTCGAGTACACCGACACCATCTTCAACATCTACGCGGCGATCGACGTCGGTCTCTGTCTGAAGGAGATCGGCAAGCCCGCGGAGGGCGTGGCGAGCATCGACCAGGCGATCCAGGTGCGCGAGTCGTGGGGCGAGAAGGTGAAGGTCACCGGCCCCGACAACAAGCCGAAGCTGGTCTGGCCGATCGGCGCGCGGGACGTCGTCGACATCGTCTGCTACGGGATGCTGCAGAAGATGCTCATCCTGAAAGAGATGAAGAAGCCGGCCGACGTCATCGCGGTCGGTCAGGACTTCTTCGACAGCACCCCCGAGCCCTGGGAATCGCCGCAGTCGATGGCCGTCGCCCGCGAGGTCGCCGACGCGCAGTTCGCGTCGGGCGACGTCAAGGGCAGCATCGAGACCGGCAAGGGGATGATCAAGATCGACCCCGCCGGCATCGGCGCCGCGTGGGGCCGCGAGATCGTCGACCGCGCGGGCGGCGGGACGTACCTCGACAAGATGAAGACGGCGGAGCTGAGGGTCGCCGCGAACGACCTCGATCGCGGCATCGCGATCGCCCGTCAGGTCATCGCCGAGACCGCGGGCACGGCGGACGAGCAGGAGGCCGGCTGCGACTCGCTCCTCCTCATCGGCTTCGCCTACCAGAAGCGGGGCTGGATGGAGGAGGCGTCGCTCGCCTACCAGACCGCCGTTGACCGCTTCCCGAAGGCGAAGAACGCCGCCGAAGCCCTCGTGCGCGCGATCGACTGCTACGCTCTCGCGCAGCGCTCGGGCAAGCGCAAGTACTACAAAGAGAAGATCGACGAGGGGATGAACCGCCTCATCCGCGAGTACCCGAAGCACCCCCGCGCCTCGAACGTCCAGATCATGAAGGCGAACAACCTCGAAGGCGAGGGCGACTTCCTCGGGGCGATCGAGGTCCTGAAGACGGTTCAGACGAACTCCACCGACTACACCAAGGCGCGGCTCAAGATCGCACTCGATTACTTCCAGCATGCGGCGAAGCTCGCGAGCGAGCAGAAGGAAGCCGACGCCAAGACGAACTACGGCCTCGCCGAGTCGAGTTTCAGGGAGACGATCGCCGCCATCGAGGCCGCGCGCGGCAAGTCGATCGATCCGACGGTCCAGAGCGCGCTCGACGAGCAGGAGTACATCGCCAGGCTCTCGCTCGCCCGGCTTTACATGCTCCCCGCGTTCGGCCGGATCGCCGACGCCGCGGCCGCGATCGACGCGCTCGAAAAGAACTGGGCCAAGGACCCCTCCAAGGGGCCGGAGATCCAGAACCTCCGCGGCCGGCTCTTCCTCTCGCAGGGGAAGTTCGACGAAGCCGAGAAGTGGGTCAACGATCTCGCGGCGCGTGACAAGAACGCCGTCGCCGGGCCCGCCGGTCAGCTCGCCCGCGCGCTCGACCAGCAGGGCCTCGACAAGTTCAAGGAGAAGCCCGGTTCGCTCGAAGGCGAAGACCTCTGGAAGCGCGCAGCGCGCTTCTATTACATCAGCATCAAGCCGCAGGTCGACGGCACGGCGTCGCAGAACGCCGGCGAGATGACCGACGTCGGCAACCGCTTCTTCTCGTACGGGCTGACCTTCAACGGCATCCCCGACTCGCGCGTGAGCTTCGTGGACTGGGTGCCGGGCCCGAAGAAGGCGCTCGACTACTGGGTGAAGGCCGCCGAGATCTACGAGGCGGCGCTCGCCCAGACGCCCGACTACCGCATGACGATCAACCTCGGGCGCACGTACGGCTTCCTCGGCGAGTACGTCAAGGCCGCGGGCATCTACGCGCGCCTCTTCGAGCAGGAGCCGCTCGTCAACCCGAAGATTCCGAACCGTCTCGACAACGCCGTGCAGAAGGCGAAGCAGGAGCTCGTGTACGCCTACCTCGAGTGGGGCGTCTCGGAGCGTCTGTCGTTCGCGAAGGACAACGACAAGAGCCGTCTGACGCGCGCGCTCCGGACGATCTTCACGCCGCTGCTCCAGACGCTGAAGCCCGACACCAGCCCCGAGACCTACTGGGCGGCCCGCTACCACCTGATCCGGGCGTTGATGGACAACGGCGACTACAAGGACGCGCAGCTCAACGTCAAGGACGCCCAGCGCAACATCAGCGCCACGTTCGACGACGGGAAGTACGGCTACAAGGCGCTGTTCGAGGCGACGATCGCGGAGCTGAAGAAGAAGTTCTAGGACGAGTCACAGGACCGAACAGGAGACGACGACGATGAAATCGGTTTCCCGGGTTGGCATCGCAGCCCTCGCGCTCTTCGCTCTCGGCTTCGGCGCGGCCGTCGCGCAGGCCCAGGACGAGGGCGACGACACGATCAAGAAGAAGGACAACACGACGTCGGTCGGCAAGATCGAGTCCGAGGACCTGAACGGCTGCAACGTGATCGTGAGCAAGGCGAAGCTCACCTTCGGGTGGAAGCTCATCAAGTCGATCGACTACGGCGGCTCGCCCGAATTCAAGCGGGCGAAGGGCTACGCCGACACGGGCTCCTTCAACGACGCGATCCCCCTCCTCGAGGACCTGAGGAAGAAGGGCGATCTGCGCCCCGTGCTGAAGCCGCACGTGCTGAACCTCCTCGGCGCGAGCTACAAGCGCGCGGGCGACGCCGACCAGGCCATCGCGGTGTACAGCGAGCTCTTCAAGCAGTACCCGAAGTGCCAGTTCCTCGTGCAGGGCGGCGGCGAGAACCTGATCCACGCCTACCTCGCGAAGAACAAGGCGGCCGACGCCGACGCCGCGCTGAAGCTCCTCTTCGACGGCGCCAAGGCGGCCGGCATCGACACCTCGCCCCTGAACATCCTGAAGGGACAGGTGCAGGAGGCGACCGGCGACTTCGCGAGCGCCGCGGCGACCTACAAGCAGGTCTTCGACAGCGCGACCGACCCTTCCGTGAAGGCCCAGGCCGAGCTCGGCATCGCGCGGTGTCTCTTCCGTCAGAAGAAGACGGCCGAGGCGGAGGCGAAGTACCGGAGCATGGTCTCGCGCGACGTCCCGCCGCTCGTCCTCGCGGGCGCGTGGAACGGACTCGGCGACATCATGTACGAGACCGGCCGGGCGAAGCCCGACGCGGACCTCCTGACCGACGCCCTCTACGCCTTCCTCCGCGGCTGCGTGCTCTACACGCCGGTCTCGGGGGAGCCGACCTCGGAGTACGAGCACGCGCTGCGCGGGGCGCACGACTGCTTCAAGGCGCTCTCCGAGATCGAGACCAACGCGGAGCGCAAGAAGATCAACGCGAACCGGGCGAAGGAACGCCTCGACTACCTCCAGACAAAGTTCCCGGGCTCTCCGTACATCGATGGTAGAAAGTAAAGCTCCGGCCTTGGGCGAGGCCCGGAGTCCCCGTCACGGCATCTCCCGCCGAGTTCGGCTCGGCAACCCCTGGAAGGAAGGAACGTAGGACATGAAAGCGTCGCGCAGGACCCTCTTCGTCGCTCTCGCCATGATGACTCTGGCCGTCGTCTCCCAGTCGGCGTTCGCCGAAGAGGCGGCGCACCCGCCGGGCAAGTCGATGATGGAGCTCTTCGAGGCCACCGGCATCGTCGGCTACCTCATGGTCGGCATCTCCATCGCGGGTACGGCTCTCACGATCGAGCACTTCATCAACATCAAGCGAGAGAAGATCTCGCCGCCCGAGGTCTCCGAGGAGCTCTCGGCGCTCCTCGAGGAAGGCAACTACGACGAGGCCCAGGAAGTCGCCGACAACAGCGGCGGATACGTGGGCTCGCTCGTGGGCTCGGCGCTGCGCTCGCGCGCGGCCGGCTATGAGGAGATGATCAGCTCGCTCGAGCTCGCCGCGGCCGAAGAGACGTTCGCTCTGCAGGCGAAGATCAGCTACCTGTCGCTCCTCGGCAACATCGCCCCGCTGCTCGGCCTGCTCGGCACGGTCACGGGCATGATCTCGTCCTTCCAGGTCATCGAGACGCTGAAGGCTCCGACGCCGAAGGACCTCGCCGGCGGCGTGTACGAGTCGCTCGTGAACACGACGATGGGACTCTTCATCGCGATCGTGTTCCTCGTCCTCTACTTCATCTTCAAGAACAAGGTCACGAAGATGTGCCTCAACATGAACGTCGAGGCGGTGGACATCCTGAAGCCGGTCGCTGTGCAGCACGCCCAGCACTAGCCGCGAAAGCAGGGATCGCAGCCCCGGAGAGAAACCATGAGCAAGCACGCCCCACCGGCTGTCGAAGAGAGCGTCGCGGTGAACGTCGTACCCCTGGTCGACATCATGTTCCTGCTGCTGCTCTTCCTGATGGTCGGCGGAGACATGAGCCACCGCGAATCGACGGAAGTGCAGCTTCCGCAGGCCGACAAGGCCGTCGATGTGAACAAGGACGACGAAACGCCGTACTGCGTCATCAACATCCACCCGGTCCGCGACCCGACCTCGGACGCGGACCGTCTGACGCCCACGTTCCGGGCCATCACCAACTGGCAGTTCGCGATCGCCGGCATCGAGTACCCCGACTACTTTGCCCTGCTCGAACAACTGAAGCTCGTCGCCGAGCGTAAGCGTGAGGACGTCCCGTTGCCCGGCACCAATCCGCCGAGGTACCTCTCTGCGGTGCTGGTGACCATCCGTGCGGACAAGGACGCGCCCTACGGCATGATCCAGCAGGCCATGCAGGCCTGCGCGGAGTCCACGCTCTACAAGATCGAGGTCGGGGCTTCCAAGCCGCCGACGAACTAGGAAGTCCACGATCCCGCGGCCACTGCCGCGGGTGCCGGGCGAGATGCCCGTAGGAGCTCGACATGGCCGGTTCACAAGATCCGAACGACAACCCGATGGCGATCAACGTCGTCCCGCTGGTCGACATCATCTTCTGCCTCTGCGTCTTCTTCATGTGCTCGTTCAAGTTCCGCCAGCTCGAGGGCAAGTTCGACTCGTGGCTGCCGAAGGACAAGGGCTCGGAGGGACTTCCTTCACTCGAGCTCATCTCCGAGGTCCGCGTAGCCCTCATGTGGGACGAGGCGACCCAGGTCCTCACGCGCAAGATGGGCGTGAGGAGCATTCCCCAGGACGAGGAGCTGCAGAGGTCGATCCTCGAAGCTCACCAGGCCTGGGTGCAGAAGGGCAAGCCCGACGCCCCGGTGACGATCGACGGCGACGCCCGCATCCCGTGGGGCGAGGTCATCACCGTCGTGAACATCATCAAGCGCTGCGGAATCGAGAAGATCGAGTTCGCGATGGGCGCCCCGCCGAAGAAGCCGGGATCGAAGTAGTCCGCCGAACAACGCTTTCACGAGGGCGCGCCGTTTCCAGGACGGCGCGCCTTCTTCGTTTTCGCCGCCTCGCTCCACACGCTCCGCCAGTCCGGGCTAGGATGCGCGGCGAGGAGATCGCGCCCTTCACAGGAGGCGCGACATGGCCGGCACACAGGACCCGCGCGACAACCCGGTCGCCATCAACGTCGTCCCGCTCGTGGACGTCATCTTCTGCCTCTGCGTCTTCTTCATGTGCTCGTTCAAGTTCCGGCAGTTGGAAGGCCGGTTCGACACGTGGCTGCCGAAGGACCGCGGCATCCCCGACTCGCAGCAGCCCTTCGTGCCCCTGCCGAGCGAGATCCGCGTCGCGATGCTCTTCGACGAGGCGAGCGGCGTCGTCACGCGGAAGTTCGGTTCCCGCAACGTCCCGGACGACGCCGACCTCGAACGGTCGCTCCGGACCGCGCAGGACGCGTGGACCGAGAAGGGCGTCCAAGCGGCGCCCCTCACGATCGACGCGGACCCCCGCATTGCGTGGAGCGAGGTCACGACGGTCGTGAACCTCGCGAAGCGGATCGGCATCGCGAACGTGGAGTTCGCGATGGGCAGGCCGCCCGTCGCGCGCGGGAGCGGACGATGAGCCCGCGGCACGGCGCACCCGAATCGTTTCCGTCCGCGCCCCGCCTCGGAGAGAAGGATCGCGTGACCGACGACCCGAAGCCGCCCGGCGAGGGCGGCGTCCCGCCGATGCCCCGCCCGCGGCGCTCGAAGCGCAAGCGCACCCGCGACCGCGACTGGCTCGCGCCCGCCCGGCAGACGTCCGCCGTGTCGAACCCGGCCATCTTCAGACGGCTGATGTGGGTGGTCATGGCGTTCGGGGCGGCACTCGCCGCCTGGACTTTCTCCCGCCCGCAGGAGACCTCGGACCCGGTGTTCGCGAGGCCTGCGAAGGTCGAGACCGGCACCACGGCCGAAGCGATCGCGTCCACCGAGAAGGCGCGCGACGAGAAGCGCGCGTTCGCCGAGAAACTCTTCGGGCCGGAGCTCTTCGAAGTGAAGGACCGCACCGACTTCGCCGAGGAGCCTGCGTGGCGCCACGCCCTCGAGGTGATGGCGAACCTCGACGAGAAGTTCATCGAGGAGAACCTGCAGTTCTCGCTGAACCTCCACTACGCCGAGGTCATGGAGAACCCCGAGGCCTACCGCGGACAGTTCGTCCGCATGCGGGGCGTCATCCACCACAGCTTCGGGGCGGTCAGGCTCGACCAGCCGGTCGCTGGGCGCGTGGACGTCTTCCGCGGACCGATCGCGGACCCCGACGACGAGTCCCCCATCGTGTTCTTCGACCTGCTCGACCGGCCGCCCGAGTTCGACGAGGGCTACGACGGAATGGAGCTCGACGCGGTCTTCTATCGCACGGTGACGTACGAGACGAAGCACGGCAAGCTGAGGTCAGCGCCGTGGCTCATCGGGCGCACCGTCTCGATCATCGAGAAGCCGAAGGCCGAGGCGAAGACGTGGACCAGCCTCGGCGTCATGACGGCTTTTCTGGCGCTCGTCTTCGGGATCGTGTATCTCGTCCGCCGCGGCGGCCGAAGAAGGACGGTCTCCGGCGTGAGCCCGGCCGACTTCCGGGCCATGTTCGAGCGCAAGCTCGGCGACGAGCGGCCGAAGGATCCCCCGTCCCCGTCCGGCGGTGGTGTCTAGCGGCCGCCGATCCTCGTGTCCGTCCGTCCATTCGTCGGGACCGCACGCACCGCGGGAGCCCGGCGCTCGTCCCGCCGATGGAGGTTCTCTTCCGATGACCGATCCCACACGTCGCCCGAACCCCAACCCGGGCTCCGGCAAGACTCCGGCGCCGCGTCCGGCGCAGCCCGGCGCCGCGCGCCCCGCGGCGAAGCCCCCCGCTCCCGCCCAGGCCGCGCGCCGAGGCGCTTGGGATCCCGTTGGCAAAGACCGTCACCAGACAGTAGCCGGATACGGGCACTGCCCCCGCCGCCGACACGAATACATCGCTG
>JANNHP010000263.1:0-11402 GCA_031404455.1 Planctomycetia bacterium | reverse complement strand
GCTCGCGCCGCCGAACTCGACGCGCGCGCCTTCGACCGGACGGCCCTTCGGATCGACGACGCGCCCGGCGAGCGTCCGCGTCGCGACGTACGGCCGTTGCTCGGGCGGCAGCACGGCGGGCGCCTCCGACGCGGGCGTCTCCGGCGACTTCTCGGGCGCGCGGCGCGGCGGATCGACGACGCGCGCAGCGGGCGGCGCCGGCGTCTCCGTCCGCGCGGGCACCGGCTCGCGTCCGCAGGCGGCGAGCGTCGTCGCGAGGAACCCGGCGAGGACGAGCGCGCAGCGCACGCGACGAGTGTACGCCGGAGCGGTGCGCGCGCGGATCGGCCCGGTTCCGCGCCCCACCGGCGAAACCGTCGGTCAGACTGGGCCGCGACTTCGTCTCCCGGAGCCCGCCATGCCCGCCGCCGAACGCCGCGCGATCGACGACCTCCTCGACTCCTTCCACGCTGCCGCCGCGCGCGCCGACGAGACGGCGCTCCTCGCGCGGTTCGCGCCGGAGGGCGTCTTCCTCGGCACCGACGCCGCGGAGCGCTGGCAGGGCGTGGCGTTCCGCGAGTTCGTCCGCGAGCGCTTCGCGGGCGGCGTCGGCTGGACGATGACGAGCACGCGCCGCGGCGTGACGGTCCGCGGCGACATAGGGTGGTTCGACGAGGACCTCGTCCACGCGAAGTACGGCGCGCTCCGCGGCAGCGGCGTCGCGGCGCGCGGCGCAGACGGCGCGTGGCGGATCGAGCTCTACGACCTCTCGGTCACCGTGCCGAACGAACGGTTCGCGGCCGTCGCGGCGGCGATCCGCGGCGGCTCGTAGTAGTCTGGCGTCGGAGTTCCCCCATGGACGCGACGCGTCACGAACGTACCGCCGCGAAGTCCGCGATGACGCGGGCGCTGCTCTTCACGTCCTTCGGAGGCGCGCTGGCCGTCTGGGCACTGCTCGCGGCGACCCGCCACGACACGAGCCCGTACGCGCCGCCGCCGCGCACCGCGGCGTCCATCACTGGACTCGTGCTCGACCGGGACGGCAAGCCGCTCGCGGGAGCGCTCGTCCGAGCTTGGGTGCCCGAGCCGAACTCCGTGCTGAGTCCGACCCAGGGCCGCGCGGCGCCGCGGCCGACCGCCGGCGAATCCATCCGCGACGCGGCAGCACGCGCCGCGTGGCGAGCGGCCACCGTCCGGGAGGACGTGACCGGCTCCCGCGGCGAGTTCGAACTGCACGACCTCGCCGACGCCGTGCACCGGATCAGCGCGTGGGCCGAGGGCTACGCGATCGGGCCGGGCGGCGACAACCGGAACTGCCTGGTGAGACCGGGACAGCGGTTCGACCTCGAAGCACGTCCCGTCGTCGAACTCCCGGTCACCGTCGTCCTCGCCGACGGGTCGCTCGGCCGCGAGGGCGTCGGGATCAACTGGAATGGTGCGAACGGCGCCGGCGGCGGCACGAGTCTCGTGCCCGCCGACGGCATCGTCTTCGTGCCCCCCGGCACTTGGGACGTGTCCGCGTTCACCTCCGGTCACGAAGTCGAGTGCGCGCCGGTCCGCGTGGAGGCGAAGTGGAGCGTGCGCTGCGAGCATGTGACGCTCCGCTTCACTGAGAAGCCGCTCGTCCGCTGACGCCGCGCACGGGCGATCAAGGCGCCGGACGTTGGACAGCCCGTCTGCAGGGGCGGGCCTCCGTGCCAACCCGGGTGGAACGTGCGATCCGCTTTCGATCGCGATCGAACCAGGGCGGGCACGAAGGCCCGTCCCTACTTCAGCGCCTGCAGCTTCTCGTCGGTCGGGAAGAGCCGCTTCACGATCGCGAGGAGGCGCGGACGCGCGCGGTCGAAGTCCTCGCCGCCCACGCGCTTCGTGCCCTCGTAGGAGGCGAGGTCGTCGCACGAGAAGCAGAGGAGCACGTCGAGCGCGGCGCCCGCCTTCGCGAATCGGAACGCGACGCCGGGGTCGAAGTCGCAGCCCTTCGCGCGCTCGAAGTCGTAGATGGATTCGTCGGCGAGGATCGCCCGGAGGTCGGCCGACGCCGCGGCGTCCAAGTCGAACGGGCCGTCGGTGATCTCGAAGCCGCCGATCGTCTCGGGTGCCTGGACGTACTTCAGGATGCCGGGGCGGATGACGCGAAACGCCGTCACCTTCTCGGGCGCCTCGACCACGGCCCAGTTGGACTCGCCGCCGTAGACGTCCTTCACCGGAGACCCGACGCCGCCGCAACCGGCGAGCGCCAGCGCGACGACGAACCCCAGCGACCGCCTCATCTCCCACCCTCCCCGCGGAACACCGCCCGGCCGCCCGAGTCCTTTGCCACACCCGTGAGGAAGCTCCGCTCCGCGGCCTTCGTCGCGCCGAAGCCGATCGTGTCGATGACGCACATGCGCGTGCGGTTCCGCTGACGGATCGCCGCGCGCACGCGGCTCCGCTCAATGAGCTCGCCGCAGCTCGGCGCGCCGTCGGAGAGGAGGAACACGGTGTCCGTCGCGTCGTCCGCGAGCGCCGTGAGCACCGCGCCGAGGAGGTCGCCCTCCTGGCCGGGCGAGCCGCCCGCGATGAACGCCTCGGCCTTGACGCGCGCGGCCTTCGAGAGCGGGAGCGCCGCCGAGAACGCGGAGTGGACCTCGCGCTGGAAGAAGACGAGGTTCGTGACGAACGAGTCCGGCAGCGCGCCGATCGTGCGGCGGAGTTCCTCCGCGGCGACGTCCCAGGATGTGCGCGATTCGCCGCCACCGACGGGGTCCTTCATGCTGCCGGAGAGGTCGGCGACGAACACGCCTGCGTCGGTCGCGATGTCGAGGCCGTGGTACCTCGCTGACGTGCGCTTCGGGTCGTCCGGGACGTCGCGACGCTCCGCGAGCGGCGCGCTCCACGTCTCGCGGTTCGTCGTCCACCACGCGGCCCAGAGCTCGGCGTCGCGGCCGATCTCCTTCCCCGAGAGCCGCTGGAGCGCGCGGTGCGCCGCGGCGGAGACGCGCGTGACCCTGTCGGCGACGAGCGCGACGAGGACGTCGAGCGCCGGACGTTCGCGGAGGAACGCGGCGTCGTCCACGCACTGCGCGCGGACGCGCCAGCTCGCGTCGGTCGCCGCGGCGGCGAGACCGGCGAGGGCGTCTCTCGGCGCGACGATCCGGAACGTCGACCGGGCGACGCAGCGCACGCCGTCGTCGGGGTCGGCGAGCGCCTTGCGCACGAGATCCAGCGCCGCCTCGGGATCGGCGCGCCCGGCCGCTTCGACGGCAGCGGCGCGGACGAACGGGTCCTTGTCGGATGCGGCGACGCCGACGATCGCCAGAGCCTTCGCGCCGCTCCCGTACCACAGCGCGTCGGCCGCGTCCGCTCGCACCTGCGGCGACGGGTCCTTGGCGAGCGCCTCCAGCGGGATGAGCGCGGCCTCGCACTTCGTGCGGCCGAGTGCCTCGGCGCAGTTGCGGCGCGTGAGCTCGTCCTTCGACTTCGCGGCCGTCGCGAGCGCGCCGACGGCCTCCGGACCCGTCAGCGCCTCGCACGCGAGGACCGCGGCGTCGCGCACGGCGGGCTCCCGGTCGGCGAGGAGTTCGGCGAGGACGCGCGCGGCGTCGGCGGAGCCCTCCCGCGCGAGCGCCCGTGCCGCGTCGGCGCGCACGGCGGCGTTGCCGTCCTTCGCCTGCTTCCTCAGCTCGGCGTCGAGCGCCCACGACGTCGCGGCGAGCGCCCCGAGGACGGCGGCGACGATCGCGGCGCGCGGCGTCACGACGTCTCCGTGCCGATCCGCGCGACGACGCCCTCGACGATCCTCGTCAGCGCGCCGCCGTGCGACGCGCCGACGGCGAGCACCTCGGCCTCGGCCGTCGCGTCGTCCTTCACCACGCCCGCGGGGTTGGCGACGAGCGACAGCACGAGCACGCGGAGGCCCAGTTGCGTGGCCGCGAGCACCTCGGGCACCGTCGACATGCCGACGACGTCGGCGCCGATCGCGCGCAGCATCCGCACCTCGGCGGGCGACTCGAAGCTCGGCCCCGGCACGGCCGCGTACACACCGTCGGCGAGAGCGATGCCCAGTTCCCGCGCAGCTTCCGCGGCGAAGCGGCCGAGCGTCCGGTCGTGCGCGCGCCCCGCCGTGACGACGAAACGGTCGCCGAACCGCGGATCGTTCACGCCCGCGAGCGGGTCCGAGCGCTGGAGGTTGATGTGGTCCGTCACGCGGACGACGTCGCCCGCGCGCAGCGACTCGCGCACGCCGCCCGCCGCGTTCGTGAGGATCACAGACCGCACGCCGGCGAGACCGACCGCGCGGATCGGGCGGATCACCTCGGCCGGCGCGTGACCCTCGTAGAGATGAAGCCGCCCTTCGAGCACGAGCACGGGCACGCCGCGGCAGAGGCCGTGGTGGATCGCGCCTCGGTGCCCCGGTGCGGTGGCGCGCGGGAAGCCCGGGATGTCGGTCCACGCGAGCGTCCTCCTCGACGCGAGATCCGGCGGCGCGATGCCCGACCCGGTCTGGATCGCAACGGCGGCGTCGCCGAAGCCGGCGTCGCGCAGTCGCGCGGCGGCGGCGGCGGCGAGGTCGTACTCGGCACGGTGGTCGATCGGCATCGAGCCCGATCTTAGACGGATCCGCGAGCCTGGGGACGTTCCACGTCCGAGGAAGTCGTCCCGCTCCCCGAGCCTCGCCACGCACGTCCGAATCAGGATTCTCCCCCGCATCTCCGATGAATGACTTGGATGACCGTCGACGACCCCGCCCACGAAGACATCGCCGCGTTCATCGACCAGACGTGCCTGAAGCCCGACGCGGTCATGTCCGACATCGACGCCGCGTGCGACGAGGCGCTGAAGCTCCGCTACCGCGGCCTCGTGGTCCCGAGCGGCGCGGTCTCCCACGCGAAGCGCCGCCTCGTGGACTCGGGCGTCCGCGTGGTGTGCGTGGTCGGCTTCCCCCACGGGACGCAGGCCCCCGACATCAAGGCGCAGGAGGCGATGCGCGCCGCGGCGCTCGGCGCGGACGAGATCGACTACGTCATCTCGATCGGCGCGGCACTCGAGGGCGACACCCGCTACCTGCGCGAGGAGGGCGTCGCGATCCTGCGCCAGACCCGCGGCAAGCTCGTGAAGGCGATCCTCGAGGTCGGCTACCTGAACGAGGAGCAGACGTACAACTCGGCGAAGACGCTCGCCGAGGCCGGGATGCACTACATCAAGACCTGCACCGGCTACGGCCCGGGCGTCTGCACCGCGGACGTCGTCCGCCTCCTCTGCCGCGCCGTCGGCGACAAGGCCCTCGTCAAGGCCTCCGGCGGCATCAAGGAGAAGTGGCAGGCGATCGAGATGATCGAAGCCGGCGCGGCCGTCATCGGCACGAGCCACGGTTCGACCGTCTGCGTCGTCTGAAAGCTCGCGAAGAAACCGCGAGGCGCGGCTTCTTCACGAGCTTTCAGCAGGCCTTCCGGCGTTTTCGTGCGCTCGATGTCGTCGGGCGCGGCTTCGCTACGCCCGTTTTCGTCCGCGCGACGTACGGCGAAGAGGGCGCGCGAGGTCATTCGACGTCCGCAAGTCTCGCGACTCGTCCCGGACCCGCCTCTCGTCGCGGCTCAGGCGCGCGCGCCGAGCAGTTCGACCGCACGCATCTCCGGGGCGCTGCTGCGGACCACTCGCGCGCGCTGCCGTCTACCTCGTCCCAACGACATGCGTCCCGCCGGCCAAACGATCACTCTCACATCAAGTCTTCTCACAAAGTCCGTGAAGGGACCGCGCATCGCGGTTTCTTCACGGACTTTGAGCCGGTTGACCGGCGGACTTCCGGACGTAGCCTCTCGACGGGTCGAGGGCACGTCGACCCGAGGGAGTTCCCGATGCGAGGCCTTCGTCCGATCGCTGCCGCCGGCGCGCTCGCGTCGGCGTCGGCCGGTGCCCTCGCGGCCGACCTCCGCGTGCCCGAGGACTTCTCCGACCTGAAGGCGGCGCTCTCCGCGGCTCAACCGGGCGACCGGGTGCTCGTCCGCGGCGGGCGGTGGCGCAACGGGCGCATCATGCGCTCCGGAGTCGCTCTCATCGGGAAGAACGCCGTGCTGTCGGGCGACTGGGAGATCAACGGGACGGGCGCGTCGATCGAGGGCTGCACGTTCCGGGACGCCCACGTCACGGTCGGCGCCGACGGCGTCGCGCTCCGGGGGAACCGGTTCATCGCGCCGAAGTACGAGACGATGGTCGAGAGCAACGGCGTGACGGACTTCCTCTTCGAGGGCAACCGCTGCACGCTCGCCGCCATCTACGCCTTCACGTCCACGAACGCGGTCGCGCGCGGCAACCGCCTCGCGGGCGGCGAGATCGCGCTCTACGGCTCGACGCCGCTGATCGAGGACAACGTCTGCACGCGCTCCGCACAGGTGTCGATCTTCGACGGCGCGGGCGGCATCGTGCGCCGCAACCGCACGCGGAGCATCTTCGCGTGGAGCGTCGACTCCGCGTCGATCCAGGACAACACGATCACCGGCGGCCTGATCGACGTGCTCGGCGACTCCGCTCTGGTCGAGGCGAACCGCCTGTCCGGCGCGGCGACGCTCCACGTCGGCGGCGATTCCGCGGTCGTCCGCGCGAACACCGGCACCGTCGGCCGGTTCGGCCTCTCCGTGGGAGGCGCCGCGCCCTTGGTGGTGGACAACATCGTCTCGCGGCGCACCGCGATCGCGAACTGCGACTGTCCGGTGGTGCTCGTGAACGGCACGACTCCCGGCTCGGTCGTGGGCAACGACGTGACGCACGTCGTCTCCGAGGGGATGGTCGTCCTCGGCCGCGGCCACGAGATCGCGGACAACGTCGTCCGCGGCAGGTCCTGTCTCGACTCGATCCGGGTCGAAGGATCGTCGTCCTCGATCCGGCGCAACCGCGTGGAGCAGACCGGCGGGCGGTACGGCTTCGGGAGCGGCATCGTGCTCGTCGGCGACTCGAGCACGATCGCGGACAACGTCGTCGTCGGCGCGCTCTACGACGGGATCAGCGTGACGGGCACGGGCGACGTCCTCTCCGCGAACGAGGTGCGCGCGTCGGGACGCTGCGGGATCACGGTGGCGGCGGTCTCGGACCTGACGCTCGTCAGCGACTGCACGGTCAGCGGGGCCGCGTGGTCCGCGGCGCTCAACTTCGGAAGCCGCACGTCGTTCTCGGGCGGGACCTACGTCGGCGGCATCAAGGTGGACATGCTCGACCTCGGCGGCGCGACGCAGTTCGCGAACGCGGACTTCTCGACGAAGAGCACGGACCCGGCGCTCGCGCCCTACCGCTGACCGGGAGGTCTCAGGCGGTCCGCAGGAGCGCGAAGTTGATGGCGTTGAACGCGGCGTGGAGCGCGATCGGCGCGGCGAGCGACCCCGTCCGCACGTAGATCCACCCGGCCGCCCAGCCGACGAAGGCGAGCGGGATCGCCAGCGGCCATGTGTTCAGCGCGCCGACGTGGATCGCGCCGAAGCAGACGGCCTGCAGGAGGATCGCGGCGGGGCCGTCCATGATCCGCGCGAGCGCGGGCAGCATGACGCCGCGGAAGAAGATCTCCTCCGCGAACGGCGCGAGCACGACCGCGGAGACCCCGAACGTCACCACCTCGGCTCCGCTCGCCCGCTGCGCGCTCTCGACGATCGCCTGCGCCGGGATCTCGTAGTCCAGGGCCTGGGCGGCCGACTCGATCGCGAGACCGAGTGCCACCTGCGCGGTGAGGACCACCAGCGCCCCGAGTGCCCCCGCGGCGAGGATCGCGCCCGGAGAAAGGCGCGGCTTGCGCGTCCCGCGCGACGCCGACGGCAGGAGCGCCACGGCGATGAGCACGTTGACCAGGGCCGTGGCGAGCGAGACCAGCGCGGCACCTCCGTCGCGACCGAGATCGGTCCCGGCGAGAAGTCCCGGAAGGAACCCCTGCGCGAAGAGCCACGCGGCCATGCCCCCGACGAACGCCACCGTGGTGTCGGGCAGGGCACCGTTCGGCCAGTCGCCGAGGGGATCGCTGCCCGCGCGTCGCCGCGCGACGTACCAGCCGAGGACGGCGAGTCCGGGCAGGGCGAGGAGGAGTTGGGGGGTCATGAGTTCGCGCTGTCGGGCAGGGTCGATGCGGCGCCGCCGTCAACGCCAGCGAGAAGTTGGTGATGTGCGACGAATCCCCGCAGGAACCGCGACGTCCGGTCCGTCAGCGAACGACGCCCGAGACCGGCGAACTCGGCGCGCCGCCCGGCGCCGCCGCGGCGCGGCCGGCAAGGAAGCCCCAGCGCCCGGCCTCGCAGGCGAGACGCATCGCCCGGGCCATCGCCACGGGATCCGCCGCCTTCGCGACGGCGGTGTTGACGATGACGCCGGCCGCGCCGAGTTCCATCGCCTGGGCGACGTCCGACGCGCAGCCGAGGCCGGCGTCCACGAGCACAGGAACGTTCGCGTGCGCCAGGATGAACTCGATGTTGCGCGGGTTGAGGATGCCGAGTCCCGAGCCGATCGCGGAGCCGAGCGGCATCACCGCCGCGGCACCGCGCTCCTCGTAACGCTTCGCGAGGACCGGGTCGTCGCCGCAGTAGACCATCGTCGTGAAGCCGTCCTTCACGAGGACGTCGAGCGCCTTCAGCGTCTCGATCGGCTCGGGAAGGAGCGACTCCTGGTTGTAGAGGACCTCGAGCTTCAGGAGGTCCGAGAGGCCGAACTCGCGCGCGAGCCGCGCCGTCCGCACGGCCTCCTCCGCGGTGAAGCACCCGGCCGTGTTCGGCAGAAGGACGCAGGACTTCGGGATGTGGTCGAGGATGGAATCGCCCGGCTGTCCGAGCGGCACGCGCCGCACCGCTACGGTGACGCACTGCGTCCCCGACTCCGCGAGCGCCGCCTCCATCAACTGGAACGTGGCGTACTTGCCGGTGCCGAGGATGAGCCTCGACGTGAACTCGTGCTTGCCGACTTGCAGCGTGCTCGTCATGGGTTCGTCCTCGTGTATCGCGCCTTCCGTCCATCAGGTCTCGACCGGTCAAGCCCTTGTCTCGGTAGGGGCGGACCCCTGTGTCCGCCCCACGTGGCACTCGCGCACGGACGGGCGGACACGGGGGTCCGCCCCTACCGAGTGCTTCGCCCGCCAGTCACACCATTCAAGCGACAACGCCCCGACTCGGTCACCGTCATCCGCCGCCGACCATCGTCACGATCTCGATCCGGTCGCCCGGCGCGAGCGGCGTCGCGGCGTGCTCGGCGCGGGGCACGATCTCGTGGTTCCTCTCGACGGCGATCCGCCGCCGGTCGACGGCGAGCGCCGCGAGGAGCGACTCGATCGTCGTGCCGTCCGCGACGTCCTTCGCTTCGCCGTTGACGACGATCTGCATCGCGCCGAAAGGTACGGATCGGCGGGCGCGCGGTCCCATTTCCGAAGAGCGCGCGAAGATCCCCGGTGCGAGGCGCATTAGATGTCCGTCTCGGAGAGGGACCGTACGCTTCCGCCTCCGCAGCGCGCGAAAGGCCTCGCACATGCTCGCGTCCCTCGTCCGAAGATCGACGGCTGCGTTCGCGCTCCTCGGGGCGCTCGCGGCCTGCGGCAAGACGCCCGAGACCGCGGGACCCGTCGCGGCGAAGGGTCCGCCGGTCGAGGTTCGTCTCGGACGCGTCGAGGCGGCATCGCTGCCGCGCGTCGTCCGCGCCACGGGCACGCTCGACGCCGATGAGGTCGTGGTCGTGTCGGCCGAGGTCGCGGGCAGGATCGTCGCCATCGCCACGGACGTCGGCGACCGCGTGAAGTCGGGCGATGCTCTCGCCATGGTGGACGACTCCGTCTACGTCCTCGAGCGCGACCAGCGCCGCCGCGCGCTCTCCGAGGCGCTCGCAAGGCTCGGGCTCGAGACGCTCCCGGAGTCCGACGTGGACTTCGCGAAGCTCCCGTCGGTGGAGCGCGCGCGCCTCGAGGCGGAGAACGCGAAGGCGAAGCTCGACCGCACGGCCACCCTCCACGACAGGAAGCCCCCGCTCATCAGCGACCAGGAGTTCGCCGACGTCCGCACCGCGTGGGAGGTGGCCGTGTCGGGACACCGTCTCGCGCTGCTCACCGCGCAGTCCGATCTCGCCACGGCCCGCACGCGCCGCGCGGAACTCGACACCGCGGAGAAACGCCTGCGCGACACGGAGCACAAGGTGCCCGCCGGCGGGCGCGACGCGAACGGCGACGGCGCCGCGGCGACGTTCCTCGTCGCGGAGCGTCTCGTCGCGACGGGCGACCGCGTGTCCGTCGGCGCGGCCCTCATCCGCCTCGTGGACCTCGACCCGCTGCGACTGCGGGTGCAGGTCCCGGAGCGGCGCATGTCGGGCGTGGAGCCCGGCCGCCCAGCGAAGCTGTGGATCGCTGCGGACCCGAAGCCGGTGGAGGGCCGCGTCTCGCGCATCCGTCCCGAGGTGGACGAACGCACGCGCACGGTGGACGTCGAGATCTCCGTCCAGAACCCGGATCTCGTGCTGAAGGCCGGTGCCTTCGCCACGGCGGAGATCGACGTCGGCGTCGACTCCGAGATCGCGACCGTTCCCGAGTCGGCGGTGCGCAGTTTCGCCGGCGTGCGCAAGGTGTTCGTCGTTGCCGACGGGAAGGCCGTGGAGAAGGTCGTCGTGATCGGGCGTCGCTTCGGCGGGAAGCTGGAGATCACGAGCGGTCTCGCCCTCGGCGACGAGATCGTGCTCGAACCGCCGCCCGAGCTCGTCGCGGGGTCCGCGGTGCGCGCGGCGGCTCCCGGCGCCGACACGAGCGGAGCGAAGAAGTGAGAGTCGGCGTCGCGAGACTCGCAGCCCTCGCGCTCGGACTCGGCGCGTGCGCCGTGAACGAATCGCAGGACATCGCGGCGTATCGCAGCGTGCTCGACGCCGGGCTCGCCTCCGCGACCGTGGTCCCCGCGAGAGGCGCGCGGCTCGACGTGCTCGGCTCGATGCGGCTCGCGAACGCGCGGTACGAGGTCCTCAGCATCGAAGGCGAGGCGTACGTCCGCGCACTCCTCGACGGCAAGCGCGCGGCCGCTGCGTTCCTGCCGAGGTTCTCGTTCTCGCCGGAGCTCTTCCGCGACGAGTCCACCGTGAATGCCGACAGGAAGTCGGGCCTCGACGCGCCGGTCTCGGGCGGGATCGACACGAACCCGGTGTCCGACGAAGCCGAGATCCGCCGGACGGACCTGACCGCGGACGAGCGCCGCTCGCGCCTGCTCGCGCTGCAGGACGCCGTCCTCCTCGACGTCGCGCGCGCGCACCTCCTCGTCGTGCTCGTGGAGCGCCGCGTCCTCGTGCTGCGGTCCTCCCTCGCCGTGCAGGAGGCGCGCGCCGACGACGCGCGCCAGCGCCGCGACGCGGGTCTCGCGCGGCCGCTCGACGCGGCGCTCGCCGAGTCGCGCGCGGCGGGGACGCTCGTCGACCTCGTGGACGCGGAGACCTCCGCCGTCCGCGGCCGGGCACTGCTCGAG
>JANNHP010000262.1:0-12902 GCA_031404455.1 Planctomycetia bacterium | reverse complement strand
GGGGACGCCGCCGTAGCGCTCAGCGATCGGCCCCTCGACCGCGAGGAACAGCTTGTGGAGCGGGTCGATGTCCGCCTCCGCGACCGCCGGATGGAGCAGGTAGAGGTAGCCGTCGCGCGCGACGGACTTGTACTCGCGGGGGACGCCCGGCGCGTCGGGGCGCGTCGATTCGAACGACTTCGCCGCCTCGACGAACGCGGGGCGCACCGTGTCCGCGACTGTCCTCGCGACGCGCAGGACGAGGAGGTACCCGCGGCGCTTCGACATCCGCACCGTGGCGATCTCTAGCCACTCGGCGGACTCCGGACCCCAGATCCGCCGCATGGTGAGCGGGATCGGCTTCGCCTCGAATTCGGCGCCGGGGAACTGCCACGCGATGGCGGCCGTCGCGACGACTTCCTCGCGGGCGGGCGTGTACTTCCCGCAGAGGATGTCGGCGGTTCCGAGGTCTCCCGGCAGCTTGACGTGCCAGCGTTCGAGTTCCTTTTCGGCGGCCGCGCGCTCGACCTTCCAGTCGGCCGGCACGCGGAACATCTCGTGTCCGCCGGTCAGCGCGACTTCCTGGGTCGCGGCGGCCGCGGATTCCTCGGCATGCGCCCCGCGCGCGGAGAGCGCGACGCCCGCCGTCATCAGCGCCACGTAGACGGCCCTCTTCCACGTCATCGACACCTCCGGAGTCGGGGCCGGGCCCGCGGGCGAGGAGGATAGCCTCTCGCCGTGGCCGACCCGCTGCGCTGCCCGCGCGACCGAACGGACCTTGTGGTCGAGACGTCCACGGGATTCCGCGTGGACCGTTGTCCGCGGTGTGCCGGGGTCGTCGCCATGGCGGCGACGCTGCGCCGCATCGCGCCGCGGAAGCGGGTCCGGTCGCTCTGGAACGGTCTCGGCCGCGGGACGCCCGGAGATCCGTGCCCCTCTTGCGCGAACCCTCTCGACGCGACCCGCGTCGGCGCGGGCGCGGACGCCATCGACCTCGATGCGTGCCGCACGTGCCAGTTGATCTGGTTCGACGCGAATGAGCTCGCGCGGTTCTCGCCCGAGCATCAACGGCCGCAGGATCGGATCTCTCCCGAGTACGACGGTCTCTCCCTCGCCGCCTGCGAAGTGCTCGCTTCCGCCAAGATCGAGACGAAGGCGCGCCGTGAGAAGTCCCGTGTGCAGGCATCCACCGCTGTCGCGGTCATCGTGATCGTCGCCCGCCTGCTGTACGTCCTGCGCGTCCTCGTGAGGTGACGTCTCGTGCCGCAACGGGCGCCGTCAGGCGCGCGGCTTGAACCGCTTGCGCCGGACGGTCTTCGCGGGCGGTGCCGGCGCGCGCGGCGCGGCCGCGGCCTTGCCGTCCTCGACGCCGTCGGAGAGGTCCAGCGCCTTCATCCGCGCTTCGAGTTCTTCCGACGTCACGAGACCCTTCTCGACGCAGATCCCGATCAGCGTCGACGCGACAAGCCCGGTCCACTCGAGTTCGTCCTCGAGACGCACCACCCGTTCCTGGAGCTTCAGCCGTGCCCGGATCGACGTGAGATGCGCCTTTCGGAGTCGCTTCTCGACCCTTTGATCTCCCGGAGTCGCGTACCAGTCGAAGTCGCTCACGTTCACCTCCGAAGGAACGAATCCAAGTCGCTCGGCGCTCCACGCGGCACTGCCGTCACTTCGACTTCACCGGCTTCATCTCCCTCGCCACGAACGACTCCGCTGCCGCGCGCAGCTTCGCCTGGTCGAGCGAGAGGAGCCGCGTCTTCTGCGCGGTCTCGCAGTCGCCGGTCGCGGCGACGTCCTTCAGGAAGGCGGCGAACGCATCGCGGTAGGTCTTCGGTCCGAAGCGGAAGAACGCCAGGTACGCGAGGAGTTGGTCTCGCGTCGCGCCGCCGGACGGCGCGAGCGCAACGAGCTCGTCGAGCCGGCGGAGCCCGTCATTCATCGAATCGAAGAGACCCTGCATCACGGAGGGAAGCGACTTACCGGTCGCCGCCTCCGAGTACGCCGCCCAGGACTCTCCGTCGCTGACCCAGAGGGGAATCGAGCCCGCGAAGGACTGGGCGAAGAACGCACTCCAGGCCTCACGGACGAACTCGGCCATCGCCGAGTTGTCGCCCTTCGGCGGCGGCACGACGAATAGCTGTCGCTTGACGAAGCTCGCCCAGTTGCCGTGGTCGGCGCCGGCTGCGTACTGGTCCATCGCCTCGGCGTCCGGGCGCCTCGCGTGGATCACGACGACGAACGGACTGTCGGGCGGCTTCCACAGCGGCCCGTACCGCTTCGTGAACTCCGCCTCCTGGGTGCGCAGGAGCCTGTGCACCGCGTCCGCGTCGGCGTCCTTGACGGACGGGTGCAGGTACTCGATGTACCCGTCGCGCGAGAGGCGCCGGTACGTTCCGGGGACGGGCGGCCACTCGGGGAGCGTCGTGCCGAGCGACTGCGCCGCGCAGAGGAAGTCCGTCCGGAGCGCGTCCCAGCGCTTCGCGTCGCACACCGTGTGAAGCGTGAGTCCGTTGCGACGGACCACGCGATAGAACCACGCGTGGCGGGCGACGTCGCCCTTGTCCGGCACGTCCATCCAGACGTGCGGGACCGGCTCCATCTCGACGCGCGCCGGACCGGGCACGCCGTACCTCTCGGGGTGGACGCCCCGCTCCAAGTACGGCTGCGCGCGCACGTTCAGGATGCCGGCGACGTTGTAGACCTCGAGGCTCACGTCGCCGCCGTCGTCCGGCAACTTCGCGAACCAGGACATGACGGTGACGTCGTGGCGATCGCGGCTCACCGCCCACGACGTCGGCATCGAGATCGTGAAGCGGCCGTCCGCGCTCGCGTACTCCTTCGCCGCGGGCGGTGGATCCTCGGCCGCCGCGCGCGTGTCGCCGACGATCTGCGCGGCGAGCGCCATGACGAGGATCGCGGCGGCCCTTCTCATGGCCGCGGATCCTAACCGCTACGCCGTCGCCACCGCCGCCATCACCTTCTGGTGCAGCACGCCGTTCGTCGCGACGATCCCGCGGTTCGCGGAGAGGGTGCGGCCCCGCCCGAAATCGAGCGGCAGGCCATCGAGGTCCGTGACGCGCCCGCCCGACTCCTCTACGCAGATGACGCCCGCCGCGTGGTCCCAGATCCACTCACTCCTGCCTGGCGTCGTCGGCGTGCGGAGGTAGAGCTCGCCCTCGCCGAGCGCCAGCACTGCGTACTTCGCCTGGCTGTCCATCCGCACCGACGGCGCGAGCACGCCGAGGCGCGCGAGGATCGCCTTCGACACCGTCTGGTCCGTGTGGCCCGGATCGACCGACTCGCAGAGACGCAGACGGACCGGGTCGGCCTCAGGCGAGACGCGCACGGGCGAACCGGCGACGTCCGTGTCGTCGAGCGCGAGGAGACGCGTGCCGCCGCCGCGGACGGCGAACAGCACGGCGCCCGTCGCGCCGCGGGGCGTCACGAGGTTCGGGCAGCCGAGGACGCCCGCGACGATGCGGCCGTCCTCGATGAGCGCGAGTGCGATCGCGTACTGGCCGCCGCGCAGGAAGCCTTTCGTGCCGTCGATCGGATCGAGAGTGAAGAAGCGCCCCGTCGATCCGCACTCGGCGCGGCCGAGGTCGATCGCCGCGCGCATTGCTGCCTCGCTCGCACCCGGCCACTGCGTCCGCACGTGCCCGAGGACCGAGTCGACGAGGCCCGCGCCCTCTCCCTCGTCGAACACCTTCGAGTCCTCCTCGCCGACGAGCGGAATCGCGGGGAAGGCGTCGGCGAGACGCCGCGCGATGACCGACTGCGTCGCGAGATCGGCGACGGTCACGGGGCTCTTGTCGTCCTTCTTCATCGAGTCGGCCGCGGTCAGCGTCGCCTGGACCGTGCGGCAGATGCGCGACCCGGCGCGGACGGCCTCGATCATGCGTTCGGCGAGGACGGGCGGTTGCGGCGCGGTCATCGCGCCCCTTCTATCCGATCCGTCCACCGGCGAGCGGCAAGTCGTCCACCGACGTGCGCGGCGTTCGCCCGGCGAAGAAGGACCCGGCTGAAGCCGGGTCGTTCGACGTTGCGCGCACCGGGCCCTTCAGTCCCTGAGCCGCTCCGGCATGTCCGCGAGGACGTAGACCACCGTCGCGAGCGCCGCGACGCAGAGGTCGAGGTCCGTCTTCGACACCTTGTCGAGCGTGTCGGCCTCGGTGTGGTGGAAGTCGAAGTACGTGCGGCCATCGACGTCGAATCCGATCTGCGGCACGCCGTGGACGGCCATCGGGCCGATGTCCGCGCCGCCGCCGCCGTCCTTCCTCGCCGACGCGCCGATCGGCTCGAGCAGCGTGAGCACCTGGGCGAGCCGGGCGTTGATGCGCGCGCCGCGCTCGTCCTCGGCCTTCGGTGAGCCGAAGCCGACCGGACGGAAGATCCCGGAATCGGCTTCGATCGCGGCGACGTGGTCCGGCATCTCGGCCTTGTGGTGCTCGGCGTACGCGCGGCCGCCGGCGGTGCCGTTCTCCTCGTTCGTGAAGAGCACCGCGCGGATCGTCCGGCGCGGGACGAGGCCGAGCGACTTCAGGAGACGCAGCGCCTCCATGATCGCGCAGCAGGCGCCGCCGTCGTCCTGGGCACCCTGCCCCACGTCCCACGAATCGATGTGGGCTCCGATGACGACGACCTCGTTCGGAAGCTCGCTCCCGCGCAGTTCACCGATGACGTTCGCGGACTGCGCGTCCGGCGCGAAATGCGCCTCCATGTCGAGGCGCACCGTCACTCTCTCGCCCGACGAGACGAGCCGCGAGAGGAAGTCGGCATCCTCGGTCGTCAGCGCAGCCGCGGGGATCCTCGGGACGTTTGGCTTCTTCGGGTCGTAGACGAGTGTCCCGGTGTGAGGCGTCTGGAGGCTCCTCGCGGTGACGGACCGCACGAGCACGGCGACGGCGCCGGCCTCGGCCGCGGCGGTCGCGCCCGCCACGCGAAACTTCACCGTCTCGCCGTAGCCCGCGCCCTTCTCCTCGTCGTAGGCCGGCATGCGCGCCGTGTAGAGCACGATCTTGCCGCGCGCGGAATCGCAGAGCGTGACGAAGTCGTCGAAGTCGCGCACGGTGACGACCTCGGCGGTGACTCCGCCCGGCGGCGTGCCGACCGAGTTGCCGAGTCCGAGCATGCGCAGTTCGCGCGCGAACGGCGCGACGAGCGTCGCGCTCTCCTTCCCGCGGACCCACGCAGGCACCGCCACCGCTTCGAGCCGGGCGTCGAGGCCGTCGGCGCTCATCGTCTCCGCGGCCCAGCGCACGGCGCGGTCGAGCGACGGCGACCCCGAGAGACGGTGGCCGATCCGGTCGCAGAGGTACTCGAGCTTCGCGTACGCGCGACTTTCGGAGCGCGCGGCCTCGAGGATCCGGGCGGCGGTCTCGCGATAGCGCTCCGCGAGCGGGGTTCCGTCCGGGGCAGCGTGGTCGGCCGCCGACGGCTCGCGCGAGGCGCACGCGGCGGCGAGCAGCAGGGCGGCGCACGAGATCGCGGAACGGACGGGATCGGGCATCGCAACGGTATAGTCGCCCCGCATGTCGAAGGCATCTCCGATCCGCCAGTCGTTCGACGAAGCCGCCGCCGTGCTGCGCGCGTTCGTGGACGACCCCGCGTGCGCCGCGGCCGTCGAGCGGTTCGCCGACGTGGCCGAGGCGACGTTCCGGCGCGGCGGCACCATCTACTCGTGCGGCAACGGCGGCAGCATGTGCGACGCGATGCACTTCGCCGAGGAGTGGACCGGCCGTTTCCGCCGCGACCGCGCGGCACTGCCCGCGCTCGCGTTCTCCGATCCGTCGCACATGACCTGCATCGCGAACGACTTCGGATTCGAGCAGGTGTTCGCGCGGATGGTGGACGCGTACGGGAAACCGGGCGACGCGCTCGTGGCCATCTCGACGAGCGGCAACTCCCCGAACGTGCTCGCCGCGTGCCGGGCCGCGAAGGCGAAGGGCGTCGCCGTCGTCGGCCTCCTCGGCAAGGGCGGCGGCCCCATGAAGGAACTCTGCGACGTGGCCGTCGTCGTGCCCCTCGCGACGACGAGCGACCGCATCCAGGAGATCCACATCAAGGTGATCCACGCCGTCATCGAGGCCGTGGAGCGCCGGATGTTCCCGGGGAACTACTGAGAAAGTTCGCGGGGGATCCGAGCCTGCTGCGCAACGCCCGGCCGGTGCGTTGGATTCCGCGATTGACCCGCGTATCCGCGAAGGCGCAGACTTTGCGGCAATCCGGCGCGGGGGCGCCGGGGACGAATGGACGGCTCCGGGGAGGGACCATCCGGTCTTCGCTCCGGCGTCGGAGGAGGGCATCGAATGCAGAGGAAGTGGATCGCGGCGGCGCTGTTCGGCAGCGCTGCGTCTGCCGTCGCACTGACGGCCCGGTCTCCCGCGTTGGCGGGGAGCAACGGCAAGGAACAGCATGGCGAAGGCAAGTACGCCGAGCTGTCCGCCGATTGGTGGAAGTGGGTGTACTCGCAGCCCGCCGTGGACGTGGGCGGCACGAACACGAACCCGGTGCTCGACGGCACCGGCGCATACGGCGCGGCCGGACAGACGAACGGAATCGGTCCCGGCAACAAGTACTTCTTCCTCGCCGGGACGTTCGGCGGCACGACGACGCGCAGCGTCACGGTGCCCGCGGGCAAGGAACTCTTCTTCCCCGTGCTGAACCTCGAGATGGACAACGCGGTCGACCCGGTGACGGACTACAGCGTTCCCGAACTGCGCGCACTCGCGAAGGCCAGCATCGACACGAAGACGGTCGCCTGGGCGAAGGTGGACGGCGCCTCGATCGAGGTCTTCCGCACGAAGTCGCCTACGTTCAGCTACACGCTGCCCGCGGCGGACAGTATCTACGCGTACTTCGGACTGACCGGCTCCCAGTTCCAGGGCACGGTGAAGCCCGCCGTCTCCGACGGATACTGGGCGTACTCGCCGGCGCTCTCCGCTGGGACGCACACCGTCCAGTTCCACGGGGAGAACTCGGGCGGCTTCTCCGTCGACGTGACCTACAACCTGACCGTCCAGTAGCCCCTGCGGCGACCGACGTCTCGAACCCGCCCCCCGCCGCGGTCTGCGTGATCGCGACGGGGGGCTTCGCGCAGGCCGCTCCCGCCGAACCGAGCGGGATCAGTTCGCGAGCCGCGCGACGGCGGCCTTGAACGCGTCCGGCGAGGCGGGGTTCAGCGTCTCGACGGGCTTCCCGTCCATGTCCGCGAAGACGACCGACGGGTAGTAGCGCAGGGCGTACTTCGCTCCGAACTCGGCGTTCGCCGGGTCGTCGCCGTCCACGAGGATCGGCGTGAAGGTCGCCTTCACCTTCGCGACCGTCGCTGCGTCCTTGAAGGCCGAACCGGCCAACGTGCGGCAGCCGGGTCACCAGGTCGCGGTGAAGAAGTACATCGGCGGACGGCCACTCGCCTTCGCACTCCGCATGCCCGCGTCCTGCCCGACGACGAACGGGATGTCGCCCTTGTGGTCGGCCCACTTGGAAGCGCCGCCGCCCTTGCCGCAGGCGACGAGCGCCGCAGCGACGGCCACGATCGAGACGAGTGCGATTCGCATGTCTCCCTCTTCGGCGGCCCGTTGCCGCGGCTTGACAGGTAGACTCCCCGGCCATGTGCTTCGTCGTCCTGCTCGGCGCGCTCCTCCCGCGCCTCACGATCGTCCTCCTCTGGCTCTTCACCGAGTGGACGCGAGTGCTCCAGCCCTGGTGGCTCGCACTCCTCGGTTTCTTCCTGCTGCCCTACACGACGCTCGCCTACGTCGCCATCCACCACTGGTCGGGCGACGTGAGCACCTCGAACATGGTGCACCTCGTGATCATGATCGTGGCGCTGCTCGTCGACTTCGGCGCGTGGGGCGGCGGCCACCGTCACTACAAGCGCAAGAGCGGCTGATCAGAACGCCTTCGGGTCGATCCGGATGCGCGCGTCGAGCGAAACGCTCTCCTCGGCCGTCTCGCCGAGCATGAACGGGTTGACGTCGAGCTCCATGAGGCCGTGGAAGTCCGAGACGAGACGGTCCACGCGGAGCAGGGCCTCGACGTAGGCCTCGATCGACACTGCCTTCTCGCCGCGCACGCCGCGGAGCAGCGGCGCCGCGCGAAGGCTCTCGACCATCTCCCGCGCGTCGCGGTCGGTGATCGGGTGGACGCGGAACGCCACGTCCTTCAGCACCTCCACGTAGACGCCGCCGAGTCCGGCCATGAGCAGCGGGCCGAAGCTCCGGTCGAGCGTCATGCCGAGGATCATCTCGCGGCCGCCGCGGACCATCTCCTGGACGAGCACGCCGTCGATGCGCGCGTCGGGGAACGCGGTCTTCGCGCGGTGGAGCAACGCGTCGAAGGCCACCGCCGCTTCGTCGGGCGAGCCGACGTTCGTGACGACGCCGCCGATCTCCGTCTTGTGGACGATGTCGGACGAGCTGATCTTCAGGACGACGGGCGTGCCCACCTCGCGCAGCGCCGCGCGCAGGCCGTCCCGCGTCTTCACGAGCTTCGACTTCGCGAAGCGCAGGCCGTAGCAGGCGAGCACGCGCTGCGCCTCGTCGAGTGCCAGGTGCTCGCGCCCTTCTTTCGCGGCGCCGCGCAGGATCGTCTCCGCGCCCGCGCGGTCCACCTGGAAGTCCGGGACGCTGCCCGGATCGCGGTCGCGCATCTCGCGGTACTTCGCCATCGCGGCGAGCGCGCGCACGGCGCCCTCGGGGAACGCGTAGATCGGCAGCGTCGGTCCGCCGCGCTTCTTCACCGCGGCAAGGACCTGGTCGTGCGCCATCAGCACGCAGAGCACCGGCTTGTCGCTGCCCTGCGCCGCTTCGAAGATGCGGTGCGCGACCTCGACGGGGTCGTGCATGATCGGCGGCACGTAGAGGGCGATGACGGCGTCCACGCCCGGGTCCGCGAGGATGAGCGGCAGGCAGCGCGCGTAGTCGTCCCCGCCCGAGTGGCCGAGCATGTCGACCGGGTTCCTGACCGAGGCGTCCTCGGAGAGGCCCGTCGCGACCTTCGACATCGTCTCCGGCGCGAGGACCGCCATCTCGAGCCCCGCCGCGACGATCGCGTCGGTCGCCATGATCGCGGGGCCGCCCGCGTCGGTCAGGATCGCCACGCGGCGCCCCTTCGGCAAGGGCTGCGACGAGAACGCCATCGCCACGTCGAAGAGTTCGTTCACCGTCTGCGCGCGGATGACGCCGCACTGCGAGAGCAGAGCATCGACGGCGACGTCGGACCCGGCGAGCGCCCCGGTGTGCGACGCCGCCGCCGCGGCGCCCGCGGCCGTGCGCCCCGCCTTCACGGCGACGACCGGCATCTTCTTCGTCACACGGCGGGCGATCGTCGTGAAGTGGCGCGGGTTGCCGAAGCTCTCGAGGTACATCAGCACGACCTTCGTGTCCGGATCGTCCTCCCAGTACTCGAGGAGGTCGTTGCCCGAGACGTCGGCCTTGTTGCCCATCGACGCGAACATCGACATGCCGAGGCCGAGCGAATCGGCGTGCGCGAGGAGTGCCGCACCCATCGCGCCCGACTGCGACAGGAACCCGATGGGTCCTCGCCTCGGATACGTGCCCGCGAACGTGGCGTTCAACTGGTACGCCGGGTCGGTGTTGAGGATGCCCATGCAGTTCGGGCCGATCATCCGCATGTGGTATCGGCGGCAGATGTCGATCAGCTTCTTCTCGCGCTCGACGCCCGCGGGCCCCACCTCGCGGAAGCCCGAGCTGATGACGACCATCCCCTTGACGCCCTTCTTCCCGCAGTCCTCCGCCGCGGCGAGCACGTGGTCGCGCGGCACGATGATCATGGCGAGGTCCACCTCGTCGGGGATCGCCCCGACCGACGGGTAGCACTTGATCGAGTGGATGACGTCGGCGTTCGGGTTGACGGGGAAGATCTTCCCCTGGAACTCGTGGACGATGAGGTTGTGCAGCAGTTCGCGCGCGAGGTGGCCCTTCTTGCGCGAGGCGCCGATGATCGCGACCGAGCGCGGCCGGAAGAGTCCGTCGAGGGCGTGGGGTCTGGACATGCCCCCATGCTTCCCCGCGGCGCCCCGCGGACGAAGCGCCGCTCGACCGGGAGAGGGACCTGGGTCACGCGGCGCGGCGGGATTCGAGCCCGCCTGGACCGCCGGCGTCGCGGGACCGCCGTGCGCCTACTTCGGCCTGACCGTCACCTCGTAGCGCAGCGTCGCGGGCGCGCCTTCGCTCCCGGTGCACTCCAGCAGGAACTCGCCCCAGCGCGTGAGCGCGTCGAGCTTCAGCTTCGGCCCGGGGACGTCGAGCGGGATCGCCTCGGCCGAGCCGACGTGCGTGAACCGCAGGAACCGTACGGCGCGGCCGTCCTTCACCTTCACGACGACCTCCGCGCCCGCAGGCGCCGCGAACGCGATGTCGGCGTGGGCTGCTGCCGCGAGCGGCAGGATTCCGCGGAAGAGGCGCTGGTACTTCACCTTCGGCGTCGCGACGAGGTCGAGGACCTCTCCGGTGAGCCCTTCGAGCGAGACGAAGTACCGGTCGGTCGCCGCGACCGCCGGCACCGAGATCGTCAGCGCCCGCTTCGCCGCGGCCACCTTCACGGGTTTCGCGAGCGCGAACTCGGTCCCGTCGGTGTGGACGAGGCGCGCGGTGTAAGGCAACGCGGCCTTGTCGAGGCGCTGGAGCTTCAGCTTGACGGAACTGCCGCGCAGCACGTCGAAGGCGAGGAGGAGACGCGTCTGCCCGGCGGCCACGGTGAGCGCCTCGCTGACGTCGTCGTCGATCGCGAGGACCGCCGCCACCTCGAGCCGGTACGTGCGCGTCGCCGTCGCTCCGGCCGAGTCGGTCACCGTGACGTCGAAGTCGTGGACGCCCGCGGCGTCCGGCGTGCCGCCGAGTGCGCCGGTCGCGGCGTCGAGTGAGAGCCACGCGGGTGCGGAGCCCGGTGCCGAGACGATCGACAGCGAGACCGGCGACGTCCCGCCCGTCCACGCGACGCGATCGGCGTAGGGACTCCGCTCCGACGCGAACGAGAGCACGTCGGCCGTGAGCGCGAGCGACTCGTTGACGACGATCGTGAACTGGCGCTCGTGCGCCGATCCCGCGGCGTCCGTCACGCGGAACGCGACCGGGAACTCGCCCGCCACCGCCGGGATGCCCGCGTAGGTCGCGCGGACGGCGTCGAACGAGAGACCCGGAACGCCGCCGAAGATCAGTTCCCATCGCAGCGGCGCGGTGCCGCCCGTTGAGCCGAGCGTCTGCGAGTACGCGCGGCCGATCGTCCACGACGGGAGCGGTGTGTCCGCGATCGCGACGGGCTCGGCGACGACGATCGTCCAGTCGAAGGACGCGGTCGCGCCGGCGAAGTCGCCCACGTTCGCGGAGACGGAGTACGTGCCGGGCGCGGTCGGCGTGCCGGTGATCGCGTAAGTACGGCCCGAGGCGCTGCCCGAGAGTCCGGGCGGAAGCCCCGTCACGTTCCAGGCCACGGGGTCGGTGCCGCCCGTCGTCGTCAGCGTGCGCGTGCCGTAGTCGCGGCCGATCGTCCAGTCCGGCAGGGCGCCGGCCGGAGCCGAGAGCGTCGCGTGGATCGTGACGACCCACGCTGCGGACGAAGTCGCGCCCGCCGCGTCGGTGACGTTCGCGAGCACCACGTACGTCCCGGCGACGCTCGGAGTGCCCGCCACCACGTACGTACGTCCGGTCGCGGTCCCGATGAGTCCGACGGGAAGACCCGACACGCTCCACGTCACGGGCTCCGTGCCGCCCGTGACCGTCACGGTGCGATCTCCGTAGATGCGGCCGACGGTCCAGTCGGGCAGGGTCCCGCTCGGCGCGGTGAGCGCCGGGTTGATCACGACGGTGAACTGCCGCGAGGCCGACGACCCCGCCGCATCCGTCGCCGTCGCGCCGATCGTGAACGTGCCCGCCGCCGTCGGGACGCCCGTGACCGTGAGCGTCCGGCCGTTCTGCGACGTCGCAAGCCCCGCGGGGAGACCCGTCACCTGCCACGTGACGGGATCGGTGCCGCCGGTCGTCGTGATCGCGCGACTGCCGTAGTCGCGGCCGATCGTCCACTCGGGGACAGTTCCCGCGGGCTGCGTGAGCGGCGCATTGACGACGACGACGATCGTCCGCGTCGCCGTCGATCCCGCCGCATCTGTCGCGGTCGCGGCGACGTCGAAGGTGCCGACGGTCGTCGGCGTGCCCGTGACGGTCAGCGTGCGGCCGGTGCCGGACGCCGCGAGTCCGGGCGGGAGCCCCGACGTCGTCCACGACACGGGGTCGGTGCCGCCGGTCGTCGTCAGCGTGCGCGTGCCGTAGTCGCGGCCCTCGGTCCAGTCGGGCAGCGACCCGGCGGGCGTCGACAGCGGCGCGTGGATCGTGATCGACACCACGAGGGTCGCGGCCGATCCCGCCGCGTCCGTCACCGTGAGCGTCGCGCTCGACGTGCCGGTCTGGTTCGGCGTGCCGAGCACGGAGAGCGAGCGTCCGTTCGGCGTCGAGACGAGTCCCGACGGCAGGCCCGTCACGGTCCAAGTGAACGGACTCGTCCCGCCGGTCGTCGTCAGCGTGCGCGTGCCGTAGTCGCGGCCCTGCGTCCAGCCGGGGAGCGAGCCGGTCGGCGTCGTGAGCGGCGCGGCCACGACGACGGTGATCGTGCGAGACGCGACCGAGCCCGCGCCGTCGGCGGCCGTCGCGACGACGTCGAACGTCCCCGTCGCGGTCGGCGTGCCGACGACCGTGAGCGTCCGCGCGGCGAAGGACGCCGTGAGTCCCGCAGGGAGCCCCGACGTCGTCCAGGTGACGGCATCGGTCCCGCCCGTCGTCGTCAGCGTGCGCGTCCCGTAGTCGCGGCCCTGCGTCCAGTCGGGCAGAGAACCCGCCGGAGTCGTCAGGGGCGCGGCGATCGCCAGCGTGATCGTCCGCGTCGCGGCTGAACCCGCAGCGTCCGTC
>JANNHP010000261.1:0-9040 GCA_031404455.1 Planctomycetia bacterium | reverse complement strand
CCGCGGCGGAGGAGCGCGCCGTGAAGGCCGCCGACGCTCTCGGCGGTGCGCTGATGAAGGAACTGAAGGCGGCGCTCGAGGCGGGCGGTCCCGCGGGGGCCATCCCGGTCTGCTCCGAGAAGGCGCCGCTCGTCGCGAAGGGGCTCTCGCAGGACGGCGTCATCGTGCGCCGCACGTCTCTGCGCTGGCGCAACGCGGTCAACGCGCCCGACGAGTTCGAGAAGTCGGTGCTCGAGGGATGGGAGCGCGATGCGAAGGCCGAGGTGGTGGCGAAGGTCGTAGACGTCCCGGGCGGCCGCGAACTGCGGTGGATGCGCCCGATCCGTCTGCAACCCGTCTGCGTCGCGTGCCACGGTCCCGCAGACGAGATCGTCGCCGACGTGAAGGCCGAGATCGCGCGCCGCTATCCCGTGGACAAGGCGACCGGCTTCAAGGACGGCGACCTGCGCGGCGCCTTCAGCGTGCGCGTTGCGATGCCGCGGTGAGAGAAAGCGACGAAAACGGGTCGGAGACGGTACCGACGCTTTCTCAGGTGCCCCAGTCGCGCGGGTAGCGGAACTCCCAGCCGATCGTGCGGGCCGAGAGCTTCGCGATCATCGGTGGGCGGCGTTTGAATTGGTTGCGCATGACGAGTCGCGTGACGCGGCGCACGAGAGGCTCGGCGAACCCGGACGCGACGAGTTCGTCCGGCGACATCCGCTGGTCCACCAGACGGAAGAGGAGCGCGTCGGCCTCGGCGTACGTGAAGCCGAGATCCGCCTCGTCGGTCTGCCCGGGCCAGAGGTCCGCCGACGGCGGCTTGTCGATGACGACCGCGGGCACGCCGAGGTGCCGCGCGAGGTCGCGGACCTGGCACTTGTAGAGGTCGCCGAGCGGGTTGAGCGCGCAAGCGAGGTCGCCGTGCAGCGTGCCGTACCCGAGGAGGAGTTCGGTCTTGTTGCTCGTGCCGACGACGAGAGCGGGCAACGCGGCGCTCGCGTCGTAGAGCGCGATCATGCGAAGCCGCGCGTACACGTTGCCGCGGCGCACCGGCGTGAGTGGGGCGCTCAGCGACGCGATCAGCGCTTCGGCGGCGGGGCCGATCTCGCGGACCGTCATCGCGAAACCGCCGGCCGCGGCGACGAGCTTCGCGTGCGCAAGGCTCTCCGGGCTGCTCTCTCGCGCCGGAAGCGCGAGCGCGTGCACGCGGTCCGCGCCCACCGCCTTCGCCGCGAGCATCGCCGCGACGGCCGAGTCCACGCCGCCCGAGAGCCCGATCACGAGCCGGTCGAATCCAGCCCGCTTCGCCTCGTCGCGAAGGAACGCGACGAGCACGCGCTCGGCGAGATCAGTATTGAGGTGCGGAGCGTTCGGCGAGGACACGCTGCAACTCCCTGAGGATCATGTGGGGCCGCTCCTCCTTGAGGAACGGCATGCGCAGACGCGCAGCGCGGCGCGCCGCGGGATCGATGTCCACGATCGCGAGGTCCTCCTCGAGGTCCTTCGCGCGCGCGAGACGTTCGCCGCCCGGGCCGTACGCCTCCGAAGCGCCGGTGAAGGTGACGCCCTCCTCCACGCCCGCGCGGTTCGTGTGCAGCACGTGACAGCCGAAGCTCCGCGCGTACGTGTCGCCGAGGAGCGGCACCGACGCCGTGCTCTGGAAACGTCCGTCGTCGCCTAGCGCGCCGCGGCCGGGGCTCGCGGAGAGAACGCACATCACGTCGAGGTCCTGGCACGCGAGCACGTAGGCGGGCCCCAAGTGCCAGAAGTCGCGGCAGATGAGCATCCCGATGCGGCCGAAACGCGTCTCGAACACGCGCATCCGGTCGCCCGCGGCGAAGTGGCGCGTCTCGTCGAAGAGCCCGTGCGACGGCAGGTAGACCTTTCGGTGGACGTGCAAGAGGTCGCCGCGGTCGAGAAACGCCGCCGAGTTGAAGAAGCGTCCGCCGGGCGCCTCCTCGACGAAGCCGACGGCGATCGCCGCGGTCTTCGAGATCTCCGCGAGCCGTTTCATCTGCGGCGAGTCGAGCGCGATCGCGAGTTCCGGCGCTGCTTCCATCACCACGTAGCCGGTGAGCGAGAGTTCCGGGAAGACGACGAGCGACGCGCCCGCCGCCGCCGCGCGGCGCACGGCGTCCGCGTGGATGCCCAGGTTCGCGGCGACGTCGGCGAGCTTCGGCGCGATCTGCGCGAGGGCGGCCTTCATGGGGCACACGATACGCAGGTATCGTGAGTGCGAGGAACTCCGCGTGCCGCTTTCGGTCCAAGACGAGGCGGCGCGCGTGCGTCTTCCTCGTGGAGGTCTGCGATGTCGAAGCTCGCGGTCTGCCTCGTGGCGCTGATGGCGGCGCCGTCCTTCGCGGGCGATCCGGCCTCGGATCTCACCGACGAGGACAGGGCCGACCTCGCGTGGTTCGAGGGTCTCGGCTACCCGAAGCTCGGCGGGAAGGCGTTCGTCCGCGTGCGGCCCGGCTGGGGCGGTGCCTTCCGCGGGTTCCTCGTCTCCGACGAGGCCGGGAAGTTCCGCGTCGTCGGTCTCGACCTCGCGACGTGGGAGTTCGAGCGCACGCCGCCGGGGACGCCCGAGGACCGACTCGTCGGCTATGAGGTGCTCGACGCGGAGGAGGTCGCGAAGGGCTGGCTGAACGGCGGCGCGGGCCCGACGGAGCCTGCGCGGGAACCGCGCTTCCTCCGGGACGGCGGCCCGACGGCGATGTCCGAGAACTTCGTCTTCGCCTGCGCGCTCGCGCGGTCGGCCGACGACGACGAGAGAGCACTGGTCCATCCGCTTCTCGCGCACGTGCGGACGATGCGTCCCGAGATGTGGCCCGCGGACGATCCGTCGAAGGCACTCCGCGAGCGCGTCGGCGCGGATCTCGTGAGCGTCGAACTCGGACGCGTGCGCGCGGCGCTCGCCCGCCTCGGCTCGTGGGGCTCTACCGGCCCGAAGGACCGCCCCGAGGCGCTCGCCGCGTGCCGTGACATCGTGCGGCGCTTCCCGGGCGCGGCTTCGGAGGCCGAGTCGCGGAAGCTCCTCACGGACCTCGAACGCATGGTCCGCGAGGACGAGGAGCACGCGAAGACGGCGAAGCCGCTCGAGGAGCTGACGGGCGATGCGCGCGTCGCCGAACTCGTCTTCCGTCTGCGCGACCAGCAGGCGGACGGTTTCGCGGTCATGGGCGGGATGGGCCAGATCACGGGCGGTCCATACCGGGAACTCGTCGCGATCGGCCTCCCGGCCGTGCCGCGACTCAAGGACGCGCTGGCGGACGACGGTCCCGCGCGCTGCGGCTCCGAGGGCCGCGGCGGGTGGACGCCGTGGGTCACGCCCGTCGGCGCGCTCGCGTTCGACGCGATCGTCGAGATCGCCGGCCGTCCGTTCTCGCCGCCCGCGGACGCGAAGCCGGCCGCGCCGGGGACCCCGTTCGACCCCGCGGCGTGGCGCGTCTCGTGCCGTCCGGCGATCGAGGAATGGTACGCCGAGATGACGAGCGGCCGCGAGGCGGAGTCGCTCGCGCGGGTCGTAGAGGTGGGCGACTCGGCGTCCCGAAATGCGGCCGAGACTCTCGTGAAGCGGTACCCGGACACCGCACTCGCGGCGATCGCGAAAGGCGCGCGCGCTGCGACCGACCCGTTCCTCCGCGAGGAACTCGTCAGGTCCGCGGCGAAGCTCCCAGGCGACGCGGTGGCGGACTTCCTCGAAGCGGAGATGCGCACGTCGCCCACGCTGCGCCCGCGCGTCGTCGCCGCGACGGGCCTCCTCGCGCGGCGCCGCGACGTCGCCGTCGCTGCGATTCTCGCCGAGTGGAACCTCCGCCGCGACGGCAAGGCGCTGCCGCCCGCGAAGGACTCGTCGAACTCGCCCATAGAGGAGATCTCTCCGCTCGTCGTCTTCTTCGTCGCCGCGCAGGACGCGGACGCGATCCGCGTGCTCGCCGAGGGACTGTCCGCGCGGACCGTTGCGGTGCGCGTCGAGACGATCGGCTGCCTCGCGCACGCGCTCGGTCTCGACTGGCGGTGGTTCCACGACGGATGGTGGGGCAACGACAAGCTCACCGATCCGGCCGCGATCGCCGCCGCGGAAGAGGTCGTCGCGACGGCGCTCGATGATCCGTCGATCGTCTCCGACGAAGTCAGCGCCGGTTCGAACGAGCGCGGCTTCGACGTGCGCTTCCGCGACGTCGCTGCAGCGGCGCTCGCGATCCGTCGCGGCGGCGCGGGGCCGCGGCTCACGTCGAGCACGGAGCAGCGCGACCGCGAGACGGCGCTCGTCGTCAACCTGTGGCGGAAGGAGCGCGGGCTCGCGGAGATCGACGTGCCCGCGGCGCCGACCGTCCCGCGCGTCGCCGACGCCGACATCCGCCCGCTCCTCGATGCGTTCGTCAACGCGCCGTACGACCGCGCGACCGTGAAGACGCGCCTTGCTGCGATCGACGCGCTCGGACTCGGCGCCCTGGCGCCGATCGAGGAGTTCCTCGCGAGGGGCGTGAAGCGTCCGTGGGATGACGACCTCCGCGGCGTGGCGGGCCGTCTCGCGTTCCGTGTGCGCGAGGTCGTCGTCGATCCCGCGGACGCGAGGATCCGCGCCGACCTGCGCGAGCGGATCGAGTCGTGGCGCGGTCGCACCGTGTCGGGGCCCGACGTCGCGGAGTTCGCGGCCGACCTCGTCCGCGAGGCGCCGGCGTGGCTCGGCGGGTTCACGCTCACGGCCGACCGTCCGGGCGACGGCACGGGCGTCGTCGTGACGCTGCGCACGCGCGAGGGGTTCTCGGGGCGGCCCGGCTACTGGACGCGCGTCGTCACCGCGATCCGCGGCACGGACGAAGTCGGACCGAGTTCCTCGCACGGCTCCGTCGTCTCGCCGACGGCCGCCGACTTCCTCGCCGACGGCGCCGATCGCCCGTTCTCGGCGACGCCCGAGCAGCGAGCGGTGCTCCGGATCAAGCTCGACCGCGGGCCGTAGGCGAGACGACGGGCGAGTCCTTCGCCGACGCCGGACTCCGCGGCGCCCGCCCTCGCGGCTACAACCTGCCCCCGATGACCGAGAAGTCGCCCGCCGCGCGGATCGCGCGCCTCCTGCAACTCGACCGCGGACGGATACGAACGCTGCTGCTCCTCTCGGGCGCGCTCTTCGGGCGGCCGACGGGGACGTCGCTCGCGATCGGGCTCGCGGTCATCGTGCCGGGCGCGGCACTCCATCTCTGGGCGAAAGGGTGTCTGCGCATCGGCGACGAGGTGACGACGAGCGGGCCGTACCGGTGGGTGCGCAACCCGTTCTATCTCGCGACCCTGATCGTCGACGCGGGGCTCGCCGTCGTCATCGCGGAGCCGTGGGTGGCCATCGCCTACTTCCCGATCTGGCTCGTCGTCCACTCCCTGACGATCCGCGGCGAGGAGCGCGGGCTCACCGAGATCTTCGGCGAGGGCTACACGGGCTACCGGGCAAAGGTTCCGTGGCTCCTGCCGTGGAAGGGGCCGGTCGCGGGGCTCGGACCGTCGATCGGGTTCACGTGGAAGGCGCCGCAACTCGTCGCGGGCGTCGAGTACGCGCGCCTCGTCCGCACGTTCATGTCGCCGTTCGTCGTCATGGTGGGGCACGCGCTCGTCGAGCGCCGCGCGGAGTTCGTGTCGTCGGCGACGGACGGCGAGTGGGCGTGCGTCGCGGCGCTCGTCGTGCTCTTCGCGACGGACCGGTTGCTGGTGATGCGGAGCCGCCGGATCAAGGCGCGACGCGGATCGGTCGTCACCGGCGGAGGGTGAACGCCCCCTTCACACCGACTGACGCAGGAACCCGCACGCCGACGTCAGGAACGACTCGAGCTCCGGAGTCGTCCCCGCCCACGGGTGACGGCAGCCGAGCACGTGGTCGGCGCCGGCGATGCCGAGGAACGTCGCGTGCGGCGCTGCGGCGGCGAGCGCGCGGCCCTCGTCGGGCGGGACGCTCGTGTCCGACTCCCCGTGGACGATGAGGAGCGGCGTTTCGAGACGGCGCGCGTGGCTCGCGGCGATGTCGGCGAGATCCGCGCGCCCGTCGATCTCCGCGATCGCGGCCGCGCCGAGGCGCAGCGTCTGGTGCGTGCGTGTGTTGACGATCGGGATGAAGCCGGCGCGCCGCCCGCGCTCCATCGTCGGTTCGTCGAAGCGCCGCACGGTCGAGATCGGCGCGAGCGCCACGGTCGCGTGGACGTCCGGGTCGCCCGCCGCGCGGACGACCGCGAGGCCGCCGCCGCGGCTGTGTCCGAGGAGCGCGAGACGCGACGAGTCGGTGCGCGCGGGTTCGGGGAGCCGTCCGGCGCGCAGCACCGCGAGCACGATGCCGAGGTCCTCCTCCTCGCGCGCCCAGGTGTTTCCCTCGAACAGGTCCGGCTCGTCGAAGTCGAGACCGCCCGCGCCGACCCCGTTGTGGCTCATGTCGAAGCCCACGAACGCGAAGCCGGAAGCGTTGAGCGACGCCGCGATCCGCGGCCAGAAGCCCCAGCGGCGGAAGCCCTTGAACCCGTGGATGCCGACGACGACCGGTGCCCGTCCCGAGCCGTGATCCGGCAGCCAGACGTCGCCGCGGACGGCGGCGCCTTCGGAGCCGGACAGTTCGAACGTATGCACGCTCATCGCGACTTCCTGAGAGTAGGGTGCGTCGCCGCGACCGCCGCCACCGCGGCGAGGATCACGGCTGCGTCGATGAAGGAAACCGCCGGAGCGCCGAGACTCTTCGCCGCAAATCCTGCGAAGAGTCCGCCGATCGGGAACGACGCGAGCACGGCGAGGGTGTAGAGGGACATCACGCGTCCGCGCAGTTCATCCGGGACGGCGTGCTGGATCAGCGAGTTGCCCGCAGACTGGGCCTGCGTCATCACGAACCCGCCGCAGGCGAGCAGCGCGAGGCCGACGGCGAACGGAAGGTGCATCGCGAATCCGGCGAGGAAGACGGCCGCTGCGATGCAGTACGCGAACATCATCCGCCCGCGGTGGACGTCGGCGCCGCGCGTCGCGAGCGCCAGGCTTCCCAGGAGCGCGCCGAGTCCCGCCGCCGTGTGCATGTCGCCGAACCCGGGCTGGCCGACGTCCCACACCTTCGTGGCGTAGACGATGAGCAGGTGGGAGATCTGGAACCCGAACATCGCGAGCACGGAGATGAGCAGGAGCGCCGCGCGGACCTCGGGAGTCCGCCAGGCGTAACGCACGCCCTCGAGCATGTCGGAGCGGTGCAGCGGCGCCGGCCTCGGCACGACCGGGAGGCGCATCATCAGCAGGCCGGCGAGGACGAACCCGAATGACGCCGCGTTCAGCGCGATGCACCCGGCGTCCCCGATCGTGGTGTGGCGGATGAGCATCGCGTAGATGGCGCCGCCGACGAACCGCGCGCCGCTGAACATCGACGCGTTGAGCGCCACCGCGTTCGTCAGACGCTCGCGGGGCACGAGGTGGACGACGAGCGCCTGTCGCGCGGCGGCGTCGGCCGCGAACACAGCGGCGGAGTAGGCGGTGTAGACGGCGATGTGCCAGATCGTGCAATGGCCGGCGTATACGAACGCGGCCATCACCGCGGCGCCGAGCATCATCAGCGCCTGCGTCCAGATGACGATGCGGCGGGGGTCGTATCGGTCGGTGAAGGCGCCGGCCGGGAGGGAGACGAGCAGCGTCGGAATCAACGGGATCACGCCGATCCAACTGATCCAGTCCTCGTTGCGTCCCGTCAGGTCGTAGGCGAGCGACTGGAGGGCCGGCCGCTCGGTCCACGAGCCCACGAGCGACAGCATCTGCCCCGCGTAGAAGAGCCTGTAGTTGCGGTCGCCGAGCGACTCGAAGGTGCGTGTGCGCATCGAATCGCGCCCAAGTAGAGCGAAACCCCGCCGCGGCGGGAGGCGTTCCAGAGGGCCGGGGCCGGTATGCTCCGGCCGTCGCCCGTGTTTCGTCGAGGCGTCATTCGTCGAAGCCGTCGCGTGTCGAAGCCGTCTTCGATCGAGAACAGTTCCATCCGAGGAGTCCCTCGTGCTGAGCCTGACCGTGCGCGCACTCGTTCCCCTCTTCCTCGCCGCGACCCTCCTCGGCGCCTGCACCGACGACGAGGGCGCCGACGGCCTGAAGAAGGAGGTCGCCGACCTCCGCGCCGACGTGCAGCGTCTGCAGAAGGAGAACGAGAAGCTCTCGTCGCAGGTCGCGGGCCACGTCCGCCGCATCGACGGGCTCTCCGAGGACCTGAACCTCGTCCGGCAGATCGCCGTCGACGTGAAGGCCGCCCCGACCGCGGCCGAGTGGGCGGCCGCGGCCGCGCCCTCGGGCGCCCAGTCCGGCGCCCCTTACACGGCGGCGGGCACCGTCGACGAGATCGCCATCAAGCACTTCCTCGCCACCGACGCGGGGCGCAGGTCCATCGAGGCGGCCATCCAGTCGGAGCGCGAGTCGCGCGAACGCGAGCGCACCGCCCGCACGCTGGACTCGCTCGTGACCGGCTTCGCGAAAGAGGCCGGCCTCACCGACGAGCAGACGACGCGGATGAAGGAGATCATGACGCGGCAGGGCGAGGCCGTGCGCGAGCTCTGGGCGAACGTGCGCAATCTCGGCCCCGACGCCACGCGCGATCAGCGCGAGGCGCTTCGCACGGAGAACATCGCGAAGACGCAGGAACTCCGCAAGAAGGCCGACGAAGAGGTGAAGGCCCTCCTCTCGCAGACGCAGTACGAGACGTACGAGAAGGAGCAGGAGCGTCTGCGCTCCGCGATGCGCGGCCAGGGCGGGGGACAGGGCGCGGGCGCCGCCGGCGCGGGCGGGAACGCCGGACGCCGGAACGGGCGGCAGACGAACAACTAGCCCGATCACGGGCCATCAAGGCGTGACAGGTACGCCTTGCCGTTGTAGGGGCGAGGCATGCCTCGCCCGCCGCTGCCGGACGGCGACCGACCGGACTCGTGATTGCCACGGCGGGCGACGCATGCGTCATCGCCGTCAGGTTAGTGACGTTTGCAGGGGGATCCAGTTCCGTGGTGCTGGGGGCGATGAAGTCCATGTCAGCATCTCGGAGGTGCGCATGGACGAGCGACGGGTCGATCTCCTGGGTCCCATC
>JANNHP010000260.1:0-13117 GCA_031404455.1 Planctomycetia bacterium | reverse complement strand
GGAGCAGGCGCGCCGCCGCGCGCACCACGACCGCAACCAGGAGGGCTTCCAGTTCGGCGACAAGAACTGGCACTACGAGCGCTTCCGAGACGACGAGACCGCGCTCGTCGTCCCCGCTTCGAGCCTCCACCGCTTCGACGGACGCTCGCTCTCGCACGAGATCACGTGGAAGTTCTACGAGCGGCCCGCGCGACTGGGACAACGGGGACAGCCTTCTCCACGAGGACAGCCTTTGGCTTGAGCAGTTGTTCGGCGGCGAGTTGAGGCTGTCGCCGAGCGGAGCCGCTATGATCCCCGCCCCCCGAGAGCCATGCGCGACCCCGACTTCCTGTCCGACCCCCGCCCCCGCGCGCTGAACCACATCCACCTCACCGCCGAAGATCCGGACGGCGAGATCGCGTTCCTCGTCGACGTGCTGGGCTTCCGCCGCGACCCGAGCCTCTCGAGCTTCCTCTGGCTCGGGAACATGCAGCTCGCCGTCACGCGGGGCGAACCGGTGCGCAACCCGCGCTTCCACATCGGCTTTCGCCTCGACACCCGCGAGCACGTCGAGGCGCTGCGCGCGCGTCTGGCGCTGCGCGGGATCACGACTTCGGAGCCGTTCGCGAACGGCAGCTACTACTCGTGCGGCTTCCGCGATCCCGCCGGCTACCAGATCGAGATCTTCGCCGACGGCGGCATCCCCGCGCTCGGCTCGCTGCCGGAGTAGCAATCGGGGACGGTCCTGACTTTCGTACTTCTTGGGCGTCCGGCGCCGTGCACGAGCTCAGTCCCGTGTCGCCGAACAAGTTCAGAAGTCAGGACCGTCCCCGAAAGTCCGAAAGTCAGGACCGTCCCCGAGTGGCGTACCGAGCGGACTCGTGGCGTTCGGTCGCGGTGGTGAGACGTTCCACCGCGTCCTTGCCCAGACCTTCGACCCCGGCGCGGCGCAGGATGTCGCGCGGCGTCTCGCCGGGGCGCGGTGCGAGGCGCAGGTGCGCGAGACACGTTCGATACGCGCGCACCTCCGGCGGGACACGCGCGGCGCGGCGGCGCCTGACGACCGCGGCGATCGCGATCCCGACGAGGCCGCACGCGCCGCAGACGAACGGGTTGCCGGTCGCGAGGTCCGCGAGGCGCGCGGGCAGGCCGCCGAGCCACGCGAGGATCGCCTCGCGTGCCCCGTCGTCGAACCGCACCACGCGCTCCCACGCGCGGCCGAACCACGCGCCGACCGACGCGAGGAGCGACGCGTCCTTGTGCGCGGCGCGAGCCGTCGCCGGCGTCGGGTCCACCGTGTACCACCCGCCCTCGGGGTCCCTCACCTCGACCCAGGCGTGGGCGTCGCGGCGGCGCAGGGTGAGCGTCCGCCCCGCGTCGCCCCACTCCTCCGACACGTAGCCGGTGACGACGCGGCACGGGATCTTCACGTGGCGCAGGAGCAGAGCCAGCGCCCCGGCGAAGTGCTCGCAGTGCCCGCCCGCGCGGCCCGCGACGAACGACTCGATGTCGATCGCCGCGTCGGGGGATCCCGGCGCGAGGTAGTCGTTTCTCGAAGCCAGGCGCTCCCGCATGTGCTCGGCGACGATGTACTGCGGCGCGTCGGCCGGCAGCGAGGCGAGGACAGCTTCCGCGATCGCCGCCACGGCCGGCATCGGCGGGACGCCGTCCAGCGAGACGGCGGGGACGAGCGCCGCGGGCGGCGGATCGGCCACGCGCCCGCCGCGGCGGAGCGTCCCCTCGGCGATCTCGACGGAGAGGCGCACCTCGCGCACCGAGTGCCCTTCCTGGGTCGGCGCGAACCGCAGCGTGCCGTCCGGCGGCTTGCCGAACGGTTCGTCGGGAGAGGACGAGGTGAACTCCACGCGCCGCGCGGCGAGCGGAAGGAACGCGCAGCCGGCCGACGGATCGATCAGCTCCACGTCGAGCTCGGGGCCGCCGGGGGCGCCGTCCTTCAGGACTTCCCGGGAGCCGCCGGCGCGCCACCGCGCGTCGGAGAGACGGTCCGGGCGGCCCGCGCTCCAGCGCACGCCGTCGAACGCGAGCTGCGTCGCGCCACGCCAGTAGGCGGGCACGTCGGTCGCGTCTCCCGAGACGAGGTGCACCCGCAGCACCGGCGAGTCGTCGGAGCGGGTGTCGCCCCGTCGGCCGATCCGCACCTCCTCGGTGAAGCCGACGTCGAGCGACCGCGCCGCGGGTCCGAGCGAGAGCGACTCGACGACGAGTCCCTTCCTGCGGAAGTCGCGGGGCCACGCGAAGAAGACGATCGCCGTCACGCAGAGCGCCAGCGCCGCGTGGCGCATCGATTCGCGCACGATCGCGCCCGTCGCCGCGGACTTCCCGGCCGCGTAGAGCGAGAGCCCGAGCACGAAGAGCGGCGCGTACGCGAGGAAGACGGCGCAGTAGAGGAGGTCCTGCGTGAGGAACGCCGTCACGACGGCGACGAGGAACGAGTTGAAGAAGAGGAGGTCGGGCTTCTGCCGTGCGCCGAGCGTGCAGAGCACGTGCACCTGGCAGACGGCCGCGAGACGCAGTCCGTCCTCGAGGAGGTAGCGAGGGCCCGCCGTCGCCGTGTGCCGCACGAGCACCACGAAGATGCCGATGACGGCGAGGTTCCACGCCCATCGGTAGACGGCGGACTCGCACTTCCGCGCGAGCCACGGCGACGCGAGCGTCGCCGCGTACATCGGCGCGAGCCACGTGAGGCTGGCGTCGTCGGTCGCGTGCACGAACGCGAGGTTGACGAGCACGATCGCCATCAGCGCGAGTCGAAGGGCGGGCGTCACGCCGTCACCTTCGCGCGCGCGAGCGGCAGGCGCAGCACCGTGGTCGCCGCGGGCGGAGGCGGAGGACCGTCCGGCGCGAGACGATCGGCGGCGGCGAGCGCGCGGAGGAGTTCCTCCCACGGCGCGTGGCCGGGACCGAACGTCCTCGAGAGGCCCTGCGTGTGGACCGTGAGACGTTCCTTCGATTCGCGCGCGGCGAGCACCAGCGACGTCAGGAGGCAGAGCGCCTCCTCGAGCGCGGCAGCCTCCGCGCGGCGGTCGAGCACCACCTCCATCCCCTCGCCGGCCGCGGCGTCCCACTCCGTCACGACCGGACGTCCGCGCCGCGCCGTGGCACGCCAGTGCACGGAGCGGATCTCGTCGCCGGCGCGGAAGTCGCGCACGCCCGACGGCTGGTCGCTGCCGGAGGCGCAACCGATCGCCGCGGCGATGCCCGCCGCGCCGCCGCCGGCGTTCACGATCGACGCAGGCGCCGGGTGGACGACGATCTCGCGCGGCGCGGCGATCGTCCGGCGCGTCCTCAGCATCCCGAGCGGATACGACGATTCGATCCAGGCGCCCCGCACCGCGTAGACGCCGCGCGGCATCGGCGCGATCTCCCCGGTGACGGCGGCGCGGCCTTTCGCGTCGAAGTCGACGTGCGCGCGCCCGTGCGGTCCGAGGTCGAGCACCGTGGTGAGGGCGATCCCGAGCCGAGTGCCCGAGTCCACGCCGACGCGCAGCGGCGCGGACGCGCCGGCGGGGAAGGCGTCGATCGGCAGGATCTCGCCGTGCACGCCCGCCGAGTTGCGCAGCGTCCACGCCAGGTTCAAGAGGCCGAGCGCCACGACGAACGCGAGCAGCATGAAGTAGAGGTTCTGGTACGGAGCCGCGTAGAAGGCCGCCACGAGGGCGGCTACGAACGCGACCGCCTTCCAGCCGAGCGCGGTCGGACGGATCACAACTCGACCGGCGTCGCTCCGACGATCGAGTCGACGACCGCCGTCGCGTCTCCGCCGCCTTTCAGGAACACACGGTGCGCGAGGACGGAGAGCGCCAGCGCCTTCAGGTCGTCGGGCAGCACGTACGACCGCGCGTCGAGCACCGCGCGCGCGCGCGCCGCGCGGAGCCACGCCATCGCCGCGCGCGGACTCGCGCCGAGCGCGACCGCGTCGTGACGCCGCGTCGCCGAGATCACGCGGTAGCAGTACGCCGCGACGGGCTCGGAGACCTCGACGCCGGCGACGCCGCGCGAGAGCGCGATCAGCTCCTCGCGCGAGATCGACGGCGTGAGCGTCGCGAGACGCGCCTCGGGTTCCTCGCCGAGATAGAGCGCCAGTTCGCGCTCGACCTCGGGGTAGTCGAGCTTCACGCGGACGAGGAAGCGGTCGAGCACCGCCTCGGGGACGGGATACGTGCCGTGGAACTCGATCGGGTTGCGCGTGGCGAGCACGAGGAACGGATCGGCGAGTTCGACGCTCTTGCCCTCGATCGACACACGTCCGTGCTCCATCGCCTCGAGCAGACAGGACAGAGTGCGCGGGCTCGTGCGGTTGAACTCGTCGGCGAGGACGACGTTCGCGAAGAGCGGACCCTTCACGAAGTCGAAGCGCTCCGCACCCGGACGCCACACCGCGGTGCCGACGACGTCGGAGGGCATCAGGTCGTTGGTGAACTGGATGCGGCTCATGTCGCAGTCGATGCAACGGGCGAGCGTGCGCGCGAGGAGAGTCTTGCCGATGCCCGGGATGCCCTCGATGAGCACGTGACCGCGCGCGAGGAGCGCCACGAGGATCGGCTCCAGGACTCCGCGGTTCAGCGCGACGATGCCCGAGACCTTCTCGGTGACGTCGAGCGCGAACTCCTTGGCTCTCGATCGGGGGGCGAGCACGGGCATTCGGAGGGCTCCGGGGACGCGAGACGGCATGTCGTCATCGGACGGACGGCGAGCCTCAGTGGAGTCGCGAGCCTGGGAAAAAGTGAAGACGCGGGCCGGGCGCCGCGCCCGGGCTCGGCGCGAGCCTGGGGCGTCTCGCCGCGCTGACGAATACGCACGACTTCGACGAGTTGCCCGTGGCCGAGGTGAAGCGCGCCGCGGACGGCGGTCCGGTCGAACACCGCGCGGCAACGCCTTCTCGGCCCCGTGATGAACTGAGTCTGTCGCTCAGGGGAGGATGTTGACGATGTCGCCGCCCGTGACGATGAACAGGATCCCGAACCAGACGAAACCGACCGGGAGGAACGGCACCCAGACGATCGGTTGCCACCACTCGTCGAACGTGTCGCTCCAACGGCGTGCGATCACCATTCGCAGGCGGCACGTCGTCGTCCCCGACGCGGACTCGATCTCGATGTCATAGCTCACGGTGTCGCCGACGCGCATCGGGTCGTCCGGCGTCCACACTCGGTCGGCGCGCAGACGCAACCTCTCGCTGCCGTGCGAGCCCGGCAGCACAAACGGTTCGCCGTCTACGATCGGAAAGGCCCAGTCGTACACGATCGGAGAGTCCGGCTCGCCCACCCGTCTCCACCCCCTCTCGCCGACGACCGACGAACCGTCGGACACGGCGTGGCGGATGCGGATCGTGACGGGCTCCGACGATGCGTTCGACACGCTCCCGAAGACGGGGAACTCGACGGCGTCGGCGATGGATCGTCCGCCGAACTCCAGCGGGACGCCGCCGCTGGTCCATCTGAAGTCGTCGTACTTGGACGCGAACAGCGCCATCTTTCCGGTCGACGCCCACTCCGCGGCCGACGTCTCGTCCGGCCGCAACTCCAGACTCCCGCACGCCGCGAGCGCGATCAGCGGAACGGCGAGCCACGCGCGATTCATGCCGCGCCCCCCTCAGTCGTTGCAGGCGACGTGCCCGAAGTACCTCCGAACGTTAGCGACGGCGCCTCGCCGTCGCTAACGTTCGGAAATGAACATCGTCTCGATCGGCGGCGGTCCCGCGGGGCTCTACTTCTCGATCCTGATGAAGAAGCGGTTCCCGGACGCGCGGATCCGCGTCTTCGAGCGCAACAAGGCCGACGACACGTTCGGGTGGGGCGTCGTCTTCTCGGAGGAGACGCTCTCGACGTTCGCCGACGCCGACCGCGAGAGCTACGACGCGATCCGCGCGAACTTCGCCTACTGGGACGACATCGAGACGCACTTCGGCGGCACGAGCGTCACCTCGACGGGCCACGGCTTCTGCGGCATGTCGAGGAAGCGCCTGCTCGAGATCCTGCAGGAGCGCGCGCGGGGGCTCGGCGTCGAGATGGAGTTCCAGCGCGAGGTGAGGACGGCTGAGGAGTTCCGCGCCGAGTCGGACCTCGTGCTCGCGGCCGACGGCGTCAACAGCGCGGTGCGCGCCGAGTACGAGAAGACGTTCAAGCCCGACATCCGGTGGGGGAAGTGCAAGTTCACGTGGCTCGGCACGACGCGCCCGCTCCGCGCCTTCACGTTCCACTTCAAGGAGAACGCTCACGGCCTCTTCCAAGTCCACGCCTACCCGTTCGAGAAGGGTCTCTCGACGTGGATCGTGGAGTGCCGCGAGGAGACGTGGAAGGCGGCGGGCCTCGACGAGGCGACCGAGGCGGACACCGTCCGCTACTGCGAGGAACTCTTCGCTCCGGAACTCGACGGCCACCGTCTGCTGATCAACCGCTCGACGTGGCGGACCTTCCCGACGATCCGCTGCGAGAAATGGAGTCATGGCAACGTCGTCCTCATGGGCGACGCCGTCCACACCGCGCACTTCTCGATCGGCTCGGGGACGAAGCTCGCCATGGAGGGCGCGATCGCACTTCACGACGCGTTCGTCGCGCACGGCGTCACCGACGTTCCGCTCGTGCTCGCGGCGTACGAGGAGGCGCGGCGCATCGATGTGTCCAAGCTGCAGCGCGCGGCGGACGTCAGCCGCGAGTGGTTCGAGAACTCCGCGCGCTACCTTCGTCAGCACCCGCTCCAGTTCACCTTCAACCTGATGACGCGCAGCAAGCGCATCACCTACGACAACCTCGCGCAGCGCGACCCCAAGCTCGTCGCCGCGACGACGAAGTGGTTCCGCGAGTCGTCCGGCGCGCCGAAGGCGAGCGACGGCTCCGCTCCGCCGCCCGCGTTCACGCCGTTCAAGTTGCGGGAGTTGACGCTCTCGAACCGCATCGTCGTCAGCCCCATGTGCCAGTACTCGGCGACGGACGGCACGCCCGGCGACTGGCACCTCGTCCACCTCGGGAGCCGCGCGATCGGCGGCGCGGGGCTCGTCATCACCGAGATGACGAACGTCTCGGCCGACGCGCGGATCACGAAGGGCTGCGCAGGGATGTATTCCGACGAGCACGTCGCGGCGTGGTCCCGGATCGTCGAGTTCGTCCACGGCAGTTCGTCCGCGAAGATCGGGATCCAACTCGCTCACGCGGGGCGCAAGGGCTCGGCGTTCCACCCGTGGGAGGGCTTCGACCGTCCGCTGGCGAAGGTCGAGGGCGCGTGGGAGACGATCGGGCCTTCGCCGCTGCCGTTCGCGCCGGACTGGCCCGCGCCGCGCGAGATGACTCGCGCCGACATGGACCGCGTTCGGAACAACTTCGTCCGCGCGACGCAGATGAGCAGGAAGTGCGGCTTCGACATGGTCGAGGTCCACATGGCGCACGGCTACCTGCTCTCGACGTTCATCTCGCCGCTGACGAACCGGCGCACCGACGAGTACGGCGGGTCGCTCGCGAACCGCATGCGCTGGCCGCTCGAGGTCTTCTCCGCGATGCGCGCCGTCTGGGCGACTGCGATGCCGATGTCCGTGCGGATCAGCGCGACGGACTGGGCGCCCGGCGGACTCGTCGGGGACGACGCGGTAGAGATCGCGCGGATGCTGAAGGACGCGGGGTGCGACGTCATCGACGTCTCGTCGAGCGGCAACACGATCGACTCGCGCCCGCAGTACGGGCGCATGTTCCAGGTTCCGTTCGCGGACCGCATCCGCCACGAGGCGCGCATCCCGGTGATGGCCGTCGGGATGATCCAGGGTGCCGACCACGCGAACACCGTGATCGCCGCGGGCCGCGCGGACCTCTGCGCGATCGCGCGTCCGCACCTCGCCGACCCGTACCTCACGCTCCACGCGGCGTCGGATTACGGATTCCCGGATGCGCCGTGGCCTGTGCAGTACCTGCTCGGCCGGCCGCCGAGAAAGGGGTGACGGCGCGCCCGCCTACCTCGCTGCGTAGACCTCGCACTCGGTCGTGAACGCGAACGCCGCCGGGTAGTCGACGACCTCGTCCCAGCGGTCGAGGTACGTGAGCCGGACGAAGCGCGCGCGGACGGCGGTGAACCGGATCGTGCGACGGTCGCGGCGCCGCTGGGCGAACTCCATGGAGCCGACCTCGTCGAAATCCTTGCCGTCCCGCGACACCGAGACGCGGACGCGCCGGGTCGAGCCGAACTCGGGCACTCCGATTCGGACGAGGCCGATCTCGGAGGCGGCGCCGAGATCGACCGTGGCCGATTTCGGGAATCTGTCGCTGTTGCCCGTCGCGAAGCAGTGTCCCGGTGCCGATTCCCACGAGCCGTCGGTGAGCGCGCCGTCGCCCCAGCCGAAGCGGTTCGGGTCGCTCGACTCGTACGTCCTCCTCGCCGCGAGATTCGGACCGACGGGCGCGGGCGAGAGACGGATCGTCGCCGGCGCCGACTCGGCGGCGACGGCGGCGATCGTCTTCGCGAGGCCTGCGTCGAAGTCGAGCATCGCGGCGTAGAGCGTGTCGGCGCCCCAGCGGGGACCCGGCGCGAGGCGCCCGCGCCGCCACGCCTCGAAGTAGTTGCTCTCTTTGCGGACCACGAGGTCGTGCACCGCGCGGCCGCGCTCGGAGCCCGAGCCGGGGACGCTCACGCCGCGCGCGAGATCGGCCGCGGCGAAGATCCCTGCGTCGGCGCCGTCCACAGTCACCTCCCAGTTGCCCGGGGCGAGACCCGCCACCGCGAGCCGCGATCCGGCGAGCTCCTCGAGGAACCCCGATTCGCGCATCGTCGTGAGGTGCGAAGCCTCGAACCAGAACGGCGTCGCCACCGGGCCCGTCGTCGTCAGCACCACGTCGTCGGCGTACGCTTTCACGACCTTCAGCCCCTCGCCGCGCCCCGACTTCACGTCGATCTCGCCGAGCGGCGGCATCGGTTCGGCGCGAAGCGTCGCGAGCATCGCTCGCGCGATCACCAGGTGGCCCTCGGGGCCGGGGTGGACGCCGTCGGGGACGATCTCGGCCGCCGGATCCACCTTCTTCCTCGCCGCGAGGAAGCTCCGCATCGGACGGAAGACGTCGCCGAACGTGCAGCCCTCCTCCTTCGCGACGGACGCAGCGGCGCCGGTCAGCGCCTCGAGCATCTCGTCGTAGTCGCACGCCGCGAGCGCCGGGTTCTTCGCTCCGTCGCAGCAGCCCGGGCCGAAGACGACCACGCGCACGCCCTTCGCCTTCAGCGCCTTGACGAGGCCCGCGAGGTTTGCGCGGTACGCCGCTACGGTCTTCTCGTTCTTCCGCTGGTAGCCGCCGTCGTTCATCCCGAAGAACAGCGTCACGACGGACGGCTTCAGCTCCAGCACGTCGCGTTCGAGCCGCGACGTCGCGCCCGTCGCGGTGTCGCCGCCCCAGCCGGCGTTGAAGAAGCGCACGCCGAGCGACGGGTGGCGGCACGCGACGTACTGCTGCAGGTAGCGCGAGTAGAGACGCTGCTCCGTGATGCTGTCGCCGTAGAGGACGACGCGGTCTCCCTCGCGGAGCAGGAACTCTCCGTCGGCCCGGGCGAGTCGCGCCGAGGCTGCGAGGAGGACGATCCAGGCAAGCGCGGCGAGGAGTCGTTGCATGGGGCGCTCGTTCTACCGGGATGAAATCGCCGTCCGCGCCGGTTTCCCAGGAACCGCGCGAACCGGCATCCGGAGAAGGAATAGACTCCCGCCATGAGTCGAACCAGTGCCTCGGTGGCCTTCCTCGCCGTCCTCCTCGCATCCACGTCCGCCGCATCGGCGGCCGACGAGGTGGACCTGCAGGTCCGCGGCAACGAGAAGGTGGACGGCACGCTGCGTCCGGCGAACGAACGGGAAACGTACGTCGTCGACGCACCGCGCGACGCTTCGCTCACCGTCTCGGTGAAGAAGAAGGGCGACGGCGCGCCCGTTCCCGCGTTCGACGTCCTCGACAGCGCGCTGACGTTCGTCACGCGCGGCGCCGTCTCGGGCAGCGGCGCCAAGCTGAACCGCTTCGTCGCCCCGAAGTCGGACGCGTTCCGTTTCCGCGTCGCGGGCGACGACCTCCTCGACGGCGACTACCAGATCAAGATCAAGATGACGCCGAAGACGGCGTGGGACGAGCGCGACGCCGACCCGCTCGGTCCTGGCGCCACGACGGACTTCTCGTTTGCGGCGCCGCTCGGTTCGACGGCCGACCTCGCGTTCCTCGCGGCCGCCGGATCGCCGCTCGCGCCGCGGATGGTCTCCATCGACGGTCCGGCGGGGTTCCACCGCGACTTCGACGGCACGGGCGTGACGGCGTTCCGCCACCGCGTCGACGACCTTCCTCTCGGCGCGACGGGCGAGTACGTGCTCCACCTGCGCAACGACGCCGCCGCTGAGGGCGAGTGGTTCGTCGCGGTGAAACTCACGGTTCCGAAGATCGCGAAGACGAACGTTGACATCCGCGACACGGCGCTCACCGGTTCGTTCAGCGCGGCGGACCGCGTGTTCGGCCGCGTGGTGGACCAGACCGGCGCGCTGCTCGATCCCGTGGACGACGGCGGTCCGCTCGACGGCGTGTCGGTCCGCGTGCCCGCCGACGCGATGACCGCGCCGACGGTGATCGCGCTCCAGTCGTCGGACACGTTCTTCGTGGACGACACGAACCACGCGGCGGGCATCGCCGTGAACCTCACCCCGGCGGGGACGGTGTTCGCGGTCCCGGTCACCGTGACCGTGCCCTTCGACCCGCAGGCGTTCGACGACCCCGTGAACGAACTCGAGATCTACATCCAGAACTCGGAGACGGGCGCGCTCGAGGCAGTGCCGCGCGCGAGCCTCGTCATCGACACGGTCGCGAACACCGTGAGCTTCCCCACATCGCACTTCTCCCGCTTCCAGGGCGTGTCGCCGCGGCCGCGGCCGGTGAAGGGCACGTTCGCGCAGATCGAACTGCGCGGTGCCGCGTTCCAGGGTTCGGGCGGCGCGGTCGGCTTCGGTCTCTCGGTGGTGCAGGGACTGAAGGGGCCGCGCACGAACAACGGGTTCCAGCGCGGCATCGACAACCGCGGCGTCTCGTACACGGCGACGACGATCGGCCACTCGGGCCCCGGCTCGGCGCAGGACTTCGGCGTCCTCACCGTGGTGTCGGACGAGGTCGTCTCGATGGACAGCAGCGTCAGCGGATCGACACTCTTCGTCCGCGGCCGCGACCCCGACGTGCTCATCCAGCCGCCGGCGAAGCAGTCGCAGATCGGCGTGTCGGCGTCGATCCTCCTGCGTCTCGCGAAGGGCGTTCCGACGCGCAAGAACCTCGCGGGCTCCTGGGCCGCGACCGTGCTCGAGTTCGGGCTCCTGAAGGACCAGGCGGGAGCGGTGCGCCGCGGGATCGGCGGACGGCGCACGCGACTCGCCTTCGGCCTCGACGGCTCCGTGCGCGCGTCGAAGACGATCACGCAGACCGCGAACGCGGCCCCCGACGGGTCGTGGCAGCAGACGACCGATCGCCGCTCGCCGCCTCCCGGCACGTTCACTCTCAACAAGTCGACCGTCACTCTGGACATGCCGCTCGGCGTCTTCGGGCTTTCGACGACGGTGGATCTGATCCCGGTCGTCCGCGGCGACGTGCTCGTCGGCGTCGCGGACGCCGTGGTCGGCTCCGACCAGAACGCGGACTCCGCCATGGTCCGTCTCGTCGTCCTCGTGCGCGAGGGCGTCGCCGCCACGCCGGCGCTGCTCCAGGGCCGGTCGATCTTCTCTTCGATCGGTCTCCTGCCGATCAGCCCCGGCGGGAACTCGCAGGACGTCGTCTTCGTCAGCGACGACGGGATCGCCATTCACGACGGCGTGCAGACGGTGCGGTACGCGGGCAACCGCGTGCAGTCGCGGCACGACGGCACGGGCGGCGTGGTCTACGACAGCGCCGGCTACGACGTCAGCGGCACGTACAAGCTCGCGCCGAACGGCGCGTACGCGGAGAGCGCCCAGGTCACCGCGGGCGCGGTTGCGCCGCGCGGCGGGTTCTTCACGACGGCCCGGTTCGGGCCGCCCTTCTTCACGATCGGGTTCGGGGTGCTGGCGCCGTCGAAGCCGTAGACGTCGCGGTCCGCCGCACCATGCGGACGATCTGCCACGTGCCCGCGGCGGCGGCGACGTGCTTCAGCGAGTGCCCGGACACGATCCCGCCGGTCGCGCGGAGGACCTCGCCGTCGAAGTGCTCGAGCGCCTTCGCCGCCGCGTACCAGAGGAAGAGCGCGACGAAGTCGCCGGCGCGCGTCGAGCGTCCGGGGAAGAGCGAGACGACGAGCACGATCCAGATCATCGGGAGTCCCTGCGCGAGCCCGTAGGCGCGCAGGTCGCCTTCGCCCCGCGACTCGGTGATCCGCCACCAGACCACGGTCCCGGCGCTCGCGAGGACGAGCGGGACGAGCATCGCGCCGCCGAGGCGCGCGTCGATCCGTTCGGTGACGAGCGCCGCGATCAGCGCACCGAACGCGACCGACATCGGGAGACGGTCCCAGAAGAGCGACTCGTTCGTCGGCGCGAGGTGGTACCAGCCCGAGCCCGCGGCGACGCACGTGACGGCGGCGAAGAAGACGCGCCACGCGCGGCGCTCCCGTTCGTCGGCGAACCGCGCGGCTCGCAGCGCGACGAGTCCCGCCGTCCCCGAGAAGAGGAACGGCACGTTCGACGCGACGTCGCCGAAGTTCGGGATGCCGAGCCACGGCCGCGAGTCCGAGAACGCGTGGTACGCGAGCGACTGCGGCACGGGATCGAGCGAGAACGCGATGACGCCCGCGGCGAGGGTGACCGCGCCGAGGATCGCGCAGCGCAGCGGCAGCGAGAGCGGCATCGGCGCGGATCGTACAGGTTGCCGACCCCGCGCAGACCCGTGCGGGTACGATGTGGTCCGGGATCACCCGGGAGGCTCGCCATGCGCAAGCGATACGCGGTGCTCGGACTCGTTGCGGTCTCGGCCGCGCTCTTCGTCGCGAGGGACGTCTCGGCGGGCGACGGCGCCACGCCCGCGCAGATCGCCGATCTCGTGGACGAACTGCGCGATCCGGATTCGCACGTCCGCGAACTCGCTCGCAAGGAGCTCATCGCCGTCGGCGAGAAGGCGGTGCCTTCGCTCGTGGCGCTCGTGAAGAACGGCGCGCCGCGCGAGAGCGGCGA
>JANNHP010000259.1:0-23561 GCA_031404455.1 Planctomycetia bacterium | reverse complement strand
AGGCGCAACATGCAACGTGACCGCCATGTCCATGTAGGGGCGACCCAATGGTCGCCCGCGCACAGGGCCAGACGCGCTTTTAGGGCCTCGCGAACCAGCCACGTCTCGAACCACCGGCGCCCCCAGGGGGGCCCCCCCCAGGGGTCGCCCCTACATGGACATGGCGGTCACGTTGCATGTTGCGCCTTGATTGCCCGTGTCCCGGCTTCAGCCGGGACCACGAACCACCCGCCGCGGGTCGCCAAGTCAATCCATGCGCTCGCCCGGATTGTCGGCGAAACGGCGCCGTTCTGGCGCTCCGATCCTCGGTATCAATGCGATCACCAGGATTTCGTCGGCTCCAACTCCCGGATCGGCCGATAGAGTCCGCACATCCATGCGATCGCCCGGATCGCGGGAGGCGCCATGACGAAGCACGAGCCTGAGAACCCGATCGCCGGACTCGCGGCCGCAGTCCGGCGGCGGCGCCGCGCGCTCGGGCTGACGCAAGTCGAGATCGCGCGCCTCGCGGGCTGCGGGCCGGACTTCGTCTACGACCTCGAGACGGGCAAGACCACGATCCGGATGGACAAACTCCTCGGCGTGCTCGCGGTGCTCGGGCTCGAACTGCGCCTAGCGGAGGGCAAGAGCGGACTCGTCGTCGATGCGTCCCTGCGCCGCGATGATGGGACGACGCCGTGACGGGGCCCGATTCGCGGAAGACGACGCACGCCGGCGTGTGGCGCGACGGCGTCCGCGTCGGCACGATCGCGCGCACCGCGGCAGGGTCGGTGTTCGCGTACGACGACGCCTTCCTCGCGCAGCGCCCGCCCGGCGAGGACGGCATCGCGCTGCGCCTCCCGTATACGTCGAAGCGTTTCGACACCTCGGGCGTGAACCTGCACCCCTTCTTCGCCGGGCTCCTGCCCGAGGGATTGCGCCTTCGCGCGATCGTCCGTCTCGTCAAGACGTCGGAGGACGATCTGCTGAGCCTTCTCGTGGCGACCGGCGGCGACGTGGTCGGTGACGTCGCGGTCGGCCCGGAGGACGTGGCACCCGCCGAGGCGCCGCCCGAGGCCGACGTCGAATCGACGTCCGACGTCGTCTTCGCCGATCTCTTCGCGCAGAGCCTCACTCGTCTCGGCAGCCCGGGCCGCGGATGGTCGGTGGCCGGCGTGCAGCCGAAGGTCTCGGCCGCGCGCATCGCCTTCCCGGTGCGCGCGCGGCGCGGCGGCGGCGCGTGGCTGCTCAAGCTCGGCACCGACGAGTTCCCGCGCATCGTCGAGAACGAGGCCTTCTTCCTCGAGGCGGCGCGCGACTGCGGCCTCACGACGCCGGAGTTCCGCGTCGTCCGCGACCGCGAGAAGGAGGCGGGACTCCTCGTCCATCGCTTCGACCGCGTGCCCGGCGCGCGCGGCGAGCCGATGCGGCGCGTCCACCAGGAGGACGTCTGCCAGATCCTCGGGCGCTACCCGGCCGACAAGTACCGCCTCTCGCTGCGCGACGTCGCGGACGGCCTCGCCGAGGCGTGCTCCGCGCCGATCGTGGCCGCCGCGTGGCTCGTCCGTCTGCAGGCCTACTCGTACGCCATCGCGAACGGCGACCTCCACGCGAAGAACGTGAGCGTCCGCCGCGATCCCGCGTCGCGGCGCGTCGAGCCGACGCCCGCGTACGACCTCGTCTCGACGCTGCCCTACGGCGACGACCGCATGGCTCTCACGATGGAGGGCCGCGACCGGAACCTGCGACGGCGCGACTTCCTGGCCTTCGGCGAGCGCGTCGGCGTCCGTCGCGCGGCGACGGAGGCGATCCTCGACGAGGTGGTCCTTGGACTCGCCCCGTGGACGAAGGACCTCGCGCGGATCGGCCTCGACGCGAAGCGCACGGCGCATCTGGGAAAGTCGATCGCGAAACGGCTCGACGCCCTGGGCTGACCGCGCCGGTTACCATCGCCCCGCCCGGCGCGCGCCTTCGGAGGTCGAGATGCGTCTCCTGCTGTCGTCCCTCGTAGCCGTCGTCCTTGCCGCCACGGCGCTCGCCGCGGACAGCGACCCCTGGGACGTGCCCGCGCCGCCGGGCGTCGAGATCATGATGGTGCTCACGGTGTCCACGAAGACCGACTGCACGATCATGCTGGCCGACAAGCCGTGGGAGGGCGCGAACGGGCCGGAGCGGGCGGAGTTGTCCGTCGCGCAGGACGAGAAGGACGCCGTGGCGCGATGCCGCGGGCTCGTCGAGAAGGGCGACCACGACGCCGCGGGCACGGCGCTCGACGAACTGCTCGCCAAGAACGCCGCCAACTGGGACGCCTTCTTCCTGCGCGCCTTGTCGCTGCACGCGAAGGCTGCGGACGCCGAAGCCGCTCTCGCGCTGCGGACGAGCCTCATCGGCAACCGCCGGAGTCCCGAGGCCTGGAAACTCCTCGACGAGGTGGCGAAAGCGCTGAAGAAGAAGGTCGCGCGACCGCGCGTCGAGATGCGCGGCTGGGTGCGCGAGTCCGGTAAGGGCGAGATCGAGATGGGCCACGTCGCCGACGACGCCGCCGCGATGCCGTGGAACTACTACGCAGCGGCGCGCCTCCACTACCGATACGAGGGCCCGTTCGCGCGCGACTTCCCCGGAGTGAAGCCGTACGTCTTCACCTTCCGCGAGCAGATGTACGCGATGGGCGTGCTCGCCGCGTCGGCCGCCGCCGAGAAGAAGGACGGCACCAAGCTCACGCCCGACCTCGTGCGCGTCCTCGCGGAGAAGAAGGCCGGTACGCTCGCGCCGTTCACGTTCTTCGCCGTCTACACGGAGCCCGTCCCCGCCGCGCCCGAGAAGGGTTTCGACTCGCTTCGCCCGCGGCTCGAGAAGTACTTCGACGAGAAGATCCTCGTGAAGCGCTGACGGCGGCGCGCAGGCACCGTCAGCGAACGAGCGCCGAGTAGAGCGCCCGCAGATCTGCGAAGAGCCGCGCGTCGCTCCATCGCTCCGCGGCGCGGGCGCGAGCGGCGGCGCCCATCGCGCGGCGGCGCGGCGCGTCGCGGAGCAGTCCGACGACCGCCGCGGCGATCGCCGCGACGTCTCCCGGCGGCGCGAGCACGCCGGTCACGCCGTCCAAGACGACCGACGGCACGCCGCCGACGCGCGTCGCGACGGCGGGGACTCCCGCGGCGGCCGCTTCGACCAGCGCGACGGGCGTGCCCTCGCTCCGGCTCGTGAGGAGTGCCAGGTCGGTGTCGGCGAGGATCGTCGCGAGGTCGCGGCGCCATCCGAGGAAGACGACGCCGTCGTCGCGGCGCGCGCGGAGCGACGGCGCGAGGTCGCCGTCGCCGACGACGACGAGCGTCGCCGCCGGGATCTCTCGGCGCACGAGCTTCCACGCGTCGAGGGCGACGTGCGGTTCCTTGATCGCGACGAGGCGTCCGACGAACGCGACGACCGGGACGTCGGCCGCGAGTTCCAGTTCCCGGCGGAGCGCGCCGCGCCGCGACTCGCAACCGAGGAGGTCATCGAGCGGCAGCCCGACCGGCACGACGGCGAGCTTCTCGCGCGGCACCACGCGGAACCGCTCGACGAGATCGCGGCCCACTTCGTCCGACACGGCGACGACGCGGTCGGTCATCCGCGCGAGCAGACGCTCCGTCGCGACAGCCGCGCGCGAACCCGCGGCGCCGAAGTAGCCCTCGAAGACGTGGCCGTGAAACGTGTGGACGACGCGCGGCACCCCGGCGACGCGAGCGGCGACGCGTCCGAGCGCGCCGGCCTTCGCGGTGTGGGTGTGGACGACGTCGGGCCGAACGCGGCGCATCAGGGAAAGCAGCGACGCGAACGCGCGCAGGTCGTCGATGAGCGAGAGCGACCGTCCGAGACCCGGGATGCGCACGGGGCGCACGTCGAATCGCAAGAGGAGGTCCGTCGCCTCGGACTCCCCCGCGGCGACGCGGCCCGTGGCGAGAGTCGTCTCGATCCCGGGCCGAAGTCCCGCCGTCAAGAGCACGGTGTGGAGCGCGGGGCCACCGACATTCAGGCGCGCAATGACGCGGACGAGCCGGAGCCGCCGCGGCGGTGCGTGGAGGCGCGGTTCCTGTGCGGGCTCTGGTACGGGGTGGATGACCCGGAAGAAGCCCTCGTCGTGGCCCGTGGGCCGGAACTTGTCCCCGAACTTGTCTTCCGGCCCCGGACCCGGACCCGGCCGCTCGAGACGCAGCATCGTCTCGGACGCGAGCGACGCGCGGATGCCGCGCGCCTCCATCGCCCGGGAGAGCGCCACCGACGGTCCCGGCAGGAGTCGCGAGAGCGGGAAGAGCGTGAAGTCGTGACCCGCGGCCTCGGCGACGCGGAGTCCCGCGCCCTCGGCCGCGCGGCGCCACTCGACCTCGGTGTGCGTGCGCAGTTCGATCTTCGAGGTGAGCAGGCCGCTCTTCCCCGTCAGCGCGGCCGGGGCGCGGAGGAGTCGCCGCATCCGCCAGTCGGGCGACGACGCGTTCGCCACGCTGACGACGATCGTCCCGCCCGGACGGACGATGCGCGCCAGTTCGCGGAAGCAGGCACCGAGGTCGTCGAGGTAGGACGTGAGCCCGAGCGCGACAGCCGCGTCGCACGATCCGTCGCGCAATGGGATCGCGAGCGCGTCGGACACCGCCGCTTCCGCGCCGCCGCGCGCCGCGAGCCGCGCCATCCCCGCGGCGCGATCGAGCGCGATGACCCGGGCGCCCGTGGCGGAGAGCGGCGCGGTGAGGACGCCGGGACCGGATCCGACGTCGGCGACGATCCCCGGCCGCGCGGACGTCAGCCATCGGAGCGCCGTGCGGCGTCGGCTCTCGAAGAAGTGGCGGTACCAGATCCCGGCGGCGCCGCTGTAGCGGTCGGCGTAACGCGGCGCCAGCGCCTCGAACCAGTCGCCCGCGGGGTGGCCCACGGGACGGTTCTCGCAATGGGCCTCGGGATGGGCCGAACGATCGGATGCCGGCGTGGGAATGGCGGCTACTCGTGGGGTCCGCGGCGCAGGTTCTTCTTCTCGCCGTGCCGCCGCTTGGAATCGAGACGCCGCCGCTTCGAGCCGCGCGTGGGCTTCGTCGCGTGGCGTTTCTTCGGACGCCGGATCGCGTGCGCGATCACTTCGGCGAGACGGTCGAGGGCGAGCTCCAGGTTCTGCTCGCGCGAACGCGTCTCGCTCGCGGTGACGATCAGCTCGCCGAGCGTCGTCAGCCGCGACGCGAGCGCGCCTCGCGCGCGAGCGATCTCCTCCGGCGAGAGCGGCAGGTCGGCAAGGGCGACGCGCGCGACGACTTTCGTCTCCACCTTGTTCACGTTCTGACCGCCGGGACCGCCGCTGCGCGCGAACGTCAGCGTGACCGCTGTCATGGGCAGCGGCCTGCCGGGGGCGAGGAAGCGCTCGCGGGTCGTCACGGCCGAATGATAGACGCGGAGCCGCGCGGTCACCCGCGCCGACGGAACCTTCGTTTCCCGTTCCTCGGCGGGGCGCCGCGGCCGATTGCGAATCGCCGCAAGGGCGGAGGCCGATCGGCCCATCCCGCAGATGTCAATCCCCCATCCGCCATCCCCGAACGCGGTGCGGCGCGTGATTCCGGTCGCGTTGCAGTGAAGGGGGGAAAGGCCTAGCATGTCCGGCATGAACGGCAACGGCGCGTCGCGATCGGTCGAGTGGCAGGCGTTCGAGGCGAACGCGGAGGAACTGCGGAAACTTCTCGGAAGGGGGCTCCGGCGCGAGCTGGTGCACGACCCGCGGGCGGCCGTCGCCCGCATCCAGAACCTGTCGGTCGCCGACCTCGCCGACGAGGCCTTCACCTGGGCGCTCGAGAACTGGAAGCAGAAGCCGACGACGACGTCGCCCGAGCTCTGGACGCGCAAGCGCGCCCATCAGCTCCTGGACGAGGCCCTCGACTCGGAGGCGCTCGCCGCCGAGAGCCGCGCCGAGGAGCGACGGACCGAGCGGATCCTCCTCGCCCACGACATCCACGACGACGACGAGGAGCGAACGGACTGGCTCGACATGGCCGAGCTCGCCGGCCGCTCGCGACGGCCCGTGAAGGATCTCGGCGAGGACGAGCCGTTCGACGGTCTCGAATCGGACCCGCAGGTCTCCTCGCCCGCGGACCGCCTCGACGGCCGCGAGACGCTCGTCGAGCTCGAGCGCGCGATGCTCGGGCTCCCGGAGAACCGCCGCAAGGCCGTCGCCCACCGCTACCTCGACGGCCTCAGCGTCGAGGAGATCGCGTACCTCATGGACTCCCCGGCCGTCGCCGTGGAGCGCGAGATCGCGACCGGTCTGGTCGACCTGCAGCGGGCGCTCGCGGCGGGATAGCGCCATGCCGGACTGAGGCAGGCCGCGGCGCTCACTCCGTCGGGTAGTCTTCCCGCCGGCGCGCCAGGGAGGTCCCGCATGCGGTTCCGTCGCCTGATGAAGTTGTCGCTGCTCCTGACCTCGTCGTTCTGCGTCTTCGCCGGCGCGCTCGCCGGCGAAGACCTCGAGACGCGCGCGAAGATCGAGGGCTACGTGAAGCTCCTCGGTGCCGACGACGCGAAGACGCGCGACGAGGCGGAACGGGCGCTCGTCGCCCTCGGCGACACCGTGAAGCCGTTCATGGAGACGGCGCTCTCCGACGCGAGTGCGGAGGTGCGCAACCGCGCGCGCGGCGTGCTGGCGCGCCTCGCCGACCTCGACCGGCAGCGGACGCGCGAGGACCAGACTTGGCCGGGGCTGCGCGGCGGACCGACGCGTTCGGGCGTCGCGTCGGGCGAGCTTCCGCACGCGAAGCCGAAGCTGCTCTGGTCGCGCGAGGTCTTCGAGGAGAAGCTGCTCCAGGGCGCGGTCGTCCCTGCCGGCGACTACGTGGCGTGTCTCGGCTCCGAGGGCGTCGTGCGCGCGTTCGACTCGAAGGACGGACAGCGTCTCTGGCTCGCCGACGTGGGCGCGCCGGTCACCGCGTCGGCGGTGCTCGCGGCCGAGCGGCTCGTCATCCCGACGGGCAAGGGCATCACGGCGCTCGACGCGAAGGACGGCCACGAGGCGTGGCGCTTCGATGCGCCGTACGGCAGCAACGCCGCGCCCGCGATCGTGGGACGCCGCGTGTTCGCCGCGTTCAAGAACCTCGGCGTGAAGGCGTTCGACCTGACGACGGGCGAAGAGGTGTTCACGAAGTCGGTGGCGCCCGCGGGCGCTCTCCTCGCGGACGCGGATCTCCTCGTCTGCGGCACCGAGGACGGCGCCCTCGTGCGCTTCGACGCCGTGACCGGACGCGAGAAGTGGAGGAAGGACCTCGGCGCGCCGCCGAACATGGGACCGACGCTCGCGGCGCCGGGCGTGATCGTCGCCTTCACGAAAGACCGGTACCTGCGCGCCTTCCGCGCCGAGGACGGCAAGGAGATCTGGCACGAGCGCATGGGCGCCGTCAGCGGATCGGAGTCGCTCGGCGCCGCGGCGGGCCGCGTGTTCCTCACCGACCAGGCGGGCTGGATCCACTGCCTCGACGCCGCGACGGGGAAGCTCATCTGGCGCCGCAACGAGGGCTTCGTCGGCATGGGCGGACCGTGCGCGACGCGGACGGCCGTGATCTCGAGCTCGCGCGGCCGCATGACGTGCCGCGACGCCGACTCCGGCGACTACCTCTGGCGACTCGACGCGGACGCATCCGACAACGCGGCCCCCGCCGCCGCGGCCGGGCGGATCTTCGTCCTCTACGACAACGAACTGCGCTGCTACGAGTAGCGAGCGCGGCCGATGCGGCCGCACTCGCACGACGACCGGGTCAGGCGAGCGGGACGCGTCATCGCAGGCGACCGCTCAGCCCGCTGCGCGTAACGGCGTGAAGCTCCGGTAACGGATTCCCCTGCGGCGCGGGCACGCGCGCCGCTTGGCATCTCGCGTGCGATACGACCCGCACCTCGACAGGCGCGCCGAGGTACCGGGACTCCGGGGTGATCCGGAGCGCAGGGAGGTTCTCACGATGCGCCGTCTCATCTCGAAGTTCGCGGCGTTCACGCTGGTCGTCGCGATGCCCGGAGCGATCTCCGCGGCGTACGCACACGGCGGTTCGTACAAGGGCCCGGCCGGAGAGATCCCGCCGAACAGCCGCGAGCCGTCCGACCCGCCCCCTCCCGCTCCGGCAGGAGGACCGTCCTCGCCCGGCGGCGACTTCCCCGGCGGACCGACGACGGGAGACGGCCCCGACGCGGGCGGCCCCCGCACGCCGAGCGGCGGCGGATCGGGCGGCGCGGGCTCGCCCTCGGGTCCCACACCCACGAGCGGCGGCAGCGGCGGCGGCCCGACGACGAGCCGCGGACCCGGCGCCAAGTCGGCGACCGGCTTCGGCGGATGGGCGTTCTGGTGGGGCTACAACAAGGAGGAGATCCTCCAGGTGAAGAGCTCCGTGCGGCGCATGAACCGCGGCCAGGTCTCGTTCGGCAACCGCGGCCGCACGGGCACCACGATCGTCTCCGTGACGGAGAAGGCGATCGCCGAGCGCATCGTCCCGGCGATGAGGAAACTCCTCGCCGACGAGTCCGAGAGCTTCCACATCCGCTCCGCCGCGGAACTCGGCCTCGCGAAGATCGGCGACGACACCGTCGTCGGCGCGCTGCGCCGCATGGCGCGCAACGAGTTGAGATCGCTCCACCGCGAGATCGAGGAGACGGCTACGCTCGCCCTCGGCCTGATGCAGCGCGACGACGCCGAGACGCGCGCCTTCCTGATCGACATCGTGCGCGACCAGTCGAGGGGCGGCACGTACGCGCGCCCGTTCTCCGCCATCTCGCTCGGACTCCTCGGAGACAAGAACGACCGCGAGCACGCGGTGATGTCCGCGCTCCTCGAGGTGATCGCGCGGAAAGAGCCCGGCGCCGACATCAAGCCGTCGTGCCTCTCGGCCCTCGGCCTCCTCGGCAACGACGCGGCGGTGCCCGACCTCGTCGCCATGGTGAGGAACGGCAAAGCCTCGGCGCCCGGCGCCGTGCCGCTGACCGAACTCGAGACGGCGTACGCGGTCGCGGCGCTCGGCAAGATCGGACGCCCCGGCGCGTCGCGGCCCGGCGACGAGACGTCCGCGCTCGACGAGATCGTGAGGATCGTCGAGAAGGACAAGTCGAGCGTCGGCGCCAACCTCCGCCGCTCCGCCGCGATCGCGCTCGGCCAGATCGGCCCGCAGTGCACGGCGAAGCAGCAGCGCCGGATCGTCGGAGTGCTGAGGGAGTCGGTCGACGGCAACGCCGAGGAGCAGCAGCGCAACTTCAGCCTGATGTCGCTCGCGCGGATCGGCGCGGCGAAGGGCGTGGACCCGGCGCTTCGCCGCGAACTCGTCACGGCGCTCGGCCACGTGATGGCGAAGAGCCACGGACAGACTCCCGCGTTCGCGGCGATGGCGCTCGGCCTCGTCGGCCGCGCGATCGGCGACGAAGGCGGCGCCGCGCCCGAGGAAGAGATCCGCGCTCCACTGCGCGAGAGGTTCGCGCAGGGCGGCGACGCTCAGCTTCGCGGGGCCTTCGCCCTCGCGTCGGGTCTCGTGCGCGATCCGCTCGCGAGCGAGATGCTGCTGAAGACGCTGAACGACCGCGGCGCGGACAAGCGCGTGCGCGGATGGAGCGCCCTGGCGCTCGGACTCATCGGCGACCGCGCGGCGGCGGAATCGATCCGAGCGACGCTCCGCGACGACGCGGACCGCGATCTGCGCGTGCAGTCGGCGATGGCGGCCGGCCTCCTCGGCGACGCGTCGGTCATCCCGGACGTCGTCGGAGTCATCACCAACCGCGAGTCCTCCAACTACGAGCTCGGCTCGGCCGCGCTGGCCCTCGGCCAGATCGGCGACGAGCGCGCGATCGAGGCGCTCCTCGACGTCGCTGTGGACGAGGACGACACGTACCCCGACCTCACGCGGGCCCTCGCCGTCGTGGCGCTCGGGCAGATCGGCGACCGGCGCGACGTTCCGACCCTCGCGCGCCTCTCGACCGACGTGAACTACCGGGCGCACGTCCCGGCGATCACGGAACTGCTCACGATCCTCTGATCCACGGACACCCCGGGACATCGACTCGGCCCCGCGCGGGAGACTGCGCGGGGCCTTCTCGTCCGGGGCGAGGAGGAGACGACATCCGAACGCACGTCGCGAAGCGCGCGGCGGCGGCCCTACTTCGCGAGCACGACCTCCACGCCCCGCGCGCCGCCGCTGCCGACGTCCAAGACCTTCGTCGCGCGGTCCACACCGTCGAAGTGGACCGAGAGCCGGACTGCGCCGAGGGCGACTTGCGAGATCACGAAGGCGCCGGTCGCGTCGGTCGCCGCGGTTCCCTGCGCGGTGTCGCCGCGCGCTTCGACGTACGCGCCGACGACCGGGGCGCCGTCGGCGTCCACGACGCGGCCGCCCACGACGACGCCGTCGTCGAACACGATCTCACCGAGCTCCGACGACTCGCCCGGCCGGACGTCGAACTCGCGCAACGCCGCCGCGAAACCGTGTGCCTGCACGACGGCGCGCCAGCGGCCGGGCTCCAGCTCCGTCTCGACGAGTCCGCCGGTCCAAGGGCCGCCGCCCGCCTTGCGCGCGCGGTCGTCAGCGCGGACGAACGTCGCCCGATAGAGCGCGGGATGCGCCCCGCCGCCCGGGGTGACGAGCCGGAAGGAGACCGCGCCGGTTCGCGAGAGGACCACGCGCATCCCTTCGTTCGGCGCGGCGAGGACCCTCTCGACGCGCGAGGACCTCGCGGCCTCCGCGACGAACAGGTAGCGGTCGTCGTCGAGACCCGCGATGCGGAACGATCCGTCGGCACCGCACGTCACAGCGCTGGACTTCCCCGCGCTCCGGCCGCGCGATTCGACGGAGACCTTCGCGGCGGGCAGAGCGCGCCCCAGATCGTCGACGACGAAGCCGGAGACGATCGCGCCGGTCTCGAGCCGCACGGTGATCGACTTCGTCTCGCCCGATGCGATCTCCACCTCGGTCTCGGTCGGCCGGAAGCCCGGCGACTCCGTCGCGACGACGATCGATCCCGGCTGCCCCACGTCGAACGCCGCGCGGCCGCCGGCGTCGGGCCGCGCACCCCGGGCGCCCGCGCCGCTGCGGCAGACGATCTCGGCGTCGCGCACGATGACCCCGCTCGCGTCGGTGACGGTCACTTCGACCCGCGCGGGCCGCCGCAGCGCGAGCGCGGTCGTCGCGTCGCGGTGCGCGTCGTCGAGGACGATGCCGTCGCTCTCGGCTGAGTCCGCTAGGCCGCTCATCGACGCGTGGAGGAACCACTCGCCGAGCGGAAGCCCTTCGAGGACGAAGCCGCCGCGCTCGTCGGTCGTCGCCTCGTAGAAGACCTTGATCTCGTCGTCCGACCAGGACCGGCTGTTCACGCGGCCCGCGATCACCGTGGCGCCTGCGCGCGGCCGGGCGTCCGCATCGACGACCGTGCCGCGGAGGATCCCGCTCGGCGCGAGGCGTATGTCGAACGGGCCGTCGGCCGCGACGACGTGGCGCACCTTCGGCACGTGCCCTCGCGCCGAGATCCGGATCTCACGCCCTCGAAAGGCGGGCATGTCCGCGAGCCGGAAGGCGCCGTCCGCACCCGACGTCGCGAGCGTGCGCCCCGGCGCGTCGCGGCCGCGGTCAACGGCACTGAGGTACGCACCGGGCAGCGGAGTCCCGTCGAGTTCGCGAACCACTCCCTCGATCGAGACGATCGGATCGAGATCGACGGTCTGGTCGCCCCGGAGAGTGACGTGCTCTTCGCTGCTCCGCCACGTCGCGAAACCCTCGGCGCTGACCTCGAACCGGGCGCCCTCCTCTTCGCACCGTCCCGCGAACAGCGCGCTTCCGTCGGCGTCAGTCCGCGCGACGTGTCGCTTGCCTGTCGCCTCGGTGACGACGACCAGCGCGTCGGCGATCGGACGGCCCGGCGCCTCGCTCGCTTCGTCGCGGTTCTTCGCCTCGACCCGAATGGAGAAGTCCTCGAGCACGAGGCGTCCGCTCGAGCCGGTCCCGCACACCATGCGCACGCTTCTCGCGGGCGGCGGCTGGGACGGCGCTTGCCACGGCTGTGTCGAGCGACGCGAGACGGGTTCCGGCGGCGGGACCGCGGTCCGCATCGGCGCAGCTTCCTCGACGTAGACCGGTTGCGGCGTCTCCATCCGCAGACTGAGGGCGACCACGACCGCGACCGCGGAGAGCGCACCGACGAAGAGGCCGCGAGCGACGGTCCGGTCGGTCACTCGGAAGTCTCGACGTCGGCGGTCACCGGCTTCCCATCTTCGCCAACCTCGACGTCGCGTGTCGCCACCGCGATTCCGTCGCGCTCGACGACCACGCGGTGCCGACCCGGCGGGAGGCGCACGCCGTACCGGCCGTCGGCGTCGACGACGGCCTGCCATGCGGTCTCGGACGACCCGCCACCGGCCGAGTCGACTCGCACCGTGACGCCGCGCGCGACTTCGCCGCGCGCGGTCCGGACCGTTCCCGTGAGCAGCACCGAGCGCCCGAGTCGGATGACGAGCGGAGCCGACGGCGATCCGAGCGAGTGACGCAACGTCACGGGCGTGAAGCCCGCGGCGGAGACGGTGACCGTCTCGACACCGGGCGCGGCGTGCGCGACTCGGAACGTCCCCGCGGACATCGTCTCGACGTGGAGCATCGTCCCGCGCGAGACCGTCGCGCCGGGAACGCCGCGGCCGTCGGCGTCCTCGACGCGCCCCTCGAACACGACTCCCCGGCCGAGCGCGATCTCGCCGAGGTCCATGCGGCCGCCTGGCGGCAGTTCGAACTCGCGCGACGCCGGGGCGAGGCCCTCGACGCGGATCTGGGCGCGCCATCGTCCGGGCGAGAGGCGGACGACGGACTCGGCGTCGTCGAGTTCACCGTCGTCCCTGCGCAGTTCCTTCCCGTCGTCGCGGACGTAGTCGATGAACCAGCCGCGGGCCTCCTCGCCGACCGGCGCGATGCTGAGGCGCAGGGCGACCGTGGCCATGCGGCGGAGCGCGAACGTCGCGTCGCTCGCTGGTGCGCGGAAGAACGTCAGGCGCGCACCCTCGTGCTCCGGCGCGGTCACCTCGACCTCGTACTCGCGGTCCTCGAGGCCGTCCACGCGGAACCGGCCGTCGGCTCCCGTGCGTTCGCTGCGCTCGAACCCCTCGTCGCAGCGGACGACGACGCGCGCGCCGCGCAGCGCCGTGCCGAGATCGTCCGTCACGCGTCCGGCGATGCTGACGCCCGCTGCGAGCCGCACGTCCAAGGCGAAGGTCTCTCCGGTCACGCACTCGGCGCGCGTCTCGAAGCGCGGGTGATCCGGCGTGTTCACCACGATCTTCACGCTCCCCGCGTGACTCAGTTCGGCGACGCACTGCCCGTAGGCGTCCAGGTGCCCGCTGTCCGACTCTCCGTCGCACTCCCAGTGGACACGGCCGTTCTGCACGGGCGTGCCGCCCGGACCGGTGACGGTCACCTCGATCCGCGCGAGTCTCCGGAGCGCCAGCACGCACGTCGCGGCCCGGCTCGATGGGTCGAGCGAGACCTCGGTCGGCTCCGAACGCGCGAGTCCCCCCTTCGAAGCGACGAGCGTCCACGCCGGGAGGAGCGGGACGCTGTCGAACTCGAACCGTCCGGCGGCGTCGGTCTTCGCGGAGAGGACGCATTCCACGTTCGCGATGTCGATCTCGACGGCCGGGAGCGCGTCGACACTCGCGCCCTCCACTGCGGCGCCAGCCGGATCGACGACGGTTCCGGCGATGCGCCCGGCCGGTCGGAGCCGCAGGACCGTGGGTTCGCCCGCGGACGCATCGATCGTCCCGACGAACGCCGCGCGACCCGGACCCGTCACCATCACGACCGCGGGCTCGCCGGACAGAAGTCCCTCGAGCCGGAACCTCCCGTCGGCGCCGGTCTCGGCCCGCGCGAGGAACGGCTTGGGGTCCGGCGGATGGAACACGCGCGTGTCCAGCGCGACGACGACCGCGCCGCCGACCGGGGCGTCGCCGTCCTCCGACCGCACGGTGCCTTCGAGCACCACACCCGGCGCGAGCGGGATCGTGAGCGGCGAGCTCTCGGCGTGAAGCTGATCGCGGTTCGCGAAGAACCGCGCGAGGACGAACCCCGTCGCGCGGACACGGACGTCGGCGCCCTCCGCGTCGATCGGCGAGAAGTGCGCGACGCCGGACGCGTCGGTCACGCCGCTCCAGGGCACGCCGCGCTCGACGACGATCTCGACGGCGGCGCCCGCGACCGGGACCTGCGTGTCGAGAGAGACGACGCGGACGACGGCGCGCCGCTCCGGTTTCGGCTCCTCTGCTTCATGCGTCGCGGCGCGGCGCGAGCGCGGCGGCGCGATCTGCTGCGCGGCGGTTGGGTTCGGCGACGACGCGACGTCCATTTCGACGTGACTGCTTGCGAACAGCCAGCACGCACCGCCGAACACGGCGACCAGCGCGACGGCGGCGAACGCGCGCAGGGTCATTCGGGAACCACGATCTCCAAGTTCGTCTCCTCGCCGTCACGGAGCTCGACTTCGCGCGTGGCGAGTTCGCGCTTCTTCCGGGAGACGGCGACGCGGTAACGGCCAGCGAGTTGGCGATCGCTGATGGCGCCCGTTTCGTCCACGCGCTGCGAGGAGACGATCGCACCATCGATCCGGGAGACGACGACTTGAGCGTCGGTGACGGGTTCTCCTGCCGCATCCCGGACGACGCAGTTGAGTCCGACGCCCTCCTGGAGCACGATCTCGCCGATCGACGTCTCCGCGCCGGGAGAGACCTCGAACGGATGCTGCACCCGCACGTGTCCGGACTTGTGAACGGCCACGAACCAGCGACCGGACGGGAGCGACGTGGAGACGCGACCGTCGGTCCAACCGCTGGTGAGGCGCAAGTGCGGGGCGTCGCGACCGGTGAACGTCACCATGCAGTCCTCGGAAGTCGGAATCCCGTCCGGCGCGCGCAGTCGCAGCGTCACGCGGCCGTGGCGGCGCAGCACGACGCGGACGCCGTCCGCGGGCGCGACGACGTCCGAGACCGTCGCCTCCCCGTGGCCGGCCGCCGACGCCTTCACTGCGTACACCTGCGCGCCGAGGCCCTGGACACGGAAGGCGCCGTCGTCCCCCGAAGTCGTCGCGCGATCGAACCACTGGCCGTCGCGGCCGACGTGCCCCTGCACCTCGACCTCCGCCTGCGGCACCGCGTGGCCGAGATCGTCGACGACGACGCCCGCGACCGTGACGCCCTCGGCAAGTTCGATCCGGAGCGGCGTCGTCTCGCCGGACGCGCACGTCGCGTCCGTCTCGAAGAATGGGTGCCGCGGCGTCTCGACCTGGATCCGGCACGCGCCCGGATCGCCGAGCTCGAGGACGCACCGTCCGTCCGCGTCGAGCTTCACTCCCGCCCTCTCGCCGACTGTCTGGTAGCTGACGGTGCCCTCCTCGACCGGCGCGCCTGCGGCGTCCACGACGACGACCTCGATCCGCGCGAGCGGGCGGAGCAGGAGATCGCACGAGACTTCCTGGTGCGCGGCGTCGACGACGACTTCTCCGCGGAGCGCGTAGGCGAAACCGGCCTTTGAGGCCACGATCGTCCACGCGCCGACGAACGGGATGCCGTCGATCTCGTAGCGGCCTGACGCGTCGGACGTGACGTCCTCGTCGATCGGCGCGCCGACGGGGTCGATGGACTCGGACTGATAGGCATAGACGCTCGCCCCGGCCGCGGGGGCGAGCGTTGGGTCGAGGACGACGCCGGTGATGCGTCCCGCGCGGTCGAGGCGGATCTCGACCCGCACGGGCGCGGCCGGATCCCACCTCGCGGACTTCGCCACGTGTCGCGACGCCGAGACGGAAATCCCCGCCGGACGATCCGAGCGAAGCCCCTCCAGCCGGAACGCGCCGTCCGCACCGGTCGTCGCCTCGGCGAGCGGCGGATAGCTCTCGGCGAGACAATCCTCGTCCTCGCCGCCGCGGCGGTGGACGACGCGCGCGCCCGCGATCGGACGTCCGTCGGTCTCGAGGACGACGCCCGCGACCGCGATGCCGCGTGCCATCTCGACCGTTACGTCGACGTCGTTCGAGTTCGCGTACGCGAACTGCGAGGAGAAGCCCGCGGCCCGGACGAGGAGACGCTCGCCGTCCGCGCCCGCCGGACCGGAGACGCGAGCGACGCCCGAGGCGTCCGTCGTCGCCTCGCGCGGCACGAGATCGTCGGCGATGAGCGCGACCGTGGCCGCGACGATGGGCGACTTCGTCTCCTTCTCGACGACGCGGACGACGACGACGCGTTCGTCCGCCGCGGTCGGTTCGGCGGCCGCGGGCGAACGCTCGCGCGGCGGCAACGGCGCAAGGGGCGACGGCGCCGCGGGATCGGTCCGCACGGCCGGCGGCGGCGCGACCGGTTCCTCGACGTGTCCGCTCGCGAAGAACCAGCAGGCGGCGCCGAGGACGACGACCAGGACCGCGGCGGCGAGCGTGCGCGCGTTCACCGCGTCACATCCGATCCGACCGGCGTCTCCTCGACCACGCGCCGATGCTACCCCGCGCGCGCGGGCCGGAGCGGCGTCAGGCCTTCTTCTTGAAACGGTTCGGACGGTCCTTCGCGGCGTCGCCGAGCGCCGGGCCGACGATCGACATCACCTCGTGGGCGCTCTCCTCGATCGCCTTCTCGGTCACGTCGAGCGCGCGGATGCCGTGCTTTCCGTAGAGGCGGCGGCACCAGGCGACCTCGGCCTTCACGACCTCCTCGTCGTCGTAGTCCATCTGACGGCCGGGGGCCAGGTACTCGAGGCGCGAGCGGCGCACGTCGGCGAGGCGGCGTGGGTCGAGGAGGAGTCCGACGATCCGTTCCTTCGGGATCGCGAGCACTTCCTTCGGCACCTGCTGCTCCTGCACGAGCGGCACGTTGCCGACGCGCCAGCCCTCGAGCGCGAGATAGACCGAGAGCGGCGTCTTCCCGGTGCGCGACAGGCCGATCAGCACGAAGTCGGCGTGCTTCAGCCCCTCCATGTGCTTGCCGTCGTCGTGCATCACTGCGAACTCAACGGCGTCGATGCGGCGGAAGTACTGGTCGTCGATCTGGTGATAGAGCCCCGGGACCTCGCGCGGCTTGCTGTTCAGGAACTCCTCGAGGCGGTCGAGCACGGGGCCGAGGAGGTCGAGCGACTCGATGCCGAGACGCTCCGACTGCTCCTGCATGATCCGGCGGAGCGGCGTCGCCGCGAACGTGTGCGCCACGAGCGTGTGCTGCTTGCGCGCCTCCTCGAGGATGGCCGCGACCTCCGACGAGCGCAGCACGTTCGGGAAGCGGCGGATCGCGACGTGGTCTCCCACGAACTGCTTGAGCGCTGCGCCGAGGATGCGGGACGCGGTGTCGCCCGTGGCGTCCGAGAGGATGAAGATGACCCGGTCGTCGCTCACTCCGGCCTATTCGTCCTCGTCGAAGTCGAGGTCATCCTCGTCGTCCTCGTCGTCGTCTGCTTCCTCGTCGTCCTCCTCGTCGTCTTCGTCTTCCTCGTCGTCGTCTTCGAAGTCGAACTCGTCGTCGTCCTCCTCCAGATCCTCGTCTTCCTCCTCGAGGTCCTCGTCGGGGTCGTCGTCGTCGCCGAACTCCACGTCCTCTTCGGATTCCTCCTCTTCGGCGTCGTCCGGCTCCTCCGGCTCTCCAGGCGCCGCCGGAACCGCGGGAGCCTCGGGCTCCTCGGCTTCCTTCACCTTGCGCTTCGCCATGGCGAACGTCATCTCGTGAACTGCAACCGGCACCATCGTCGAGAGTCCTCCTTCGAGCGGGCGGCGAGACTCTCTCCGCGCGCGCCCTTCAACTGAGAAAAAAGCTCACGCGGGAACGGCACCGATGGGACCGGCCGAGCGGAGCTGGTCCATCACGGAGAGGTAGATCTCGAGGGCGGCGTCGCAGCTCGCGTCGTCGATCGCGAGCGGGGCACCCTCCTGCGGGTCGTACGGACGCCAGCCGGTGGAGCCGGCCGCGACGCCGAGGAGCGCGAAGAGCTGGTGAAAGGCGGTCGCGGCGGATTCGCCGTCGCACACGAAGGGCACGAGGAAGCGGACGAAGCGGTCCGCGAGCGCGATCTCGAGACCGGCGGGAGACCGCAGCTCCAGCGTTCCGGGGACCGACTGCGAGCCCTCGGCGACGGGGACGAGCACGGGCTCGGCCGCCGTCAACTCGCCTGCGAGGCGCTCGGTCCGCACGCGCGCCGCCGCCGTGAGACGTCCCCGTTCCTGCCCGCGCGTCAGACGCACGAGCAGCGCCTCGCCCGACTCCTCGAGGTCGGCGCCGTCAGGGACGGCCAGCAGGAAGAGTTCGTAGCCCAAGCGCCGCCAGTTTCGCCGCGCGGCGCGGGCCGTCGCACGAATCACTTGCTCGGTCCCGGGCGCAGCGACCGCCGACGACTCGCGCGGCGCCGCGGAAGTTCGACTAACGTGGCGCGCGACGGACGGAGGAGAGCGAACCATGAGACGTGTTCCGAGCTCCATTCCCGCTGCGGCGCTGGCGCTGATCGCATTCGGCTGCGCGACGGGCGACGAGGCGCCGCCCGAGCCGGCACCGAGGTCGGGACTCGAGCTCGCGCCGCCGACCGTCGTCGTGGAACCCGTCGTCGTGCCGCCTCTGCCTCCGGGGACGCTCGTCCAGTCCCCGGACCTCTTGACCGGCGCGTTGTCGAACGGTCTGCGCTACGCCGTGCTGCGTCACCCCGTGCCCGAGGGTCGCCTCATCGTGTGGCTCCACGTGGACACCGGGTCGCTGAACGAGACCGACGCGCAGCGCGGCGTCGCGCACTTCCTCGAGCACATGGCGTTCAACGGCTCGGAGCACTTCCCGCCCGGGTCGGTCGTGCCGTACTTCCAGTCGCTCGGCCTCGCGTTCGGCCGCGACCAGAACGCGTTCACGAGCTTCGACCAGACGACGTACCAGCTCGCGCTGCCCGACGTGCGCGAGGAGACGATCGGCAAGGCGATGCTCTTCCTCTCCGACGTGGCGTCGCGGCTCACGCTCTGCGCGGCGGAGATCGACGCCGAGCGGCAGATCATCCTGGAGGAAAAGCGCGCGAGGAGCGGCGCGCAGTCGCGCGTGCGCGAGATCGTCAACTCGCGGCTCGCGCCGGAGTCGACGTACGGCCGGCGCGCGCCGATCGGCACGGAAGAGACGATCCGGGCGGTCTCGCTCGAGGACTTCCGCGCGTACTACTCGAAGTGGTACGTGCCCGATGCGATGACGGTCATCGCCGTCGGCGACGCCGAACCGGCTTCGATCGTCGCGCAGATCCGCGAGCGGTTCGAGGATGCGCCCGCGAAGCCCGTCCCCGAACCGCTCGACGCGGGCGTGCGCGCGACGAAGGGCCGCCGCGCGATCGTGGCCGCCGATCCGGAGCTCGCGACGTGCGACGTCTCGATCGCGCGGGTCGCGCCGCCGCGCGCGCCGTCCACGACGGAGTCGGACCTGCGGCGCGAGATCGTCGAGACGATCGGCGCGCGCGCCTTCGGGCGCCGCGCGCAACGGCTCACCGCGGCGGGGAAGGCGTCGTACCTCGAAGGCGACTGTGCGATCCGCGACACCGCGGGCGCGCTCACCACCTACCGAGTCCACTGTCGCGCGGTGCCGAAGGACTGGCGCAGGAACCTCGGCGATCTGGGCGTCACGCTGCAGCGCGCGCGGCTCCACGGCTTCTCCGCCCGCGAGATCGAGAGCGTGCGCACCGCGATGCTCTCGGACGCCTCCGAGGCCGCGGACCGCGAGCCGACGCTCCCGGCGCGCGACCTGATCACGCGCATCAACGGTGCGATCGCGCAGGGCGAACCGTTCCTCTCGGCGGCGCAGCGGAGCGAACTCCTGGAGCGTCTCCTCCCATCGGTCACGGCCGAGGAGGTCTCGGCGGCGTTCGCGGCGAACTTCGATCCGGCGGATGTCGTCTTCGTCCTCGAGATCGGCAGCGCGGCGTCCCCGCCCTCGGAGGAGGAGTTCCTCGCGATCGCCTCGGCAGCGGTGGACGTGAAGCCCGAGGCCGAGATCGAGGGGGAGCGCGCGGAGGCGGTCCTCCCTGAGCCGCCGCCCGTGCCGGGGAAGTTCGTCGCGAAGGAGTTCCACGAGGCGTCGGGCGTCCACTCGGCGTGGCTCGAGAACGGCGTGCGCGTGCACCACCGCTCCATGCAGGAGCGCCGCGAGGAGGCGACCGTCTCGATCACGCTCGCGGCGGGGCCCATCGAGGAGACGGCGGAGGACCGCGGCATCCACGAGGCCGCGATCGTCGCGTGGAGCCGTCCCGCGGGCGGCGGCCTCACGAACGAGCAGGTCCGCGACATGACGGTGGGATGGAAGGTACGGACGCGCGCCGACCTCGGCGAGGACACGATGACGCTCGTCGTCACCGGCGATCCCGACGAACTCGGCCGCGGCCTCCAGCTCGCGCGTCTCCTCCTCACCGAACCGGTCGTGGAGTCGCGTGCACTCGGTGGATGGCAGCAGCGCACGCGGCAGGCGATCGACGCGCGGCGCGTGCAGCCGCAGGGACTCCTCGGCGAGACGGTGGACGACGCCTTCTACGCGAAGACCGAGGTGCGGCGCCGCCCTCTCGACGCCGATCACGTGAGGCGCATCCGTTCCGCCGCGGCGCAGACGCTCCTGCGCGAGACGACGAAGTCCGCGCCGATCGAGGTGGCCGTGGTCGGCGACATCGCTCTCGACACGGCGATGGCGCTCGTGGCGCAGCACCTCGGCACGCTGCCCGCGCGCCCGCGCATCGGACCGAAGACGCTGACGGAGCGGCGCGACATCGCGCGTCCCGCCGGCCCGATCCAGGTGGCCCGCGAGTTCGACCTGAAGACGGAAGAGGCCCTCGTCCTCGACGGCTTCTTCGCCGCCGACGCGACCGACGTGCGCGACGCCCGGCTCCTCGACGTCGCCGCGCGCATCCTCACCACGCGGATGACGAAGAACATCCGCGAGGAGAAGCAGCTCGTCTACAGCATCCGCGCGACGTCGCGGCCCGCGGTCGCCTTCCCGGGGCTCGGCATGTTCGCGACTCAGGCGCCGACCGATCCGGCGAAGGGACCGCTCCTCGCCGCGGCGCTCGGACAGATCTACGCCGCCTTCGCGAAGGACGGCCCGACCGAGGACGAGCTCGCCGTCGCGAAGAAGCTGATCGTCAATCAGCTCGACGAAGAATCGAAGACGCCGTCGTGGTGGCTCGGAGTGCTCGGCACGCTCGACTACCGCGGACGCGACCTCGACTCGGTCGTCGGCGCGGCGGCGGCGTACCGCTCGTTCACCGCGTCGGACGTGCGCGAGGCGTTCGCGAAGTACCTGCGGCCGGAGTCGCGGTTCCACTTCGTCATCTCGCCGAAGGCGGCGGCTCCTCGGTAGGGGCGGACCCCTGTGTCCGCCCGGGTTCCGTCGGCCGCGACACCTGCACCGATCTGCAACGTGGGCGGACACGGGGGTCCGCCCCTACCGAGACATGTCTCACAGCACGATCTGGCGGCGCACCGCGCCCCGGCAGTAGTCCAGCGGCGGCGCGTCGCCCACGGCCACCGCGACGCCGGCGCCCGCGAGGAGCACGGCGACGGCGACGCGCGAGATCGTCATCGGCAGCGGTCCCAGACGCTTCGCGAGGACGACGTCCGCGATCCAGCACCCGAGCGGCGCCGCCGCGAGGAGCACCGCCGACGCGATCGGGAGTTCCGCGTAGAGGATGCCGTTCATCCAGAGCGCGGCGAGGAGTGCGGTGACGACCGGCACTGCCGACCGGGACTCGAGTCGGAGCCGTCCCGCGAGGACGAGACACGCGCCCGTCGCCGCGGCGAGCGCCCCGGCCATCTGACCGATGAGCAGCGTTCCGGAGACGACGAGCGAGACGCCGGTCGCGGTCGCGACGATGAGCACGGTGGCGCTGAACGAACGCGCGCTCGTCCGACGAGCGGCGCCGTCGAGCGTCCATCCGAGGAGGAACGCCGCCGCGGAGAAGCCCGCGAGCGCGACCGGCGGCCGCTTGACGAGCGTGGTCCAGACCGTGAACCCCACGATCACGACCCACGGAGCGACGCGCGCCCGTGCCGGCATCGAATTCCAGGCGTAACTCGCGCCGGTGACCGCGCCGAGCACCGCGATCGGCAGCATCCACTGCCACGCCTCGACCGGCATGCCGCGCGGCCATCCGCCGATGCCGAGGTGGCCGGCCGCGAACCCGGCGGCGATGGCGGGCCAGAGCGGCGCCTTCTCGCCGCGCGCGAGGAACCGCGCGAGGAAGAGCGCGGCGGCCGCGACCACGGCCGGAATGACCACGACGAAGAGCGCCATTCCGGCCGGGTCCATCGCGCGCTGCTACTTCTTCGACAGCTCGGTCGCGACCGTGAGCGTCACGTCGTCGCTGACGGGGCCGACGAGGTTCGTCATGCCGAAGTCGCCGCGCTTGACGGTGAACGTCGTCTCGTAACCGACGAGTTCCTCGCCCTTCATTCCCTTGCCCGCGCCCACCTTGACGAGCTGCGCGGTCACGGACTTCGTCACTCCGTGCAGCGTCAGGTCGCCGGTGACCTCTTCGCCCTTCACCGCCGTGCTCTTGAACGTGATCTCCTCGAACTGCTTCGCGTTCAGGAAGTCGGGGCTCATGAGGTGCTTGTCGCGGCCGGCGTTGCCCGTGTCCACGCTCTGCGCCTTGACCACGAACTCCACGGACGAGACCGCGGACCCGTCCTCGTTCGCGCCGACCGCTACCGTGAACGCGTTGAAGCGGCCGTACGCCCAGCTCGCGCCGAGGTGCTTCACCTTGAAGAGGACGAACGAGTGGACGGTGTCGCCCTGCCACGCCGTGGACTCGGGCGCCGAGTACGCTTCGCGCGCTCCGACGAGCGCTGCGGCGGAGAGGACGAGGACTGCTGCGGAGGCGATCAGCTTCTTCATGGACGGACTCCTTTCGTGAGCGGGTTCAGACGAATTGCACACCTTGGATGGAACGGCGGCCGGAAATGTTCCATTGCCGCGGGCGCCCGAGCTACTGCGGCGCTTTCCTGCCCGGGACCACGATGCTGTCCTTCGCGAACGCGCCGGCCAGGATCACCACGTCGGGCGGGATCTCTGCGCCGAGCTTCACCGTGCGCTCGGTGATCGACTTCGATTCCGCGTCCCAGATGCGCACGACCGGCACCTTGCCGCGCAGCGTGACGGCGGACTTCGGCACGAGCCCCGCCTCGACGCGGCCCGACGCGACGCGCACCGTGCCGGAGAGGCGGTCCTCGATGCCCTGGTGCGGCGCGAGTGCGAGGACGACCGGGACGTCGGTGCCCATCGGCGGGAGGAACTCGATCACCGTGCCCGCCACGGTGCCGAGTTCGTCCTCGAGCACCACTTCGAACTTCGTCCCGAGCGCCATCGACATCTGCTGCACGTCGGCGGGGACGCGGACGACGAAGCGGTACGACGACTCGTCCTGGAGCGTCATGACCGGCGGGCCCACGTCGATCGGGATCTCGCCGAGCGTCTGGTAGATCTTGTCGACGACCCCGTCGCACGGCGCCTTCAGCTCCACGTACTCGAGATAGCCGCGGAACCGCGCCTCGTCGACGGTGTCGCCCTTCGCCTTCGCCTTCGCGATGGCGTCGTCGATCTGCGGACGGTGGAAGGTGACGAG
>JANNHP010000258.1:0-2307 GCA_031404455.1 Planctomycetia bacterium | reverse complement strand
GTCCACGACCAGCGTGAGACTTGCCGTGAGGTCGGCGGCGCCTGCCTTCGGGCCCTTCGAGGGCGGCGCGGGCGTGGTGGCGGTGACGTCCACGATGGCGTTGGTGCTCGGCGCCTGGAACTGCGTGCTCGCGTAGCCGTTCGCGTCGGTCGTGACGCCGGGCGTCGCAACGGTGCCGCCGCCCTCCGCCGTGAAGTTGAACGTGGCGCCGGCGACAGGCGCGCCCTTGTCCGTGTGCCGGGCGGTCAACGTCTGCGCTGCACCGAGGCGCAGCGCGGCCTCGGGCGCGCTGATCGTCACGTCGCCGGAAGGATCGAAAACGTTGTAGGCGATCTCGGGCGGGTTGGACGGCGTCGTCCGTCCGCGCGCATCGGTGAACGTCACGGAGACCGAATGGGGGCCCGGATCGGGTCCGACGGTCAGGTCCGCGCTGACGACACCGGAGTCGTTGGTCACGTAGGGCGCCGTGGAGACGAGCACCCGCCCCTGCCAGGTGTGCACCTCGAGCTGCCTTCCGCCTTGCGGCTGACCGGTCGATGAGTCCGTGAGCTTCGCGTTCACATGCACGGTGCCGCCCGGCGACACCTCGCCCGGCGACTGGCTGACCACGAGAAGCGGCACGGCGGGGCGCGTCTGCGCGGCCAAGAGGACGCACCGCAGGTCGTTCATGAACTGCACACGCACCGGATCGATCACGCTCAACAGCCGGTCGTCGTCGTTCGGGAGCCGTCCACCGAACCGGCGCATGAGGGTGGATTCGTGGGTGTCGATGAGCGACACGGACATGGTGCGAGTGATGGTCACGGGGCTCGTTCGGACCTGGTCGAACGTCAGCTTGACGAAGAACGGGGACCCGAGAGCGCCGGCGAGTTCCCCAATCGCGTCGGCCCCGGCCATCTGCTGCAGTAGGGCATCGCGCCCGAGGACCATCGCCACGTCTTTCAGGTTGCAGAAGTCGACCCCTGGCGTCCCTCTCATGAGTTTCGAGAAGAAATCGTCGGAGAGCAAATCCGCCATGTCCGCGTCGAACTGATGAGTCCCTTCGCCTACGAAGATGACCTTCGGCCTGTTCCGCTCCGGCGGGCAGTCCGCGCCCTCCGTCCGCCCGCCCAGCGCGAGCACGACGAGCAGCGCGACAGCGCTCGCGATCCAGCGGCGGATCGGTGTCATTGGGTGGCCTCCTTGCCCGCGCGGCCGGGAGTGGACGAACTGGGACCACGCGGCGACGCCCCGGTCGAGGACGGCGCGGTCGTGAGTGTGCGTCCTCACTTCGGCGTGAACGTGAAGGTGAACCGAAATCTCCCGTCGGTCAGCGGCCCAATCGAACCCCCCGTCACGTACTTGGCGATGAGTTGGAGCGTTTCGGGTTGTGCGATGTCGATGTCCTCCGAGGTCTTGGTGCTGGTTCCCGATCCGACGAAGTCTTCCTGGACTGTCTCGCCACAGCTATCCGAGAACGTCCCCCCGCCCTTCGGCCGGCAGATCCTCGGGTAGCCCGGATAGGAAGTCGGATCCACCTCGATGCGCAGGACGCCTGCCACGTCGAACGAAAGTTCGAGAATGACCCAGCCGACGAACTCCGAGTAGATCACGGTCCTCCGCGACATGCTGAAGTCGAGCGCGACGACATCTGGGCTCGACTGTTTCACGCTCATCTCGAACGCGGTGTTCGCCTGAGTCAGTTCGGCTCCAAGTCGCACCGTGACGGGAAGGCTCGCTGCGGTCGTTCCATAGTCGGCGGGGATTTGAGTGGGATAGTCACATGGCCGCACGCCCGCCATCGTCGCGGAGGCAGCCTCACATCTGCTTGGGTCTCCATGCCCGACCACCTCGATGAAAGTACCACCGCACCAGCCGTGGTAATCCGGACTCAATAGGATGCTCGGAACCACCTTGACGGACATCGACCCCTGAGCGGCGCGCCCGCGGATCGTCACGGTCTTCGAGTACGTCTGCCCCTCGACGACCGCTTCCGCGGTGATGTTCGCGGTGCTCGTCCCTGCGGGCGCGAGCCAGATGATCTCGGCGCGGCCGGCGGCGTTGGTCGGCGAGGTCGCCGCGCTGAGCGCGCCCGCGCCGGCGAGGGTGAAGGTGACGTTCGCGCCCGGGATCGCCACGCCGGCGACGACGAGGTCCGCGGTGACGTTGCTCGTGCCGCCGGCGAGCGTGTCGAGCGCGTTGAGGTTCAGCGTCACGGCCCCGTCCACGACCAGCGTGAGACTTGCCGTGAGGTCGGCGGCGCCTGCCTTCGGGCCCTTCGAGGGCGGCGCGGGCGTGGTGGCGGTGACGTCCACGATGGCGTTGGTG
>JANNHP010000257.1:0-6309 GCA_031404455.1 Planctomycetia bacterium | reverse complement strand
GTCCACGACCAGCGTGAGACTTGCCGTGAGGTCGGCGGCGCCTGCCTTCGGGCCCTTCGAGGGCGGCGCGGGCGTGGTGGCGGTGACGTCCACGATGGCGTTGGTGCTCGGCGCCTGGAACTGCGTGCTCGCGTAGCCGTTGGCGTCAGTCGTGACGCCGGGCGTCGCGACGGTGCCGCCGCCCGCCGCCGTGAAGTTGAACGTGGCGCCCGCGACCGGCGCGCCGTTGTGCGTGAGCCGCGCGGTCACCGTCTGCGCTGCACCGAGTCGCAGCGCCGCCTCGGCCGCGCTGATCGTCGCGTCGCCGGAAGGATCGAGAACGTTGTAGGCGATCTCGTCCGGGTTGGACGGCGTCGTCCGTCCGCGCGCATCGGTGAACGTCACGGAGATCGAATGGGGGCCCGGGTCGGGTCCGACGGTCAGGTCCGCGCTGACGACACCGTAGTCGTTGGTCATGTAGCGCGCCGTGGAGACAAGCACCCGCCCCTGCCAGGTGTGCACCTGGAGTTCCCTCCCGCTCTGCCGCTGACCGTTGGACGAGTCCGTGAGCGTGGCGTTCACGTGCACGTTGCCACCCGGAGACACCGCATCCGGAGTCAGGCTGGCCACGAGGTGCGGCACGGCCGGGCGCGTGCGCGTGGCCAGGAGGAGGCACCTGAGATTCTCCGTCAGTTGCCCACGCAGTGCGTCGATCGGGCCGAACAGCGTATTGTCGTTGTTCGGAAGCGTCCGGTCGAACCGTCGCATGAGGGTGGCTTCATGCGTGTCGACGAGCGAGGCTGTCACGATGCGGCGGATTTTCACCGGGTTCGAGCCCGTTCTCGTCTCGTCGAAGGTGAGCCGGATCGCGAATGGAGACCCGAGCGCGCCGGCGAGTCCCGGGATATGGTCGACCTCGCCCAACTGCTGCAGCGTCCCGTTGCGCCCGAGAAGCACCGCAACGTGTTTCGTGTTGAAGAACGAGACCCCGGGAACCCCTTTGACGAGGCGCCCGAAGAAGTCGTCCGAGAGGGTCGCCGCCAGGCTCCGATTGAATGCCCCCATCGCGATTCCGTGGAAGATCACCTTCGGCGCATCCTTCTCCTGCGGACAGTCCTGCGCAACGCCCGTGCGCCCGCCCAGCGCGAGCACGACGAACAGCGCGACAGCGCTCGCGATCCAGCGTCGGAAGGGTGTCATCGGGTGGCTCCCTTCGCTGCGAGCCCCGGCGTCGGCGCCGCCGCTTGCAGGTCAAGCGTCCTCGCGGTTCCCGCGGCGTCGATCTGCACGAGCGACGCCGACTCGGCGCGGTGCACGCCCGCGGCGTCCATCACCGTCGCCGTCAAGAGGTAGCGGCCGGGCGCCAGCGTCATCGAATACGCGCCTGCAGTGTCGGGCGTGGCGCTGGCCGTGACGGCGAGGTCGTCCACGTCGAGCGCCTGAACGTCGGCGATGATCGCGGTGGTCCCATCGAGCGGCGTCCCCGCCGCGCTGAGCACGACGCCCGTCAGGGGCGCGGTCGTGTCGCTCACCTCGAAGCCCGCGCTCGCGCGGGAGATGAGCGCGCGCGTCGTGGCGTCGAAGAGACGGACCTGCACCTGGTAGGCGCCCAGAGCGTCCGTGTCGAACCACGAGTCGAGGAGACGGATCTCCTCGCTCCGCGACGTGCCCGAGAAGACCTCGAGGCCGCCGGGCGCGAGACCCGGCAGACCCACCTGCGAACCGTCGGGCTTCACGAGCCAGGCGAGCAGGCGCACGGGCCGCGGCGTGGCGCCCGCGGTCGTCGTCAGCGTGGCGCGCACGATGTCGAGATTGTTCGCGATCGGGCGGTTGATGCGCAGGTAGATGCCCGGCTCGTCGCCGACCAGCACGGTGCGCGATCCGCTCACGAGCGTCGCGCCGGTCGCCTTGTCCAGGAGGAGCACTTCGACGCTCCACGCACCGACGGCCGGCGTCGGGAACGTCACCTTCAGGCGTCCCGACTTCGCCGGCCGACGAAGGACGGGCTTGTCGCTCCACTTGCCGTTCGTCGCGAGGTAGGAGAGCGCGCCCGTCGCGGGCGCGAGCCCGTGGTGGATCCACTGCTTGCCGACGACGTTGGAGGATCCGCCCGGCGCGCGGACGCGCACCTGGAGCTTCGTCTTCGCCGTGGACTGTCCGACGATCTTCCACGTGGCCGTGATCCGCTCCCCGGGCGCGGTCACCGCGGCGCTCAGCCGCACGTCGATGCGCGGCAGCGTCGGCACGGCGATGGGCGCCGCCACGAAGCCGAACACCGCGTGCCCGAACGAGAAGTCGGGCGAACTCGCGCCTGCGAACCGCAGCACCGCCGGTTTCGCGGTCTTGCCCGGCGCGAGGCCGCCGCTCGGCACGACGACGTTCACGAACGGCTCGCCGCTCGGCGTCCGGCCCCTCGCGCCCGGCAGCGAGATGCCCGTGGCGTTGAGCCCCGTGACGATCAGCGACACCGGGCCGAAGAGCGGTGCCGCCGAGGCGTTGCGGACGATCGCGGTCGTCTCGTAGAGCCCGCCCTTCTTCGCGAGCTTCAGCGGCGAGAAGGTGACCTCGGCCTTCGCCGAGACGTCCTCTCCCTCCACCGCCAGAGCGGGCCGTGGCGCGCCGGCCGAGCTCAGGAGGAGCCCGATCAGTCCGACCAGTACCACGCGGAAACGGTTCATCGGGCCTCCTCGCCGCACCGGTCCGGGAACGAACGGAGCGCGGACACGATGAGGTCGCGCGCGTCGCCGGTCTCTTCCCCTCCATTCCGGGACGACTCCGCATTTGCGCCCGCCGCCGCCGCGACCCGCGCTGCGACCCGCCCGGCGAGCGCCGCGATGCCGCCTCGTCACCCGCTCCCGGTGTATGCTGCGTCCCGATGGACGGAAGGCCCGCGCACTGTGCCGAAGACCACTTCGACCTGCTGCGCCCCGCCTTCGACGACGGCGCCGCCGCGCACGGAGCGCTGCCCTTCTCGTTCGACGTGTTCTCGCGCCGGGCGCTCGCCCTGACTGTCCGCCGCCTCGAGCGATCCATGCCGTCGCCCTCGCGCGAGGAGATCGCCGACGCGCTCTCTCGCGCGGCGCTCGCCGACCTCTACCTCGCCGTGGCGTGCGAGGACGGCGTGCCCGGCGCGTGGGAGCGCTTCGCCGAGCGGTACGAGCGGACGATCGTCGCCCTGGCGGTCCGGCGCGGTGCGTCGAACGCCGACGCCGAGGAACTCGCGAGCGAACTCCCCGGCGAACTGTTCACGCCGCCGCCGGACGGAGGTTCGCGCACCCGCCTCGGGACGTTCGACGGCGCGGGCAGCCTGCAGGGCTGGCTCGCGGTGATCGTCCAGCGGCGGCTCGCCGATCGCCGGCGTGTCGCGGTTCGTGTCGTGCCGTTGCCTGACGGGCACGACGCGCTCCCGGCGCGCGAGGGCGCGGGCAGCGGGGATCCGGTCGGGCTCGCGGTCGGCGCGGAGATGGGTCGTCGATTCGACGAGGCCCTGCGCGACGCCTGGACGGCGCTCACGCCGCGCGAGGCGCTCGTGATCCTCCTCCGCTACCGCGACGGCGTGCCGCAGAACGAGATCGCGCGGATGCTCGGCATCGGCGAGCCAAGGGTGAGCCGCACGCTGTCCGGCGCCGCCGCGAAGATCCGCGACGGCGTGGTCCGGCGCGTCGGGCACGAGCCCGGCCTCGGGGAGAGGGACGCTGAGCACACGTGGGCGGCGATCGAGCGCTCCGTAGCGGAATTCATGGCAACTCTCCCCCACCCCTCCGACTCCTCACGGAAGAGCTGATTCCATGGACCCCTCCCACCCGACCGACGGCGCCGAGGACTCCCGCGCGGAGCGCCTCGCCGAGTTCCTGGCCCGGACGCGATCGGCTCCGGGACCCGAGGTCGCGTCCTGCCCGGATCCGGGACTCCTGGCCGGGTTCGCCGAGGGCCGCCTCGTCGCCCGCGAGCAGGTCGGCGTGGAAGAGCACCTCGCCCGATGCGACGCGTGCCGCGTCGCCGTCCTCGAATTTGCCCGCGACCGCGCGGACCCTTCGCTCGCAGAGCCCGTCGCCGCGGGCACCGCGCCGGCCCGTATCCTGCGGACGTGGCGGTTCGCCATCCCGGCGGCGGCGGCGATCCTCGTCGCGGCGCTCGTCGTCCACGGGCTCACGCGCGCGTCGGGCCCCTCGGGTACCGAAGAGGCACTCGTCGCGTCGGCGCGCGACCTCGCGGCGGCGCGTCCGGACCTCTTCCGGGACTTCCGGCCGTTGCGCCGGGGGGAGGAGTTCGCACCCGCGCTCGCGCCGAAGCGAGGCGCTCTCGCGCTCCACGCCCCCGCGGGGAAGGTGCTCGACACGAAACCCGGCTTCCGCTGGGAGACGGTGCCGGGCGTAGCGCGCTGGCGGGTCTTCCTCCGAACCGACGACGGGGAACTCCTCTGGTCGGCGGACACCTCCGAGACCTCGCTCGCGTTTCCGGCCGATCGACCCGAACTGCGCGCGGGGACGCGTTACATCTGGGAGGCCTCGGGCGAGGGTCCGCTCGGCCCCGAGGGATCGCGTCGCGCGTTCGACGTCGCCTCGACCGACGAGCGCCGCGCGTTCGAGGAGGCCGGCCGCGAGATCGACTTCCGCGCTCCCAAGGCGTTGCGTCCTCTGCTCCGTGCGCATCTCGCCATGCGCAAGGGGCTCTACGCCGCCGCGGCGGACGAGGCCGCGCGATCCCTCCGCGCCGATCCGACGGACGCCGTGGGGCGCGAGACCCTCGCAGCCGCCGAACGAGCGCTCGGGCTCGGCGACGCCGTGTCCGAGGACCGATGATCCGGCGAGCGATCGCGGTCGCGGTGCTCGTGACTCTGGCGCTCGGCGCATCGCGCGCAGGGGACGACAAGTCTCCGGCACGGAGGTTCGAGCACTTCCACCAGGTCGCCGACGAGTTCCTCGCCGCGTTCCACGCGGGCGACGAGCAGGAGATGAACCTCCTCGCGGACACGACCGGGAGCCAGCCGTGCTTCGATCCCTACCTCGTCGCCCACGACCTCCTCGGGAAACACGCCGAGGCTTCGCTCGCCGAGCCGCCACGCGCGGACGACGCACTCGACGCGGCGCGGGACCTCGCGCGACGGGTGGAGGCGCGTCCCTGCGACGCCGGACTCGGCGCGGTCGTCGACGGATGGCGACCCCTCACGACCGACGACCTGCGCCGGGAGGCACGACTCCTGCGCGCCGACGCCGAGATCAGGGCGGCGATCGCGCGAGGCGACGCCGAGGTCTGCGCAGCGGACACGGATCACCTGCGGAGCATCGCCGAGGACGGCGTCACGGAAGTCGGAAGGGCGCGCCTTCTCTGGCTGATCGCGGACGCACAGAGCATCGCGGGGCGGACACGGCAGGCGATCGCGACGAAGCGCGAGAGCGAGGATGCCGCCGAGCGCGCGTCGTGGCCGTCGCTGCGCGTCGCAGCGATCTGGGGCCAGGGCTCCGACAGCTTCCGTTGCGGTGACGTCCGCGAAGCGCGTGAGCTGTGGCAGCGGCAGGTCGAACTCCTCGATCACCTGGGCAAGCACGCGGAGGCGGCGGAGTCCCTCCTCTCCATCGCCGATGCGAACGAGGCGCTCGGCGAGTACGGCGAGGCGCTCCGGCTCTCGGAGCGGGCCGTCGCCCTCGCCGATACGAGCGGCAACGGGTACATCGCGTCGCGGGCGCTCACCGAGGCGGCGAGCTTCCACGCCCTTCTCGGGGATGCGGCGCGGGCGCTGCCGATGCTCGAGGGCGCGCGCCGTCGCTTCATCGGCGAGTGCAGCTCGATCTCCGGCGGCGCTTGGGCGCTTGCGCTGATCGGCCGGACGTACGCGGGACTCGGACTCCAGGGTCGCGCGGCGGCGGCCTACGAGCAGGCGATCGCCGAGATGGAGACGCTGAAGGGCTACGCCCGCGACCGCGCGACGTATCGCGGTGAGCTGGGACGCGTCTACGCCGAGATGGGCCTCTTCGACCGGGCGTCCGAGCTGCAGGAGCGCGCGTGGCGCGACCTCGATGCGGCCGGTCATCGCGTCGACGCGGCTGAGGCACTCGCCCGTCTCGGTGAGTTGCACACGCGTCGCGGCGAGCACGACCGCGCGGTCGCGACGATCGGACGCGCGCTCGCCGACATGGAGTCGATGGGGAACCGCGGAGCGGCCGCGCGGGCGCGGGCGGGTCTGGGCCGCGCTCGCGCCGCGGCGGGCGACGACGCCGGCGCGCTCCTTGCCGCGCAGGCGGCGCTCGCCGAGATGGAGATACTCGGCGACCGGATCGGCGCGTCGAGAGTGCTGCGCGACCTGGACGGCGTGAACCGGCGACGAGTACG
>JANNHP010000256.1:0-2103 GCA_031404455.1 Planctomycetia bacterium | reverse complement strand
CGACCGGCCGCACGTGCGTCCCTGGATCGACTTCGAGCTCTGGCTCTCCCGAGTGCCCGAGGCGGGTTCGCCGGCGAGCGTCGCGGCAGCCGCGGTGTTCCGGCTGCCGCAGATGCGCGTCGGCGTCTGGGCGGGACGGCTCGGCTGGCACCGGGACCGCCTCCTCGACATCTGCGAACGCGAACTCGGCGTCTGCGCGAAGGACGCGCTCCTCGGCTATCTCGCCGTCGCGTACGCGCGTCTCCACCGCGACGGGGCGACCGACGAGGAGTGCGCGGACCTCTTCGGCTACGCGAGCGCATCGAGTCTTCGCCGCGCGATCGAGGCCGCTCGGCTCGCCGCCGAATGCAGCGCGGCAATCCCGCAAATTGTGAGGACAGCACCGCAAATTGGGCTGTTCAGCCAGTCGAAGTTGCGCTCTGCTGATCTACGGACAAATCGAGGTCGCCGCGACGGGACGCGGCACTCGCGAGGAAGGGCAGGAGGAACGCCATGAGAAAGAGCGGGAAACGCTCCACGGGAGCCGGACGGGGCATAGTGCTGGTCGCATCCGCGATCGCGGTCCTGGTCGGCGCGGGCCTCTGGCCCGAGGCGCAGGCGACGCCCTCGCGCGTCGACACCTTGGCCGCGGTCCTCACTTCTCCCGTCGGTCCGTCGCGCAGAGCGATCGAGATCGAGGCGCTCCGCACGATCGACTCGACCGCCGCGCGCAACAAGCTGAAGGATCTCGCCGACTCGGGCGACGAGCGCCTCGCGCTCCTTGCGATCCGCGCGCTCGGCCGCTGCTCGTGGAGCGGCGCCAAGTCGAAGGTCGCGGAAATCTACGAGGACACGGGTCGCAGCGACGCCGTCCGCTCGACGGCGCTCGCCGTCTGGTGCCGGATGGAAGCCGCGCGCGGCCGGAGCTGGAGCGACGGCAAGAGCTGGGTGAAGAACCACGCGGGCACGAACCAGCAGCTCCGGTCTCAGTACGCCGCGTCGAAGTCCCGTCACTGGGCGAACGAGGTGGACAATGACGAGTAAGCGCATCCTCTCGCTCCTCCTGACGCCCCTCTTCCTCGTCGCCTTCTCGACCGCCGCCTGGGCGACCGACAGCGACAGCGACGGCCTCTCCGATGACCTGGAGACGGCGTACGGCACGGATCCGAACGACTCCGATTCGGACGACGACAGCCTCTCGGACGGCGTCGAGGTCACCGACACCGGCACCGACCCAAACATGGCGGACACCGACGGGGACAGCGAAGACGACGATGAGGACGACGACCCGCTCGACCCGGGCACGTTCGACGGCGTCACGGCAGTGTCGGGAACGGGTTATCCCACCTCGATCAACCGCGCTCTGGCGGGAACCTCGTCCGTGGACGGCGTGGGTGTCTACGTCCACGACGGGCATCTCACGTACTCGGCCAACGTCGGCGGAGCCAAGGGCGTGAAGCTCCCGTTCAGCTTCCCCCTCTATTACGACTCGTCCTGGGACTACGACGGGAACGTCGGCTGGAACTGGTCGTCGGCGATCGACACGACGTACACCGCGACCTCGACGAGCTTCAAGGTCCGGCGTCCTCCGCAGGGTGAGATCGAGTGGGTGAAGACGGGCGAGCCTCCGGTATGGGTTCCGCAGGAGGATTCTCTGAACGCGCTCACCGAGAGCGGCGGGGTCTTCACGGAAACGTCTCCCTCGGGATTCCAGTGGGTCTACTCGAGCGGCCAGCTCGATCAGGTTCGTGACAAGCACGGCAACACGATCGACTCTCGTACGACTCGAACGGACTCGCCACGACCGCCACCGACTCGCGCGGCGAGTCGCACTCGTTCAGCTACTACGCGGCCACCGGGCGCGTGAAGTCCCTGACGATGGCGGACGGGCGCATGTGGTGCTTCCGTTACAATGCGCGCGCGCAGCTCATGCGGATCGAGGGCCCCTCGACGACGGAGTTCCCGGGCGGGATCTGGCTCGAGTTCCGGTATTACGCCGAGCCCGGTGTTATGCGGAGTTGAGTCGGCGGAGCGCGCTGGCGCGGGCGCTTGAGTGAAGCGGGGCTCCGCATAATCACAGCGCCTCGAGGAACGCGAGCAGGCGGTCGTTGGGTCGGAAGCGGA
>JANNHP010000255.1:0-5524 GCA_031404455.1 Planctomycetia bacterium | reverse complement strand
CGTAGCGCGATCGTCGCGGCGTCAGTCGTCCGAGAAGACGCCGCCCTTCGGCTGCTTCAGCTTGTAGGACGCCGAGAACTTGCCGGGGTTGCCGGTCGTCGATGTGGCGCCGAGGACGACCGTCCACGTGCCGCCGGTCGGAAGCGGCATCGCGAGCGTGCCGCCGACGCCGGAGGTCGTGACGAAGGCGCCGAAGTTGACCGGCGTTCCGTTCGGGTCGGTGACGGAGAGGATGCGCGCTGTGAGGCTCTGCTTCTTGTCGCCCGCGAACTTCAGCGAGAGCGTCGCCCCCGCGAGCGCCCCGAACTCGATCGTCGTCGTGTCCGACGGCGCAAAGTCGGCGAGCTTCGTCGCCCCGCCCTTCGGCGCCGCGACGGCGACGTTGCCGAGGAGTTGCGCGGCCTCGCCAGCCGCACTCGCGGCGATCACGTAGTAACGGCCGGACTCCGGGCAGACGAGCTTCGTGACCGAGAGGCTCCCCGTCTTCGGCTTGACGGTCGCCGTCGTCACCTCCGAGCGGTCCGGGGCCAACACGGCACCCGTCAGCACGCGCTTCGGCGATCCCTTCGCGGTCGCCGCCTTGAACGAGACAGCGCTCCCCTTCACCGCGTCGAACCACCAACAGCACGCGTCGTCGCCCGCCGCGAGAGACGCGGGGACGTTCTTCGCGTTGAGCTCCACGGCGACGACGCCGCGCGTCGCGACGTAGTTCGCGGATCCCGCGACGTCCACGCCGTCGAGTTCGAAGCGCGTGCTCGTCTGCGCGGCGGCGGTGCCGGTGACGTCGAACGTGCCGGGGGCGAAGGAGAGTCCCGCCGGCAGCGCGCCGACGGGGACCGTCAGCGCGAACGGCGGCGTGCCGCCGGTCGTGGGGAGCGAAAGCGCGAGCGGCTTGCCCGCGGGGAAACCGACGAAGGGGGCGACGGGGATCTCCAGGACGTCGTGGATCGTGACTACGCGTGTGCTGCTCGTGATGTTCGCCGGGTCGCCGCCATCCCTGATCTGCAGCGTCACGAGGAATTCGCCCACCGTGGACGGCGTCCCGATGACGCGCTGCGAAGGCTGATTGAGTCCGAGCCCGGGCGGGAGAGCCGTCGTGCCCGTGGTCGAGAGATACGGCGCGATTCCATCGCGCGAACCGATCGGGAAGTCGTAGGGCCGGCCGACCGTCCAGTCGCGGACCGGCACGGCGTCGAGCGACGGCGGAACGCACGCCTGAAACGTGTAGGTCGGAACTCGACCGCCGGAGAGGTGCCGCACGCCGATCCGATACGTCCCGGCGGCGATCGCTCCGGTCGCCGCGTGGACGGCACCGGTGAGAGGCTGCAGCGCGCCCGTGCCGACGAGAGCACCGGCCGCGTCGCGGATCTCCACTCCGACGGCGGCACCGGTCGTGAGCTGATCGTACTTCGCATCGGCGACGAGGGCTGGGGCTGCGGAATCGACCGTCACCGTGAACCAGTCTTCGTTGAATCGATTGAGGACGAGGCCCGTCCGCTTCACGCCCACGGCCCCGAGAGAGAGCGACTCGTCCCGGTCGTCATTCGGCTCGGCGGTGTCGTCGTCGAGCGCGCCGTTGCCGACGAACGCTCGCGTGATCCCCGATGCGTCGTATCCCGCGGTCGCCCACGCCTGCAGGAACGTGGAGGAGTTAGGCGCCACCGCGAGCGAATCCGCGGCCCGAAGCACTCGGTCCGTGTTCGAGGTCCCGTCCACTACGTCGATCGTCTCGTTCGCGCCGTCGATCAGATCGAACAGCGCCGCCGCCATGCAACCGGCCACGTCCGGGCCCTTCGTGACCGTGATGGAGGGATTCTCGAGGTCGTACACCACGGCTGTCGTGGGACCGGTGCCGTCGATCGCCTGCGAAGTGCCAGAGACGGCGGCCCAGAGCGCGTAGCCGAAGGCCTCGGCGAAGGCGTTCGCGCCGTCGGACACCATGTCGAACCGATGGTCGACGGCCGTCGATGGCGTGCCGGCGATCGACGCCAGAACGTGACGGCCGTACGTGCGCGAGACCACCGCGTCGTCCCATGCGTCCGGATTGGACGCCTGCCGCGATCCGATGCGAACCGCCGCCGGAGCGGGATCGACGGCCTTCTGGTATGCGGTGGCCGCCGTAGAAGCCGGATCGAGGAGAACGTCGAGCGGAGGGATGGTGTCGGTCGTCCGTACGGATGCCCATGCGTGCGCGCCGATGCACGCACTCGCGACGTTCAGCGCGGCGCGGACGTCGGCGTTCGCGTCGCCGGAGACGCCGAGCGTGAGCGTGCCGAAGTTCTCCCCCGTGACGAACGAGCGCGAACCGTCGAGCACCCACTGGGTCACGGTCCCTCCAAGAGTCGCGCTCACGCGGCACGCCGCGTTCTGGGCCAGCACGGCGATCGTTCCCGGAGTCGCCGCCGGAAGTCCGATTCCGGTGACGCTGAAACTGCCGTCGCTCGCAGTCGTCGTCGAGGCCCAGACGAAGGAGTCGCTGTTGCGGCGCAGTTCCACGCGGCAGGAAGGGATCGGCCGATTTGCGGACACACCGGGTCCGATCCCGTTCGCGTCAGAGACGATCTTGTCGAAGAGGAGCGTGCCCGAGTAGGTGACGGCGGTCGGATCGAGGATGAAGTCCGCGCCAGGGTGCCCAGTGTTGGTGTTCGAGTTCATCACGGGGCTGGTGAACCGCGCATCTCCGTACGAGTCGATCCCGCAGACATACCGGCCGCGCGAGTAGTCGCCGGTGGTCGTGTAGGCGAGCACGATGCGGCCGGTCGTCTCGTGGAGATGCACCTGCGCCGTGATCGGGATCCCGGATGTCGATCCTTGGATCTCGAAGTTCTCCCACGACACGACGAACCGCCGGTTCGGCGCTGCGCCGACGATCCACCAGTACGTGTCGCCGACAGGCGGCGTCCCGGTGTAGATGTTGATCGAGTCCCAGAATGCGGCGATCAGTCCGTCGGCGTTCGGACTTGCGCTGCCATTCGTTCCCTGCGGCGTGTAGGGGAACGCGTTGGACGTCGGGGAGCGCCCGGGTGCTCCGCTATTCCTGTGCGGATTCGCGAAGATCGTCGTGATGTCCGGATTGGCGATCAGATAGCCGCTCGGTCCGACCCAGAGACGGCTCAGTCGTCGTCCGTAGTAGTGGAGTTCGAACGGCAGGTCGACCGACAGACCGGTCGAGGTCGAGGTGCTGGCCTGGTTCAGCGCGGTCGTGCCGCTGGACGGACGCGTCTCGAGCATTCCCGACGCCACGGAGATCGTGTAGTCCTGCGCCCACGCCGACGCGGCGAGCCCAGCGAGCGCCGCCGTCGCGACGACGATCCGTCCCGCCAACACCGAGAGCTTCCTGAACATCGAAACCTCCGAACGTCACACCGACCTGCGAGCCCGTCCCCAACGGGCCTCGGCTGCGAGCGGGGGAGATTAGCACGCCCGGCCGCGACCGGGGTCGCTGCGGAACGGCGACGCGCCGGCGAGCCTGCCGAGCGGTGCGTTATGCTGGGCGCGCCCTCCCGAGAAGAGGCGAAGACGTCCCCGTCGGCGCGAGTTCCTTGCGCGGCGCGGAGCGTCCAGCTCGTCGACCGGAGGCGGGGGAGTCGTCATGAGGTTCATGCGAGGTGCGGTCGCTTAGGCGCTCGTCGCGAGCGTCGCGTTCGGCGGCGATCCGAAGCCGCCGAAGGACTGGAAGCCGCAGATGGGCGACGTGCCGTTCGTCGTCGGCCTCGAGACGGGGCGCGCGGAGTCGGCCTTCATGGGCAAGCCGATGATGCTCTTCTTCACCTCGGCGAAGGACAAGGCGTGCCTCGCGTTCGCGGAGCGCACCTGGAAGAAGAAGGACGTGCTCCGGCGCATCGAGAAGTTCACGCCCGTGCTGATCGACCCCGACGACGACCAGAAGCCGTACCGGAGATACGACCTCAGCGCGCTCCCGGCCGTGGTGTGGCTCGAGTTCGAGGAGCAGCCGATCATCATGTCGTCGGGCGAGGTGCCGATCGCCGAGTTCCTCCTCGCGGCGGAGGAGGCGATGCGGAACTGCCCGAGCGCGCGCGCGCCGGGCGGCGGCCACGAGGTGCTGATCGAGCAGAAGCAGAAGCTCGACAACGCCGTGAGCAAGGGCGACGTGAAGGCTCAGCTCGCGGCGATCTTCGAGATCCGCCGCATCGAGCGCGGCGCCGCGGTGCAGATTGCGACCGAGGCCGTCGACGCGCGGCTCACGAAGGCGGGCGAAGCGGAGATCGAGCGCGCGAAACTCCTCGCCGCCGACAAGAAGAAGGTGCCCGAGGCCGTGAAGGCGCTGGAGAAGCTCGTCGCGGACTACGGTGCGGAGCATGCGGTCGCGAAGAAGGCGCAGGAGGCGCTCGACCTCGTCGCGCCGAAGCCGAAACCGAAGCCGGCGAAGTAGCCGCGGCGCCGCCTCACGCGCCCGTCGATCTCGAACCACCGCGCCCGCGGCCGGCATCTGTAGCTTGAAGGCCCATGACCGACGCCCTGCGACCGATCGCCGTCGAGACGCTGCTGCGCGAGCGCGGCTGGGTCGAGGCGCTGGCGCGGAGCCTCGTGCTCGACGACGCGACGGCGGACGACGTCGTCCAGCAGACGTGGCTCGCCGCGCTCGAGAGCCCGCCGCGCGAGGCGACGTCGCTGCGCGGATGGCTCTCGCGCGTGGTGCGCAACGCGGCGTCCGAGTCGCGGCGGCGCGCGGCGCGGCGCGAGCGGTGGGAGGCGGCAGCGCCGCCGCGCGGGCCCGAGACGTCGCCCGCGGTGACGGTGGCGAAGGCCGACGCGCACCGCCGCGTGGTGGACGCGGTGATGTCCCTCGACGAGCCGCATCGCACCGCGGTGCTGCTGCGGTTTTTCCAGGGGGTGGGCAGCGACGAGGTCGCGCGGCGGACGGGCGTCCCCATTGAGACGGCGCGGACGCGGATCAAGCGGGCGCTCGCGCTTCTCCGCGGCCGCCTCGACCGCGACCTCGGCGGCGACGGGACGTCGTGGGCGATGGCGCTCCTGCCGCTGGCGGGCGCGCGGGAGGGGATGGTCGCCGCGTCGGCGAAGGCGACGGTGACGGCGACGGGAGGAGCGGTGATGGCGGCGACGACGAAATCGGTCGTGGCGGGAGCGCTCGTCGGGGCGCTCCTTGGATCGTTGGTCACGGCGGGTGTGATCGGGAGGACGCGCGAGGTGGCCGCGAAGTCGCCGATCGACGATTCGAAGGCAGCGGCGATCGTCCCGAACGACCGCGCGACGCCACGAGAGTCCAGCCCCGCGACCGCGACGGACGGCCCGCGAACGCGGACGGCTCCGTCGTCCGACACGACGCCAGCGCCCGGAGCGTCCCGCTCCTCGCTCGCTGCGGCGTTCGACGAAGTCGCGATCGAACTCCCCCCGCCCGGCACGGGGACGATCACGGGGCACGTGCGGACGAAGGATGGTTCGCCCCTGGCCGGAGTCCGGATCCTGGCGACCACGCCGCCAACGGGCGGAGTGTCGTCGAAGGCGTCCGGGCTGGAGGCGGCGACGACCGCCGAGGACGTCG
>JANNHP010000254.1:0-4432 GCA_031404455.1 Planctomycetia bacterium | reverse complement strand
CGCCTCGCGGAGGTCGGCTGCGAGATCATCCGCATCACCGCCCCCACCGTGAAGGCGGCGAAGGCGCTCGGCGAGATCAAGTCGAAGCTGCGCGCGCGCGGCGTCAAGGCGCCGCTCTGCGCCGACATCCACTTCCAGCCGGCTGCGGCCATGGAGGCGGTGAAGCACGTCGAGAAGGTCCGCGTCAACCCGGGCAACTACGTGGACAGCAAGGCGTTCCGCGAGCGCGAGTACACCGACGAGCAGTACGCCGCCGAGGTGCGCCGCGTCGAGGACGCGTTCCGTCCGCTCGTCGTCGAGGCGAAGCGCCGCAGCGTGGCGCTGCGCATCGGCACGAACCACGGCTCGCTCTCCGACCGGATCATGAACCGCTGGGGCGACTCGCCGCGCGGCATGGTCGAGTCGGCGCTGGAGTTCGTTCGCGTCTGCGAGGAGGAGGGCCTCCGCGACGTCGTCTTCTCGATGAAGTCGTCGAACCCGAAAGTGATGATCCAGGCGTACCGCCTCCTCGCGAAGCAGCTCGCCGACGAGGGCATGGACCATCCGTTCCACCTCGGCGTGACCGAGGCGGGCGAGGGCGAGGACGGGCGGACGAAGAGCGCGATCGGGATCGGGTCGCTGCTCATGGACGGCATCGGGGACACGATCCGGGTGTCGCTGACGGAGGACCCGTGTCGGGAGATCCCGGTCGCAAAGCGCCTTGTGGCGCTTTGCGAGTCGGCGGCTTCGCCGCCGGGCGGAATCCGCGCGAGGCGCGCGGATTCCGCATTGCCGGCGCCGTTCGATCCGTACTCGTACACGCGGCGTCCGACATCGTCGTTGCCGTACGGCGCACATCGCATCGGCGGCGACGCGCCGGTGCTCGCGATGGTGGCGATGACGCTCAAGGACGACGGCGTCGCAGATCGTCTGCGCCGCATGACGACCTCGCGAAGCCCTGGAGGCCCGGCGCTCGAAGGCATCCTGATCTCTCCTCGAGATGCCGTTCGCCAGCCGATGGCTCGCGCGGCCGCGCCGGGGATCGGGATCGCGGTCGATGGTCCCAACGGCGTTCGCGAGGATCTGCCGGGCATCTGGACGATCGTCGGCAATCCGAGCGTGGCGGACTACCGCGCGTTGGCCGCGCAGCGACCGGGCACGCCGATCGTTCTCGACGTGTTCGTGCCTTGGGGCACCTGCGACAAGGCCGACGACGAGAAGGCACTGCTCTACGGCGCCGCAGTCGCGGGCTCGCTGCTCTGCGACGGCATCGGCGACGCGATCCGTTTCAGCGGGATGGACTCGCCGGAACGGCTCTTGGAGATGGTCCTCGGCGTCCTGCAGGCCTGTCGGCTGCGCGCGTCGCGGACGGAGTACATCGCCTGCCCCGGCTGCGGGCGCACGCTCTTCGACCTCGAGTCGACGACGCAGCGCATCAAGGCGCGCACGGGACATCTGCCCGGCGTGAAGATCGCGGTGATGGGCTGCATCGTCAACGGCCCGGGCGAGATGGCGGACGCCGACTTCGGCTACGTCGGGAGCGCGCCGGGACTCGTGAACCTCTACGTCGGGAAAGACATCGTCGAGCGCAACGTGCCGCAGGCCGTCGCCGACGAGCGCCTGATCGCGCTGCTGAAGAGCCACGGCGTCTGGCGCGAGCCGGCGGCTGCCGCGAGCGCATAGACGAGGCTTTCGGCGACGCCGGCGGGCGGACGATAGGATGTGCGCATGCTGTCGAAGGAACGCCTCGAGGCCTACCGCAAGATGACGCCCCAGCAGAAGTGGGCGGAGACTCGCGAGTTGATCGAGAGCGTGTGGGCGATCCTCTCGAGCCTTCCGCCCGAGGAGCGCGAACGGCGCTTGGAGCTCATGCGCCGCGAACGGCAGGCGGTGAACGACGCGGTCGCGAAGGCTTTGAAGTGAAGGGGCCGGCGCCGCTTCTGGAACTGTTCGACGAATTGCGGACGACACTCCAGCAGGCAGGCGTGTCGTACGCGATGATGGGCGGCGTCGCTTCTACGCACTGGGGGTTGCCGCATTTCACGCACGACCTCGACGTCGCGGTCGGGGTCTCGGCCGGGAACCTGCGTGCGTTCCTCGACGCATTCGAGGCGGCGGGGTTCATCGTTCCCGAACAATTCCGCACGGGATGGACCGACCGGCTCGCGGGCACCCGGAAGCTGGTCCTGAAAAGGTTCATCGGCGGCAACGTCTGGGACGTCGATGTGTTCCTGCAAGAGTCCGAGTTCCTCGACTCAGTGCTCGCGCGTCGCGTCGAGACCCAGATCGATGGACGTCTCACACCCCTCATCACGCCTGAAGACCTCGTGCTGTTCAAGCTGGTCGCATGGCGTCCGAAGGACAAGGTCCACCTCGACGACCTCCTCCTCGTCGTCGGCCCGCTCGACCATGCCTACCTCACCGCCTGGGCTGACAAGCTCGGCGTCCGCGACCGGCTGGAGGAGCAGTGGCGGCGCTCGGGTCGCGAACTGCGGGCCTGACGTCGGCCGGGCACCGACGCTCGCCGCTCGCCAACCGCATGCTGCCGCGCGCGCGGCAGCTTTGGTAGCTTCCCGGCGCATGACGATCGACTCGATCCTCGCCCGCGCCGTCTCCGGCGGACGTCTCACCCCCGCCGAAGGACTGCGGCTCTTCGAGGACGCCGATCTCCTCGACCTCGGCGCCGCGGCGCACGCGGTGCGTATGCGTCTCCATCCCGACCCGGTCGTCAGCTACATCATCGACCGCAACGTCAACTACTCGAACATCTGCGATTCGTACTGCCGCTTCTGCTCGTTCTTCGCGGCGCCGGGCGCCAAGGACGGCTACCTCCTCAGCAAGGCGACGCTCTCGCGCAAGATCGAGGAGACGAAGGCGCTCGGCGGCAATCAGGTGTTGATGCAGGGCGGCACGCACCCCGAGTGGGACGTCGTCTGGTACGAGGACCTCATCGCCTTCGTGAAGTCGCACGGCATCCACGTCCACGCGCTCAGTTCCCCCGAGATCACGAAGATCGCGCAGGTCTCGAAGCTCCCCGTCCGCACGGTGATCGAGCGTCTGCGCGCCGCTGGCCTCGACTCCATCCCCGGCGGCGGCGCGGAGATCCTGACCGACTCGGCGCGGAACGCCATCTCGCCGATGAAGTGCACGACCGCCGAGTGGCTCGACGTCCACCGTCAGGCACACGCGATCGGCATGCGCACCACGGCGACGATGATGTTCGGCCACGCGGAGACGCTCGCGGACCGCGTCGAGCACCTCGACCGCTTGCGCGATCTCCAGGACGACGCGATCCGCAACGCGGAGACCGCAGCCGCGGGCTTCACGGCGTTCATCTGCTGGACCTTCCAGCCGACGCACGCGATGAAGCGCTACGAGGCCGTCGGCGGCCCCGACTACCTCCGGACGCTCGCGATCTCGCGGCTCTACCTGCAGAACGTCGCGAACCTGCAGAGCTCGTGGGTCACGATGGGCCCGAAGATCGGGCAGATGGCGCTCTGGTTCGGCGCGAACGACATGGGCTCCACGATGATCGAGGAGAACGTCGTCAGCTCGGCCGGCGTCGCGTACCGCATGTCGTCGCCCGAGATCCGCGCGCTCATCGAGGCGGCGGGCTTCACGCCCGAGCAGCGCGACTTCTTCTACCGTCCGGTGCCCGCGCTCTTCCTCGACGCTCCGGAGCGCGTACGCGAAGTCGTCGGCGCGGACCCGACGAACCGCGCGCTTCCGGCGGACGAACTTCACGCGGAGGCGGGCATCCGATGAACCACCGGGCACTGCTGGAGTCGCTCCATCTCGCGGACCTGATCGAACCCGCGCGCGCGAACGAGGCGCTCACGCACACCGACCTCGAACGCGTGCTGCGGACGAAGAACCCGCTCGCCGCGGCGGCCCTCGCCGACGAGCGGCGCGACGCCGTCTCCGGCGTGACGGTGACGTACCCGGTGACGCTCCGCGTCCGCGCGCCCGGGCTTCCCGCGCCGCCCGCCGACCCGCTGACCGTGTCGTTCGCGGCCGACGACATCGCGGGCATCGAGGCCACCGAGATGCAGTTGCTCGGCGAGCTTCCGGCAGACCTCCAGATCGGTCACGCGATCGAGATCGTCCGCACGCTCGTCGCGGCGCGGCCGATCCTTTCGCTGCGCGCGTTCACCGCCGACGACGTCGCCGCCATCGCGCGACGCGACCGGGGTTCGATCGATGCGGTCGTCGCCGATCTCGCGAAGGCCGGCGTCGCGACGCTCGACTGGCGCCCGGGCGCCGACGCGTCCGACGAGGCCCTGCGCATCCACCGCGCCGCGCACGACGCCGGGATGAAGACGTTCGCGCCCGTCACCTACTCGCGGTCCGGCGTCGGCGAGCCGTTCCTCGACCGTCTCGACGCGCTGCGCGCCGTCGCGGAATCGACGAAGGGCTTCGTCTCCGCGGTGCTCCTGCCGGACGCGACCGAGGG
>JANNHP010000253.1:0-6618 GCA_031404455.1 Planctomycetia bacterium | reverse complement strand
GGCCTTACGTGTTTCGCGTTCAGTGACGTGCTCACAAGCGCATCGACGTCGTTGTTCGCGCCGCGCGGTCTGTTCCACTTCGGCACGCGCGTCGTCGTCGGCCTCGTGATGCCGGTCGTGTTCGCGTGGATGCTTCATCCGTCCGGGCGCGGCGGTCCGTTCGCGCCCGGCGGCGGTGCGCACCGGCGCGGCGGGACGCGAGACGGCGCGCGGGATCGGCGGCGGTTCCGCGGGCGCGACGCGGCCGATCGGCGCCGGTTCCGGCGCGGCGTCGGCGACCGGGACGCCGATCGTCTCGTGGCAGACCGAGCAGGTGAACGACGGGAGGTTCTCGACGACGGAGGATGCGTAGACGCTGCCGCAGCCCGCGCACGTGAGATGGGACATCGGCGCCGCCTCCCCCGAGACGCGGACACTCTACCGTCCGCTGTCCGCAGACCGTATCCCGCGTTGTCGGCGGGCCGGTTCGCGACGAACGGCCTCGCGCGCGCCCCGGGTCAGCGGAGCCGCGACCGCAGGCGTTCGAGACGCTCGCGCAGCGCCGCGGACGGCTCGGAGCCGATCGACGTCATCTCCTCGACGCGGGCGGTCTCCCGCTTCGCCTCGTCCAGCTCGCCGCTCTCCGCGCGGATCTCCGCGAGTCCGAGGCGCCACGCGGGATTCATGGGTTCGAGGCGGCAGGCCTCCACGAGCGCCGCGGTCGCCTCGTCAAGCTTCCCGCCTTTGCGCAGCACGCAGGCGAGCGTGTCGAGGTGGTTGGCGCTCGAGGGGACGAGCTTCGTCGCCGCCGATGCGTGACCGATCGCTTCCTGCCACCGTCCAGCGTCGGCGAGCAGCATTGCGAGATCGTTGTGCGTGACGGCGTGCGCGGCGTCCCGTTCGAGCGCTCCCCGGTAGAGCCGCAGTGCGGCGTCGAAGTCGCCGGCCTTGTGCTCGAGGAGCCCCGCCTCGTGCCAGACCTCGGCCGTCGAGCCGGGCATCGCGATCAGGGTCCGCAGGATCTCCCGAGCCCTGGAGAGCATCTCCGCGGTGTGGAACCTGTCCCACGCGGCGCCCCATGTCCGCGCTAGCGGGAGACGGAACCGCGGGTCGTCCTCGGGGACGTTCGCGGAGCAGACCGCGAGCCACGCGCCGGCGTCCGCCGCAGTCGCCATCCACTGCTTCGGCTCGAGCGTCAGGGGCAGGAGCACCCATCGGTCGGACTCGCGCGAGAGCCCGGCGAGGACCTCGGTCGCCCGGGCCGCTCGCCCGCTGCGGGTCAGCGCGACGCAGTACGTCAGCAGGAACGTCTCGTTGTCGGCCGGGCGGGCGAGCGCGATCCCGGCGCTCCGCTCGAGGTTCGCCGCCGCGTCCGCGGCGCGTCCGAGCCGCAGCATCACCTGTGAGACGAAGACATCGGCGAGGAGATAGCGGCCGTTGACCCGGTCCCGCCACGCGAGGCCGGCTTCGAGCGCCTCCTCCATCCGTCCCGCGCTGGCGAGCATCATCGCCGCCTGCCGGGCGCCTTCGGCCGAGCCCGGGAACTCGTTCATCGCCCGGCGCGCGGTCTCGATGCCGCGCTTCAGGTCTCCCGACGCGGCGGCGACGTCGGCGGCGAGGATCTGGAGCGGCAGCACTCGGGCGTTCGCTTCGGCGAGCGCGACGACGACCCGGGCGACCTCGGCCCGCCTGCCGGGTTCGCCCCGCCCCTCGACGATCGCACGGATCGCCGCCATCGACGCGTTCCGGGCGGAGTGGTCGTTCACGACCGCGACGAGGAGCGGACGAAGCCGAGGGTCGGACATCGCGTCCGGGACGAGGGGGCCGAGACCGCGCAGGAACCGCACCCTCTCCACGTCCGCCGCCCCCGGTTCGGCGAGCAGTCGCCCGAGGGACGCGGCGTCGCACTTCGAGATGACGAACTCGAGGAACTGCGACCACGCGGTCTCGTTCGCGGGCGCCGCCGCGACGGCGCGACGGAACGCCGCGACGGCGTCCTCCCTCGTGCCCCAGCTCGCCGCATGGCGCGCGCGGACCAGGTCCCTCGCTCCGGCGGGCATGTCCATTGCGTCGAGACGCGACAGGGTTCCGCGTGCGTCGAGCGTCCTCCCGACCGCCTCGTAGAGCCCCGCAGCGAGCTCGACCACCTCCGGATCGGGAGCCGTGAGGAGCCGTTCGCACAGCGCGATCGCACGGTCGGTCTCGCCGAGGTCCGCGTGCAGGCGCGCGAGGAGCACGAGGCCGCGCCGGTCCGCCCGGCCCGCCGACGCCAGCGGCTCGAGGATCCCGCGGCTGCGGGCGAGTTCCCCCCGGGCGGCCAGGAGGTGCGCCGTCGTCGCCGAGAGGTCCGGCGCGAGATCGCGGGAATCGAGCGCCCGGTCGAGGTGCTCGCGCGCATCCCCGGAGCGCCCCTGCAGCTCCGCGAGGCGCGAGAGCTCCAACGCGATCCGCGGATCGCCGGCGCCCGGATCGGAGGCGATGCGGAGCTGGGCCTCCGCGCCGCGGAGATTGCCGAGCCGCTCGAGCGCCCGGGCGAGCAGCAGGTGGGCGGCGGAGTTCATCGGCGCGTCCCGGCACACCGCGGCGAGTATCCTCGCCGCTTCGGCGGTCTCCGGCGCTTCGGGCGATTCGGGAAAGAGCAGCCATCGGCCGCGGGCGACCCGCCAGGTCGTGCCGCGCTCCCCCGTCTGCGCGCGCGTCCGTTCGATCGCCCTGTCGATCGCCGCGCGGTCGCCCCAGGCGGTCGCGGACGCCAGGACGCGAAGCTGCACCTCGAGCCGGTCCGGATGCGCGTCGGTGAGCGCGACCCATGCCGGGAGGGCCTCGGGAAGGCGGCTCCGGTCGAGGTACGTGGCCCGGGCGACGTCCCACTCCACCGTCGAGACCGTGGCCGGCGCGGCCGCTCTCAGACCGTCGAACGCTCTCAGCCCCGCCCACGGTCCTTCGGTGCGGGAAACGGAGACGGCTCGCGCGACCGCGAGCCGCGCGCTGATGCCGTTCAGCTCCGTGGAGAGGACGAGGAGTTCCGATTCGAGCGGGATCCCCGCCTCGGCCGCGACGCGGGCGAGATCGAGGAGCCCGGCCTCGCCCATCGGCGTCCGCGCGAGGATGAGTTCCCGGAGCCGTCGCTCCGCCGCGTCCCTGTCCCCTCGCGCGACGAGGGAGACCTGGAGCGGAAGCAGCACCTCCGCCTGCTCGGGCGCCTCGCCCTGCAGCGACTTCACGACCTCGATCAGCGCGTCGCGCTGGGCCGCATTCATGTCCCGGCCGTCCGCCGCGACGGCGCGCAGGTACGTGGCGATCGTCGCGGCGTCGTTCGGCGCCCGCGACAACGCCGCGCGCGCGGCCGCGAGCGCGGACGGCTCCCGCCCCGGCGTCGCGAGCAGCACCTTGGCGATCTCGCGCAGCGGCCGGGCCCACGTCGGCGCCCTGTCGGCGGCCGCCGTCCACGCGTCGATCGCCATCTCGTGCTCACCGAGCGCCGACGACGCGTCGCCGACGGCGTGCCGGATGAACGCGCTGCCCGGGACCGCGACGGCGGCGGCGTTCAGCGCCTCGCAGTCCTCGCGGGGCGTCGTCGACCGGCCGCCGAACTCGTGCGCGACGAACGCGGACCAGGCACGCCCGGCGGGGTCGTCGCGCGCATCGAGGTCGCGGCGCAGCGCTTCCGCGTCGTGCCGGCGGCCGAGCGCGATCAGCGCGAGAGCGTGCAGGGCGATCAGTTCCGGGTCCGAGCCGGAGCCGCCGGCCTCGATGCGGGTGACGACGTCGCCCGGGCGGCCGGCGTACCAGAGGCGGCGCACGAGGTCGAGTCGCAGCATCTCGCCGGCGTCCGCACCGACCCGTTCGAGGGTGCGGAGCGAGTCGGCGAAGCGCTCCGCCGCGTCGAGCTGACGGACGAGCAGGTCGATGAACTCCGGGTCCCGCGTGTCCGACGTCCGCAAGAGGAGCCGGTCGAGCACCGGGCCCGACAGGGCGGCGTCGCCGCGCCTGACGAGCAGTGCCGCGCGGAGGAGCTCGAAACGCGGATCAGCCGGGTGCGCCGCGAGTGTGGCGGTGACCCATGCATCGAGTTCGCCGGAAGGCGCGCCGGAGGCCGTCATCGAGGCAAGCGTGGCGAGGAACCCCGGCAGGTAGTCGGGAGCGACGCGATTGATCTCGCGCGCCGTGGCGAGGGCCTTCGCGTACTGCCGCAACTGGGTGAACACCTCGAACCTGGTCCGCAGCAGGCCGAGATCGCCGGGACTCCTCGCGATCAGCGTGTCGAGGACGTCGAGCGCCTCCGTCGCGTAGCCCGCGGCGAGGCAGACGTCGAGCAGGTCCTCGCTCGCGTCGGCGCACTGCGGGTCGATCGCCGTGGCCTTGCGCAGCGCGGCGATGGCCTGGAGCAGGTGCCTGCGGCTCGGCACCTCGACATGGCGCCGGGCGCGCGCGTAGAGCACGTAGTCCTCGGCCGACACCCCGCGGTCCTGGAACCGCCCGACGTAGCGGCCGATACCGTCGAGCGCTCCGGTGTAGTCGGCCCGCGCAAGAGCCTCCCGCCCCGCCTCGCCGGCGTCAACCGCTTCGCGGTCGAGCTGGAACTGCCTGTACTGATAGGCGCCGAACGCCGCGAGCGCCGCCGTCACGCCGAGCACGGCGAGCAGCAGCACCCGCTTCCTGGTCTTCGTCTGCGGCTTCATCTAGTCGTTCGCGCGCGGGATTGCTGCGCGCACGGTCGTCAGGACACCTCGGATCGCCAGCCGTAGCGCCGGCGGACGAGCCAGGCGAGCGGCAACAGCGCGAGGCCCATGACCGCAGCGCCGGGCAGCGGCACGACCTCGATCGAGCCCGAGCCGGACGCGCAGGTGGTGTGGGTGATCGTGTTGGTGTCGAGCGTCACGGCGCCGTTGCGAGCCAGAGCGCTTCCCCAGATCGATGCCCCGGTGTTCAGCGTGATGCTCGTGAGCGCGAGGATGTGTCCCTCGAACGCGGTGCCCGTGCCGAGCGTCGCGGAACTCCCCACCTGCCAGATGATGCCGCACCCGGTTCCCGCGCCGCCGTTGATCGACACGACCGAGGAGTTGCTCGCGGTCGTGAGCGTGCTGCCGATCTGGAAGACGAACTGCGCGTCCGGATCGCCCTCGAAGTCGAGCGTGAGCGTTCCGGTGAGCTGCGCCGACGACGAGAAGAAGTACGTGCCAGCCGTGAGCGTGAGATTGCCGAGGTCCGTGCCGCTCAGGTCCTGCGTGTACGACAGACCGGCCGCGGCGTTGTACGCCGTGGTGAGATCGTTCTGCGCGGTCTGTGCGGCGGTGTTGTTCACCTGGGTCGTGTAGGACCCCGACACCGAGCTGAAGCCAGTGATCGAGGTGCCCGGATCGAGCCCGACGTCTCCGCCGTTGATGACGGAGTTCCCGGTGTTGGTCACCGTCGAGCCGGCCAGGACCGCGTAGTTACCTGCCGTGCCCAGCGTGGACGTGTCGGCGAGTGCGCTCAACGGGACGGCCGCGAGCGCGGCGATCGCCAAGAGGGTCAGGACGGAGGTCTTCATCTCGGTGCTCCTTGCAGGACCAATGCGCATGGACGGGATCGCGGGAGGGGCCTGTAGCCAACCCGTGGGCACGAGGGTAGTCGCCGCCCCTGGGGATCGACATAGGGTGGAACCCTACCTCGCGAGCCTGGAATCACGCTCCGCGCGTGCAAATCGGACATCCGCGCTCATCGGTGCGCGCCGGGCGTCGCACGTCACTCCGTCGCGGCCGTGCGCTCCGCGGCGATCCGCTTCACCGCGCGGAGATCGAGCTTGCCCGTGCCGAGGACGGGGATCATCTGCACCTGGACGAACGCGTCCTTCTTCGGCAGGTAGAGGTTCGGCAGTCCCATCGTCGCGAGGCGCTCGAGCGCCGCGGGGACCTTGCCCGCGTCGAGCGTCGTCAGCACGACGAGACGCTCTCCGCGTTTCTCGTCGGGCACGCCGCAGACGGCGAACGTCTGTTCGGTGACGCCCGCAGCCTCGTGCAGAGCCTCCTCGACGCGGCCGTGCGGCACCATCTCGCCGCCGATCTTGCTGAAGCGCGAGAGACGGTCGGTGATGCGCAGGAAGCCGTCCTCGTCGAGCATCGCGAGATCGCCGGTGACGTACCAGCCGTCGCGCAGCACGGCGGCGGTCAGGTCGTCGCGGCCGATGTAGCCCTGCATCACGTTGGGCCCGCGCACGAGCAGCATGCCCGGCGTGTCGGGCGGCAGCGGCGCGAACGTGTCGGGGTCCACGATCCGGACGGAGACGCCGGGCAGCGGCAGACCGACCGTGCCGCGCCGCGAGCCCACCTGGAAGAAGCCGGGTGCGCGGAAGTCCGGCGCGTTGACTGCGACCGCGGGCGCGCACTCCGTGGTCCCGTAGCCCTCGAGCGGGCGCAGGCCGAAGCGGTCCTCGAACGCCTGCGCGAGACGCTCGGGCAGTTTCTCGGCGCCGGTGAGCACGATCTTCAGCGAGCCGAACTGCGCGGGCGTGCAGCGGCGGAGGTAGATCTGCAGGAAGGTCGGCGTGGCGAGGAGCAGCGTCACGCGGTGGCGCTGCACGAGTTCGCCGACCATCGCGCCGTCGAGCGGGTTCGAGTGGAAAACCGTCGCGAGGCCGTGGTTCGCCGCGTACCAGAG
>JANNHP010000252.1:0-4207 GCA_031404455.1 Planctomycetia bacterium | reverse complement strand
GATGACGAGCGCCGGAAAGCGCGCCCCGGGCACGATCGACTTGAGGAGCGCCACCGCCTCGCGCTTCGTCGCGCCGTCGGTGAGCACGTCGTCCACCATGGCGATCCGTTCGCCGTCCGCCGGACGGTGGCCGACGAGCACCGACGCGGCGTCGGTCTTCCCGGACGCCTCCTCGCCGTGCGTCTTCTTCTCCTTGCGGTCGAAGAGGTACGGCTTGACGGCGCCCTTCTGCGCGAGCGCGATCGCCGTGGCGACGGCGAGCGGCACGCCCTTGTAGGCAGGGCCGAACACGCTGTCGAAACCCTGCGGGCCGAGGGCGTCCAAGAGCTTCGCGGCGTACGCCTCGCCGAGATGGGCGAGCGTGCGGCCGTCCTCGACGAGACCCGTGTTCACGAACGTCGGCGAGACGCGCCCGCTCTTCAGCGTGAACGTGCCGAGCTTGAAGGCGCCGCTCTCCACGAGGAAATCGACGAACCGCTTCTGGTAGTCCTGCATGGCGGGAAGTTCGCGTCAGGGCCCGCGAACTTCCCGCTTAAAAGGCTGGGGAGGCGGCGCGAACTCCGGCGACTCCGCCTACCTCACCGCAGACGCGAGATCGACGTCGCGGACGCGCGCAGCGCGGACTCGACGTCGATCTCGCCGCGGAAGACCTCGACCGCGGGCCCCGTCATGAACACGGGCGCGCCCTCGCCCTCCCACTCGATCGCGAGGTCGCCGCCCTTCAGGTGCACGGTGACCTTCGGGTCGACGAGTCCGTTCAGCCGCGCGGCGACGACGACGCCGCAGGCGCCGGTGCCGCACGCGAACGTCTCGCCGCTGCCGCGCTCCCACGTGCGCTGGACGACATCCCCGCGCGAGACGACCTTCACGAACTCCACGTTCGTGCGGTTCGGGAAGACGGGCAGGCGCTCGATCACCGCGCCGACGCGCGCGACCGGGAAGCGCTCCACGTCCTCGACGAAGAGGACGCAGTGCGGGTTGCCCATCGACACCGCGGTCACCGGGAACGTCTGGTCCTGCACGCCGAGCTGTTCGGAGATCACGCGTTCGCGCTCGGATCCGGGCGGACCGAGCATCGGGATCGCGGCGCGTTCGAGGATCGGCGCGCCCATGTCGACGCGCACGGCGGTGACCGAGCCCTTCTCGACGACGAGGTCGAGCTCCTTCGTCCCGGCGTCGGTCTCGGCGACGAGCGACGTCTTCCTCACGTGCCCGTGGTCGAACACGTACTTCGCGCAGCAGCGGATGCCGTTGCCGCACATCTCGCTGCGCGATCCGTCGGCGTTGTACATCTCCATCCGGAAATCCGCGCGCGTCGAGGGGTGGATGAGGATCAGCCCGTCCGAGCCGATGCCGAAGCGCCGGTCGGAGACGAACCGCGCCACGGCCGCCGGGTCCCCGACCTTCTCGCTGAACCCGTCGACGTAGACGTAGTCGTTGCCGAGGCCCTGCATCTTGGTGAAGCGCATGGGCGGAAGCCTAAGGCACGAAACGCTCAGAGGAGCCGGAACCACTCGCCCGGCCGGGGCCCGACGACGTCCGACAGGCCGCCCTGTCGCAGGTAGCTGCCCAGGGCCGCGATCTTCTCCTCCTCGCCGTGGACGAGGAACGTGCGCTTCGGCGGGCGCACGAGGCGCTTCGCGTAGTCGAGGAGACCGCGGCGGTCGGCGTGGGCCGAGAGGCCTTCGATGGACTCGACCTCGGCCGCGAGGTGGACCTTCTCGCCGTAGATCTTCACGTCGCGCTCTCCCTCGACGATGCGGCGGCCGAGCGTGTGCTCCGCCTGGAAGCCGACGAAGAGGATGATGTTCCGCCGGTCGGTGCCGTGGTGCCTCAAGTGGTGGAGGATGCGCCCGGCCTCGCACATGCCCGACGCCGAGATGATGATCGCGGATCCTTCGAGACCGTTGAGCGCGCGGCTCTCCTGCGGGTCCGAGACGAAGCTGACGTCCGAGCTCTCGTCGAGCGGGCGGCAGCAGAGGACCATCGCGCGGGCCTCCTCGTCGAACACCTCGCCGTGACGCGCGAACACCTTCGTCGCCGCCACCGCCATCGGGCTGTCCACGTACACCGGCATCTGCGGGATGAGCCGGTCCCTGCGAAGCTTCGCAAGCATGTAGAGGATCACCTGCGTGCGGCCGACCGCGAACGCCGGGATGTTCACCTGGCCGCCGCGCGCGTGGGCGCGCAGCTCGACAGCCTTCTGCTTGGCGGCCACGTCCGCGACGTCGTCGTGGTCGCGGTCGCCGTACGTCGATTCGCTCAGGTACCAGTCCACCTCGCCGAGCGGTTCCGGGTCGCGCAGGATCGGCACGTCGCGGCGTCCGAGGTCGCCCGTGAAGCCGAGCTTCGTCTCGTGCCCGTTGGCGCGCAGCGTGAGGTGCACGGCCGCCGAACCGATGATGTGCCCGGCATCGACGAAGCGACCGACGACGCCCGGCATCGGCTCGAAGTCGCGGCCGTACGGGACGCCTTTCAGGAGTCGCAGCGTCTTCTCCGCGTCGGCGACCGTGTAGAGCGGTTCGCGCGGCGCCTGCTTCGGGCTGCGGCGGTTCAGCCGTTCGACGTCGGACTCCTGGATGCGCGCCGCGTCGAGCAGCATCACCGGCAGCAGGTCGCGCGTCGCCTCGGTGCACCAGATCGACCGCGAGAACCCCATCCGCACGAGGTTCGGCAGCGCGCCCGAGTGGTCGATGTGCGCGTGCGACAGCACGACGGCCTGGATGCGCGCGGGCTCGACGGGCAGATTCCGGTTCCAGCTCTCGGCCTCCGCGCGGTGTCCCTGGTACATGCCGCACTCGAGGAGGAGATCGCCGCCGGGGAGGCGCAGACGGTGGAGCGAGCCCGTCGTCGTGCGCGCGGCGCCGAGGAACCGGATCGTCACGTCGCCGATCTCGTCGGCCGATTCCACGGGCAAGAGGACCGGGGCTCGTTCGCTCATGGCCGGGTCTTCTCCGTGGTCTTGAAGTGGAGCTTGGCGACCTTTCCAAGGAGCTCCAAGCCGCCCTTCTTCCAGAGGTCGCGCGCGACGGCGTCCACCGGCGAACCGGCGCCCTTGTGGAGCTTCGTCCCGATGTCGTCGCCGAGACGGCGCAACTCCACGAGGAACCGCGCCCTCGCGAGGATCGACGCCGCCGCGACCGCGGGATGCGACTCGGCGCGCACGCGCTGCTCGAGCTTCACGTCGATCTGCTTCTTCTTCAGCGCGTCGGCGATGAGGCGCTCGTTGCCGAACTTGTCGGAGATGACGCGCCCGCAGGGCTCCTTCGCCAGGACCTCCGCGACCGCGGTCGCGTGGCCCCAGGCGAGCAGCCGGTTCAGGTTCTTCCCGAACTCGGTGTGCATCTCGTTGTAGCGGGCGGGCCCGATGACGACGACGCCGATGCGCGTCGGGTACGCGTCGAGGAGCGTCCGCGCCATCGCCATCGATTCCGCGTCGCCGACGGTCTTGCTGTCGCGCGCGCCGATCTCGCGCAGGACCGGCACGTCCTCGGGCTTGACGAGCATGGCGGCGATGACGAGCGGGCCGAAGTAGTCGCCCTTGCCCGATTCGTCGGTGCCGATGATCGGCTCCTCGACGCGATCGTGCGCCGCAACGCCCTTCTGAGCGAACACCTCGTCCACGTCGTCGAGGTAGGTGATCCCGAAGTCCTCCGCGTGCTTGCCCTGGACGAGCAGCTTGCCGTTCTCGTAGAGCGTCACCGAGACGCCCGGTCCCGACGCCGACCACTGCGTGTACTGCGGCCGCTTGAACTGGTAACCGTCGCGCTCCAGCGACGAGCGCAGGCGCCGCCCGGTCGCCGCGTCGAGTTTGCGCACGCCCTGTCCGGCCATCAGTTCTCCGACTCGCGAAGGCGCGCCAGGAGCCGCGCGTTCTCGCGGACGCGGTCGAACGCGAGGCCCGCTGGCAGTCGGCAGAGCGCGCTGTTCAGGTCCGCGAGTCCGCCCGCGACGTCGTCCTGGCGCGCCCGGAGCTCGCCGCGCCGCGCGAGGAGCCGGGCGTCGGCGGGTGCCAGCTCGATCTGGTCCGACACCACGCGGAGCTGGCGCTTCACGTCGCCGCGCTTCTCGTAGGCGCTCGCGAGGTTCGCGAGGACCCGCAGCATCAGCTCGCGCGGCGTCGCGGGCACGAGCACGTCGCCCGCCGTGAGCGTCGGGTCGCCCGTCGCCTGGACGGCGAGGTCGAGCGCCTCCGCGATGGAGAGCG
>JANNHP010000251.1:0-27777 GCA_031404455.1 Planctomycetia bacterium | reverse complement strand
GACTTCAGCGCCTTCCCGAGATCGGCCGGCAACTTCGCCTCCGCCGCGCGGGCGAGCTTTCCGTTGCCCTTCTCGAACGCGTCGCGAAGGCGGGCGAGGAACGCCGCGTCGATGTCCTTCGCCGACGCGAGCAGCGTCCGGTGCGTGAGCCGGTTGCCGGGATTGCGGTCGGTGACGTCCCTGAACCGCGCGTCGCCCGGCACCTCGCCGAGAGCGAGATGCACCTCGACGCCCGCCTCCACGGGCCGCAGTTCGGCGAAGACGTGCTTGCGGTAGAGCGGGACCATCGTCTTGCACGACGTCGCGATCACGTCCTTGCCGAGCGCGAGCGCGGCGTCCACGACCTTCTCGTGCAGCGGGCGCAGCGCCGCCTTCGGGCCGCAGTAGAGGGCGTCCACGAGCGCCTCGGGCTCGTCGTAGCTCGGCTTCTCGTTGGACGCTGCCACCGAAGCGATCCACCACGCGTTCATCGACGTGATGCCGTGCTTCTCACGGAGCCACACGCGGCACGCCTTCTGTTCCTTCGGGCCTTTCGACGCCGCGAGCGCGACCCAGTCGTCGAAGGACCTCCCGGTCGCCGCGAGGAGGCGCGCCCTGCCCTTCTCCTCCTGCCCGAGCGCGGGGTGCGGGCTGTACTTCGACTTCTTCTTCGCGGCCTTCGCCATACGGCCCTCCGAAGGAGCAGTCCTAACGTCCCTGGACGCGGGCGTCAAAGCCCGCAGTCCGATCGCGACGCGCCACCGGCAACGGATCGGACGGCCGTCGCGTAGCATGCCCACGCCATGAGCCTCTCCCAGATGAAGGACCGGATGGAGCGCGAGTTCGCGGCGATCCGCTCGGACCTGAAGCGCATCGAGTCGCGCCTGAACTCCGGACTCCCCGATCCCACGGAGACGAAGCGCGCGAAGACGCAGCTACGTCAGGCCGTCGCGGTCCTTCGCCGCCTCCAGTGGCAGCCCGCCGACTCCGCGCACCCGCGCCGCGGGGCGCGTCACTGCCCCGTGTGCGCGGGCGCCGAGCCGAAACACGCGGGCGAGTGCGAACTGGCGGAGGCGCTGGGGGAGTGACGCCCGTCGCCGTCAAGCTAGGCAGCGACGTCACGGCGGCGAGCCCCCTGAAACCGTACGGGCGGGGCTCTCATGGACCGGGGGAGTACGCAACAGTCCGGGGGACGGTTGCGCCGGTCCCCGCCCTCGCTGCATCAAGCAGAGGTGCCGGGCGCGAGAACCACCAGGGCGGGCACGGAGGCCCGCCCGTACAGCGGCGCTCACATCAGGCAAGCGGAGCTTGTGGCGCAGCTGAGTTGACGGCGATGGGAGTAACGCCTCCTTTCGATCAGCGTCCCCGTCGCTTCAGGTCGGTGACGAACGCGGCGAAGGGCCGCGTGGGTTCGCTCTTGCGAGCGGCCACGGCCGCGAGGTCGTCAGCATCCTCCGCGAGGGAGTCGTGGGCCGCGTCGCATCGCTCCACGGCGCGCACGAAGTCGGCGAGGCGAAGCCCGCGCCGGAGGCCACTGTGCGGACGGATCGGTACCGAGGGCTATCGGAAGTTCGTGAAGTGACTGCGCATCGCGGTCGCTTCACGTACTTCCGACCACGATCTCCCCGTCCTTCGCGTCCACGACCACCTTCGCGCCGTCCGCGATCTTCCCCGCGATGAGATCCCGCCCGATCCGGGTCTCGACCTCGCGCTGGAGGAAACGCTTCAGCGGACGCGCGCCGTAGACGGGGTCGTAGCCGGCGATCGCGATGTGCGCGCGGGCCTTCGGCGTGAGTTCGAGCGTGATGCGGCGAGCCGCGAGACGCTTGCGCAGTTCCTCGGCGAGGAGGTCGACGATCTTCTCGATCTCGGCGGGCAGCAGCGGCTTGAAGACGACGATGTCGTCCACGCGGTTCAGGAACTCGGGGCGGAAGTGCTGCCGCATGTCGCGCAGCACGGCGTCCTTGACGGAGTCCTTGAGTTCGCCCTTCTCGTTCACGCCCTCGAGCAGCCGCTGGCTGCCGATGTTCGACGTCATGATGATCACGGTGTTCTTGAAGTCCACCGTGCGGCCCTGCGCGTCGGTGACGCGGCCGTCGTCGAGGATCTGGAGCAGCACGTTGAAGACGTCGCCGTGCGCCTTCTCGATCTCGTCGAAGAGGATCACGCAGTACGGCTTGCGACGGACGGCCTCGGTGAGCTGACCGCCCTCCTCGTAGCCGACGTATCCCGGCGGCGCGCCGATGAGGCGGCTCACGTTGTGGCGCTCCATGTACTCGGACATGTCGATGCGCACGAGATTCTGATCGGTGTCGAAGAGCGCCTCGGCCAGCGTCTTCGCGAGCTCCGTCTTCCCGACGCCCGTGGGGCCGAGGAAGATGAACGACCCGATCGGACGCTTCGGGTCCTTGATGCCGCTGCGCGCGCGGATGACCGCGTCGGCGACCGCGTCCACCGCCTCGTCCTGGCCGATCACGCGCTCGTGGAGGACGAGGTCGAGCTTCAGCAGCTTGTCGCGCTCGCCCTCGACGAGACGCGTGAGCGGGATGCCCGTCCAGCGCGACACGATCTCGGCGATCTCCTCCTCGGTCACCTCCTCGGTGACGAGACGCGGGCCGCCCGACTGGCCGGCGAGCCGCGCCTCCTCGTCCTTCAACTGTTTCTCGAGCTGAGGGAGCGTTCCGTACTGGAGTTCGGCCGCGCGGCCGAGATCCTGCGCGCGCTTGGCCTTCTCGATCTCGCCGCGCGCGACCTCGATCGCCTCGCGCAGACCCTGGAGCTTCCCGATGGCCTCCTTCTCGGTCTTCCACTGCGTGCGCAGCGCGTTCGACTTCTCCTTGTCGTCCGCCAGTTCCTTCCGGATCGCGATGAGGCGCTGCTTCGACGCCTCGTCCTTCTCCTTCTTGAGTGCCGCCTCTTCGATCTCGAGCTGCATCACGCGCCGCGTGATCTGGTCGAGCTCGGCCGGCATCGAGTCGATCTCGACGCGGATCGAGGCGCACGCCTCGTCGACGAGGTCGATCGCCTTGTCCGGGAGGAAGCGGTCGGAGTTGTAGCGGTTGCTGAGCGTCGCGGCCGCGACGAGGGCCGCGTCCTGGATGTTCACGCCGTGGTGGACCTCGAAGCGCTCCTTCAGGCCGCGCAGGATCGAGATGGTGTCCTCGACGCTCGGCTGGTCCACGAGCACCGGCTGGAAGCGGCGTTCGAGAGCGGCGTCCTTCTCGATGTGCTTCCTGTACTCGTCGAGCGTGGTCGCGCCGATGCAGTGCAGTTCGCCGCGCGCGAGCATGGGCTTCAGCATGTTGCCCGCGTCCATCGCGCCCTCGGCCTTGCCCGCGCCGACGATCGTGTGCAGCTCGTCGATGAAGAGGAGGACCCGCCCCTCGCTCGACTTGATCTCCTGCAGCACCGCCTTCAGCCTCTCCTCGAACTCGCCGCGGACCTTGGCGCCTGCGACGAGCGAACCCATGTCGAGCGCGAACACCGTCCGGTCCTTCAGTCCCTCGGGGACGTCGCCGCGCACGATGCGCTGAGCGAGACCCTCGACGATCGCGGTCTTGCCCACTCCCGGCTCGCCGATGAGCACAGGGTTGTTCTTCGTCTTGCGCGAGAGGATGCGAATGGTCCGCCGGATCTCCTCGTCGCGGCCGATGACCGGATCGAGCTTGCCCGCCCGCGCCATCGCCACGAGGTCGCGACCGTACTTCTCGAGCGCCTCGTACGTCGCCTCGGGGTTGGCGGAGGTCACGCGCTGACTGCCGCGGACGTCCTTCAGCGCCTTCATGACGAACTCGCGCGAGACACGGCGCTCGGCGAGCGCGCGGCCCGCGGCGGTGCCGCGTCCCTCCTCGGCGAGGGCGAGGAAGAGGTGCTCGGCCGAGACGTACTCGTCCTTCAGCCGCTTCGCCTCGTCCTCGGCCTTGCCGAGGAGACGCGCCAGGCGCTGCGAGAGGAGGATCTTGTCCGGCGCGTAGCCGCCGCCCGACAGGCGCGGGCGCCGGCCGAGTTCGCGCTCGAGTTCGTCCACGAGTCCCTCTGCGTCGGCCTCCGCCTTCGCGAGGAGTTTCGGGACGATGCCGTCCTCCTGCTGCACGAGTGCCAGCAGCAGATGCTCGCCGTCGACCTCCTGATGGCCGAAGCGGACGGCGATCTTCTGCGCCTCGCCGAGGGCGAGCTGGGACTTCTCGGTCAGGCGGTTCGGGTCCATGAGGCGCTCTCCTCGACAACTGGTGCAACGGGTGACTCCGAGCGCGGATTGCAACCGGCTTGCCGCGGCGGGCGAGCCTCGTCGGCTCCGGCGTGCGACGTCGCAGGCGCGGAGCGCGCCGAGATCGAGCGCGAATCTAGTCTCCCCGCCCGCCCCTGTCGGTGACGGGGGGCACGCGGCGCGGAAACGTCCGAGGGGCGCGGGCCTACTTCGGAGCGGGCTCGGTTGGCACGGCGGGCGGCACGGTGGGGGGCGCGGGGGACTCCGTCTTCGGCGGATCGGGCATCTCGCCGCCGGGGACGCGCGTCTTCTCCAGGTGCGCCGTCGCGGTGGAGGTGACGACGTTGCCGTCCTTCGCCACGTTGAGCTTCATCTCCATCGGCCCGCTGAGCCGCTCGTCGCGATGGGATCCTCCGAGCACGGAGACGATCTCGCCGTCGAACGAGACGCGGCTCCCTTCGGCGACGGAGACCGTCGCGCCCTTCGCGCCTCCGACCGCGCCGCCGAGGGGACCGGAGAGCTGGATCGTTGCGCGAAGTCTCGGACCCTTCGGCGTCTCCTCGGCCGCGACGAGCGTGACCGTGCACTCGACCTTCGACGTGTCGAGTCCGGCCGTGTTGCCGCCCCTCGCGCTCATGAACGCCTGCATCGCTTCCGGAGGCATTCTCCACGACTCGCCGACGGCGAGCGACGGCGGAGCCCCCAGCGAGTCGAACCCGGCCTTCTCGTCCTTGGCCTTCGGTCCGAACGTCGTGTCGAGCCACTTGCGGGCGGCGGGGGACGGCTTGATCCCGGGCGAGAGCATCGTCCACTTCTCGGGAGTCACCTCGACGAACGCGCCGGTGACGCTGGTGTCGTCGCTCTTCTCGTCCTTGACGGACCACGAACGGACGTACGCGTGCGCGCGGAGCCGACTGCCCTTCTCGGTCGCCTCGAGGCAGCGCCACACGACGACGCTCTCCTCGCGCTTCTCCCGCGTCTGCTCCGCGGCCTTCCCGTCGGGGCGGATGGCGTTCATCGTCATCTCCATCCGCTGGACGTGGGTCACCGTGACGACCTCGTCCTTCTCCCAGCGGTTCTTCGTGCCGAGATCGAACTTCTTCGGCGCGTCCTCGGCAATTCCCGCGGCGGCCAGTGCCGCGAGCGCGAGGCCCGCGACGAGACCGAACGTCGAGGTGAAGCGATCTCCCATGACGTCGCCCTCCGTTTCCGTTGACGTCGGATCCTAGCGCGCCGCGGAAGGGGTCGCGCTCCGCAATCTCTCTCGCGCGCTATCGCCGCAGCGCGTCCTCGACGAACGGTGCGATCGCCTCCGCCGCGAGGTCGTGCAGGAACGGGAACGTGACGACCGCGAACCGGCCGCCGCGGTTCACGACCGCGGCGCGCATCCGGCAGCGGAGGTCGCGCTGCGCGGACCTTGTTCGCGAAACGCTCCTCCACGCCCGCGACGCGTCGAGGTTCCGGGCGCGCTGTCGCTACCATCCTTCGCAAGTGACCGACGTCCATCGCCGCCTGCTCGCCGCCGTCGGGATGGCCTTCCTCGTCATCCTGTGGGGGAGCATCGGCTTCTACGTCATCGGGGACGGGTCCTGGTCGTTCCTCGACTGCGTCTACATGACGATCATCTCGGTCACCACCGTCGGCTACGGCGAGGTGCTGACCGGGATGGAGCACAACCAGACCGCGCGGATGTTCGCCATCGGCGTGATGCTCGTCGGCTTCGCGACGGGCGGGTTCCTCTTGTCCACGCTCACGGCCCTGTTCGTGGAGGGCGACCTCGGGCGCCTCCGGAGGAAGAAGAAGATGAAGAAGACGATCGACGCGCTCGAGGGGCACACGATCGTGTGCGGCGCGGGGAGCACGGGACGTCACGTGATCCAGGAACTGCTCGCGACCGACACGCCGTTCGTCGCGATCGACACCGACGAGGAGCGGCTCCTCGAGGTCTGCAAGCTGCACCCGAGCGGGATCGTGCCCCACATCGTCGGCGACGCCACCTCGGAGGTCGTGCTCCACCAGGCGGGGCTCGAGCGGGCCCGCGGCCTCGTCGCGGCGCTGCGCGAGGACAAGGACAACCTCTTCGTCGTGATCTCGGCGCGCGCGGTGAACCCGACGGCGCGAATCGTCGCGAGGAGCGGCGACGTGCGCGTGTTCGAGCTGATGCGCAAGGCCGGCGCGAACTCGGTCGTGTCGCCGAACTTCATCGGCGGCATGCGCCTCGCGTCCGAGCTCCTGCGCCCGAACGTCGTCGAGTTCCTCGACGAGATGCTGCGGGACCGCGACATGAACCTGCGCATCGAGGAGGTGGACATTCCCGCGGGCTCCGGGTTCGCGGGGAAATCGCTGCGCGAATCGCGCATCCGCGACGTGACCGACGCGCTCGTCCTCGCGATCCGCGAGCGCGGCCGCGGCCCTTTCCACTACAACCCCGGCCCCGACACGAGGCTCGAAGGTGGCACGACGCTCGTCGTGCTGGGGCGCATGGCGTCGGTGAAGAAGCTCCGCGACGCCGTGGCGACGGGGTTCTCCGAGTGATCGTCTCCTCCGCGCCGATCCCGGCCCTGGACGAGACGCTCGTCGTCCGCGGGCCGCGTCTCGGCGCCCGTCGCGCACTTCGGCAAGCGGGGCGGCGTCGAACGTCTGCTTCCGCTCATCGCATCGAGCGCCTCACGGCGAGGTGAACGCTCCGACCGCGTCGGGCACCCGGCGCACGCGCCCGGCCGCATCCACGGGCACGAGGAGCGAACGGACGCGGCCGAGGAGCGGAGAACTCGGGCGCGGCGTGTAGTCGCCGTTCTCGGGGTCCTTGAACCCCGGGTCGCCGAACGTGACGTCGGTGCCGGGAAACGTCCCCAGGTAGTAGTCGGGATTCGTGTAGTGGACGTGCCGGACGTCCGAGCTCGCCGGCAGGTCGCTGATCGAGAACGCGTGGAAGACCGAGCCGACGATCGACACGTTCTCGAGCACCGTGCCCACCTCGGACTGGCCCCAGCGGAACGGCTGGTCGGGGAACGACACGTTCCAGAGGAGCAGGTGGTTCGTGCTCCGGTTCCACCAGCTTCCCGAAGCGCTGCTCGCGTCCTTCGACATGTGCACGTCGACCATCGCCACGTTGTCCATCGTGACGAACGGGCCCTCGCCGCCCGCCGCCGGCATGACCTCCGCGAAGACGCCCTGGCTGTCGAAGTCCACGGCGCGGACGCCGTACAGGATGAAGTTCTCGAGCGAGTTCGATTCCTGGAACCAGTGGAAGACGTCGCCGTGGAACTGCGTGGAGTCGAAGCGATCCGCGCACCGCGAGTTCACGACCATGGGCGAGGCGCCGAACGGGCTGCTCGAGATGTCGTGGACGTGGCAGTCGCGTGTGAACGTCGCCGAGCGGATGCCGTTGCGGTTGTTCGACACGTCGCACCCGGTGAAGTACGTCCCCGTCCAGTCGGTCGTGCTGAAGAAGCCCGAGTCGACGCCGGGGCCCGGACCCTCGAGCACGCAGTCGTTCACCCAGACGTACGAATCGGCGAGGTACGGCGGGGCCGTGCTGGTCAGTTGCAGGGACCCGCGGAACGTGACGCCGTCGGCATGGACGAGGCGGGTCCTGAACCCTGCGGCCGACGACGCGTCGAACACGACCTCGCCGCGCGACACGCCGGGAGCGGGCGTCAGACGGATCCAGCGGTCGCTCGTCGCGGGATAGGGATACGGCGGCGGCCCCCACGAGTAGTTGCCGGCCGCGAGGTGGACGGTCAGGCCGTCGGCAGATCCCGACTGCGCCGAGACCCGGCCGACCGCGTGGCCGGGCGACCTGTACGGGTTCTCTGCGCTGCCGTCGCCCGTCGCGTCGGAGCCCGCCGGCGAGCAGTGGGCGACGGGCTGCGGCAGCGTCCCGTGGCTGTTCGCCGCGAGGAACATGGAGTGGTTGCCGTTCTGGAAGGCGAGCGATCCGTCGATGGATCCCGCGAGGACGCGCGGCACGCCCACCGTCGGGTAGACGACGGCGCGCACCTCCACCGGACCGTCCGCGAGCGCCGCCGCGTCGAGGCTGGCGCTGTACTCCCAGACGCCGGTCACCGGGTTGAGCGTCATCGAACGCACCGCGGTCCACGGACCGCCTTCCACCGAGAACTCCACGCGGTCGATCCCCGCGATGTGGAACGCGACGACGCCCACCGGGAGCTCGCCCGTGAACGTCTGGAAGGGCACCACGTCCCAGCGCGCGATCGCCTTCGCGTCGGAGCCCGGGCCGCTCCCGATCGCGCCGCGCTCCGCCGTCGCCGACGTGAAGCCGGTGCCCGGGACGAGGTACGGGATCGGAAAGGGGGGAGCGGAGGGCAGTCCCCATCCGGCGTGACCGCCGCCCGCCTGCAGCACCACGTCGCCGACGGTGTCGTCGGCGAGCGCGACGCTCCGGACGTCGAAGAGGCCGGACGTGTCGTCGACCCGTTGCGTGAGTCTCGCCACGCCGGCCGCGTTGGTGGTGGTCGTCGCCGGGCCGGCGATGTCGCCGATCGTCAGCCGGCACGGCGCCATCGCCCTGAGGCTCTGCGCGCGCACCCGGAACACCGCAGCGTCCTTGTCGGCGTCGATCCGCAGCGCTCCGGCAGCGGGCCCCACGGTGCCCGTGTTGTCCATGCGACGACGGACGGAGTACCGCAGCGACTCCGGGCGGGCGAGATCCGCCGTGAGCACGGCGCGCTCCGCCTCGTCGACGACCGAGATCTCCCGGACACGTCCCACGAAGTCGATCGCGCCGGGGAGCGCCGGGATGCCCGGTTCGGGTGCGCCGACGATGTCGCGTGCGTACGCGGACGCGAACGAGCCGTTGCGGTCGGTGGTGAACCCGGCCACGCGTGCGGGCACGGCGTCGTCCCCGAGAAGGGCGTCGAGGTGATACGCCGTTTCGGCGCGCAGTCCCGTCAGTGCGACCGAGAGACGCTGGCGGTCCCCGAGACGCAGGCGGTCCATCCGGACCTTCACGACGCCGCCCGCTTCCACCTCGATGCCGGTGTTCGCCGCGGAGCTCCGCACGCGCAGGCGCAGTCGCTCCGACCGCCGCTTCGCTTCGCCCGAACCGGCGCGCGACACGGCGCCCTGCAACGCCGCTGCGAAAATGGCGGCTCCGATCACGAGGGAGCGCCATCGCCAGGTTGGTTCACCCGGGTGCGCGGCGGTTCCTGCGAGGTTTCGGCTCACGGCGTCGGGGAGCTTACACCACAGCGCCACCTTGATCGCGCCCCAGGTGCGTGATGCCGACGACCTGGTCCCTGACGGCTGGCGCGAGCGCGGCGCGGTGTGTTACCACGAGCCCGGATGCACCAAGCGAACGAGTTCCTGACGGCGCTCGCGGTCGTTCTCTGCGTGGCCGCGGTGACGACCGTGGTCTTTCACCTCCTGCGCCAGCCGGTCGTGCTCGGCTACCTGATCGCGGGGCTCATCGTGGGGCCGCACGTGCCGATCCCGCTCGTCGCCGACGTGGGAGTGGTGACTGCGCTCTCGGAACTCGGCGTCATCCTGCTGATGTTCTCGCTCGGGCTCGAGTTCAGCGTGCGGAAGCTCGTCCGCGTCGGGCCGTCGGCGGGAGTCACGGCCATCGTCGAGTGCAGCCTGATGGCCTCGCTCGGGTTCCTCGTCGGCCGGGTCCTCGGCTGGACGACCGAGGAGAGCGTCTTCGCGGGCGCCATCGTCGCGATCTCGAGCACGACCATCATCGTCAAGGCGTTCGAGGAACGGCGCGTCGGGGGACGTCTGCGCGAGTTCGTGCTCGGGGTGCTGATCGTCGAGGACCTCATCGCCATCGTGATGATGGCGGTGCTGACGGCGGTCTCGTCCGCCCGCGGCGTGTCGGCCGACGCACTCTTCGCCACCGTGGGACGGCTCGCCGCGTTCCTGATCGCGCTCGTCGCGGTCGGACTCCTCCTCGTGCCGCGGGCCGTCCGCGCGCTCAACCGCCTGAATCGCCCGGAGACGACACTCGTCGCGAGCATCGGGTTCTCGTTCGCGGTGGCGCTCCTCGCGCAGGAGTTCGGGTACTCGGTGGCGCTCGGCGCCTTCCTCGCCGGCACGCTCGTAGCCGAGTCGGGCGAGGCGTCGAAGATCGAGGAACTCGTGCGTCCGGTCCGCGACGTGTTCGCCGCGGTGTTCTTCGTCGCCGTGGGCATGCTGATCGAGCCGGCGCTCGTCTCCGAGCACTGGGTCGCGGTCGTCGTGCTGACGGTCGTCGTCGTCCTCGGCAAGATCGCGGGCGTGGCGCTCGGCGCCTTCCTCACCGGGCAGGGGACGCGCACGTCGGTGCAGGCCGGTATGGGCCTCGCGCAGATCGGCGAGTTCTCGTTCATCATCGCGGCGCTCGGCCTTTCGCTCGGGGCGACGGGCACGTTCCTCTATCCGGTCGCCGTGGCCGTGTCGGCGATCACCACCCTGCTCACGCCCTGGCTCATCCGCTGGTCGGGTCCCGCCGCGAGCTGGGCGGACAGGACGTCGCCGAGGCGCGTCCAGACGTTCGCGGCGCTCTACGGGACGTGGATCGAGCGCCTTCGCGCCGCGCCGCGCGAAGCCACGCTGAAGTCGAAGATCCGCCGGCTCGTGCGCCTGCTCCTCGTGGACGCCGCGGTGCTCGCCGCGATCGTCGCGGGCGCGACCGTGTGGACGGCAAGCGCCGGCGACTGGGTGGAGAGGACGACCGGCATCTCGACGCTCGTCGCGCGCGTCCTCGTCGTCGTCCTCGCGGCGGCGCTCTCGGCGCCGTTCTGCGTCGGGATCGTCCGGGTCGCGCGGAAGCTCGGCGCGACGCTGGCCGAGATGGCTTTCCCCCCGGCGAAGGGAGGGAGAGCCGACCTCGCCGCGTCGCCGCGCCGCGCCGCGCGCTCGTCGTCTCGCTGCAACTCGCGGGCGTGCTGCTCGTCGGGGCGCCGGTGCTCGCCATCACGCAGCCGTTCCTGCCCGGGGCGTACGAGGCCGCCGCGCTCGGGGCGTTCCTCGCGGTGCTCGCGGTCGTGTTCTGGCGCAGCGCCACCGATCTGCAGGGCCACGTCCGCGCCGGGGCGCAGATGATCGTCGACACGCTGGCCGCGCAGTCGGCGGGCGACGCGGCGCACCGTGAACCCACGCTGGACCGTGTCCAGCCGCTCCTCGAAGGGCTCGGCGCGCCCGTTCCCGTCGTCCTCCATCCGGGGAGCGCCGCCATCGGGAGGACGCTCGCCGAACTCAACCTCCGCGGCGCGACGGGAGCGACGGTCCTCGCGATCACGCGCGGCGGGTCGGGCGTGCTCGTGCCGACCGCGAGGGAGACGCTCGCCGAGGGCGACGTGCTGGCGCTGGCAGGCACCGACGAGGCCGTGGCCGCGGCCGCGACGCTCCTGCGCGAGACGAGGAGCCCCGTCGCCGGGTGAGGCGGCGACGCGACGCCGTCGGCGCGCTTGCGATTCCGCCGCCGTGCGCGCGCTGCTGTGAATCCGTGGTGCGTCCCGCGGGCCTCGTCCGTCATGTCAGGCAGGTGAAACGCATGCAGAAGACGATCGTGGCGCTGGCGCTCGCCGCCGTCGCGGCGCCGGCTCTCGCGCAGGAGGGAGAGGTTCCCGGCGCGGGGAACTCCCGCGACGCGAGGCGCAGTCCCGTGGTCGTCGCCGTCGAGAAGGCGGCGCCTGCGGTCGTGTCGATCGGCACGACGAAGATCGTGAAGTTCCGCTACTTCGACTGGGGACTCCTCGGCGAGAGGAAGGGCGAGGAGCAGCAGCACGGACTCGGATCCGGCGTGATCGTCCACCCCGCGGGCTACGTGATCACGAACGCGCACGTCATCAACCAGGCCGACCGGATCCTCGTGAAGCTCACGGGTGCCCGCGAGAACGAGCCCGAGATCCCGGCCACGCTGATCGCGACCGACCTCGCGCACGATCTGGCGCTCGTCCGGCTCGAGAAGCCGGGACGGTATCCCTACGTCGATTTCGGCCGCTCCGACGACCTGATGCTCGGCGAGACGGTGATCGCGATCGGCAACCCGTTCGGCCTCGGGCGGACCGTCACGACGGGGATCATCTCGGCGCTCGACCGATCGATCAGCGCCGGCGACGCGTCGTTCACGGGGCTCATCCAGACGGACGCCGCCGTCAACCGCGGCAACTCCGGCGGGCCGCTCGTGAACATCAACGGCGAGTGGATCGGCGTCAACTCGGCCATCTACTCGCTCTCGGGCGGCGCCGACGGGATCAGCTTCGCCATCCCGGCGGGCGTCGTGCGGCGGTTCGTCGTCGATTCGCTGCGCGCCGCGCGCTTCTCGGGCGTCTGGCTGGGACTCGTCTTCGGCGACGACGGGAAGGGCGGCCTCGTCGTCGAACGCGTCCATCCGGTCGGCCCCGCCGCGAAGGCCGGGATCGAGGCCGGTTCGCGAGTGGTGCTCGAAGGCGACGCGCTCCGGTTCTGCTTCGAACTCCTCGACGCCGCGGCGACGGGCGCGTTCTCGTTCGACGTCCGCGACGCGTCGGACGTCACGAAGCGGCATTCGCTCCGGTTCGAGGCGCCGCCGACCGAGGAGCTCGCGTGGACGCGGATGGGCGTCAAGTGCGCCGAGGTCGACGACGCGATCTCGGAACGGACCGGCTACCGCCCCGGCGCGGGGCTCGTGGTCCTCGAAGTGAGGGACGGCGGACCCGCGCAGCGCAACCAGATCGAGCGCGGCGACCTCCTCGTCTCCCTCGGCGAGGCGCGCCTCGCGACGCTCGACGGACTGCTCGACGTCGTCCTGCTCCCAGGGAAGGACGAGACGCGCGAACTGCGATTCGTGCGGCCCAAGCGCACACGATTCGGCACCACGTACGAGAACTGGCGCGCGCGAATCGTGCTCGAGTAGGCGGTCCGCGCGATTCGCTGTCGGTAGCGACGCCGGATGCCGTTCGTCTCTCCAGGGAGACGATGCGCCCGCGCGGAGCGGCGCGCGGTCTCCCGGGGTTCCGACACGTGCGAGACCGGGAGGCGGCGATGCGAGGACGAAGAAGGTGGGGACTCCTCGCGGCGCTCGTGGTGATCGTAGCTGCGGGGACCGGCTGCGATCCGAACGACGAGTTCGGCGTCCGCACGCGGCTCGCGAGCTTCGGCGCGCATCGCTACGTCGAGTTCACCTCGACGAAGGACGACGGGCGCATCTCGCTCGACACCTGCATCTGCTTCTTCCCCGACGGCTCGTTCGACCTCGTGCTGGAGGCCGGCGACTTCCGGGGCATCGGCGAGTCCGTGCTCGGAGGCGCGACCGGCGGCTTCGAGTTCGCCCCGCGCGGGGTGTTCCCGCCCGTGACCTTCACCGGAGCCTCGCTCCGGTTCATCAACGGCGGTACGCAGACGTACACCTACGACAACGCGAGTGCGCCGAACGTCCTCGCGTCGGCGTTCTTCCCCGCCACGCGCCGCGTCCACTTCCGCGCGCAGCGCAACGACACCGGCCTCCTTTCGTACTTCGTCCGCCCGACGGTCAACGACGCGTGGACGCCGCTCGGCTCGACGACCCTCGGCGGCGCGACGGACCGCCTCAGCCTCTCGCTCGGCATGTTCAACGCGCCGAAGAAGGCGCAGATCGGCTTCTCCGGGCTGCGCATCGACGGAATCGGGTCGCTGCCGCCGATCCCGACGACCGAGCTCTCGCTCGAGCACGCCTCGTACGCGACGCTCGCGGACCTCTACGACGAGTACTACGCCCTCGAGGACTTCCTCGAGGAGAACGCCGACATCCCGCCGGAGTTCCTCTTCGGGCTCGACCAGGACCTCGAGGAACTCGACGAGATCCTCGACCTGATCGAGGACTTCGAGGACCCGCTGAAGCGGCCGTCGCGTCAGGCGAAGATGCGCTCCGCGGTGACGAAGGAACGCAAGCTCCTCGCCAAGGCGGCCGGTCTCATCCGCGAAGGCAAGGCGAAGAAGGCGCTCGGGCCCCTCGGCGACGCCATGAAGCTGCACCTCGGCTGGATCGGGACGATGCGCTCGGGAGGATGACGCTCAGAGGGTGTGAAGGAACCCCGCGCGGCGCCGGCGCGACTCGTGCGTGCCGCACGGAGCGACGGGGCGTTGAGCCCCGGCGGCCTGCTGCTGCGTGCACGTCGTCTGCGCGGCCCGCGCTGACGACGCGACTCCTCGCGGCGCCCTGCGCCGCAGGGAGGGGGCTCGCGCTCGGAAACTCAGCGGAGTTGCCTTCACGCGAGCGCCTTGCAGCAGGCTCGCCAGGACCCATCCGTCGCTCGCGTGGGGTTCCTTCACACCCTCTCAGCGCAGCGGCCCCGCCAGCACCTGCTTCACCGCCGAGAGCGGATCGTAGAAGTCGTCCGCCACGCCGTCGAAGGCCCGCGCGAGTCCGAGCGTGCCGGGCTCCGACCCGCCGTAGAGCACGCCGGAGAGCCCCTCGTACGACTCCAGCACCGGCGCGGGCCGGATCGTCCCGTCGGGGTTCACTCGCCGCAGCACGACGCGGTTCGACGACGACACCGCCGCCACGACGAACTCCTCGCGCTCCGCGTTCCAGATCGCGCCGTACGTGACGCTCTGCGGCACGCCGAAACCCATGTCGAAAGTCTGGAGCGCGCCGGGCACCGCGTCGTCGGCCGAAAGGCGCACGCACGCCGCGCTGTACGCTGTGAACTCGAGGTACGTGAACGCGACGAGCGCCGCGCCCGTCCTCGGATCGACCGCGACCTCGGGGAACGCTGCGGCCGCCCACGTGCTCGCGCGCGCGACGACGCTCGTCGTGCCGCCGAGGAGGTCCGTCCCGCCGGCGTCCGTCACGGTGGCGTTGATGGTGGGGGCGTGGCCTGCGACGTCGGTCGCGGACCAGGCGACCACGAAGCGCCCGGCACCCTGGTACGCCGCGGTCGGCGCGAACTGCACGAGGTCCGGGGCGCTCGCCACGACGACCGGCGACGCCGCGATCGCGCCCGAGACGCCGATCGCGCGCGCGCGGATCGACGCCGCGACCGATCCGGTGTCCGCCTCGTCCCAGACGACGAGGTACCCGCCGTCGTCCCGGTTCGCCGCGGGATGCAACTGGTTCACGTTCGCCGTGCCGGGCGCCGTGAGCCGCGCCGACGAGACGGTCTGGTGGATGTCCGCCGCGGAGACCACGCGCACGTAGCCGTACGCCGGAGCCCGGTTGCTCGAGACGCACAGCGCGAACGTGTCGCCGACGCCGTCCCACGCAACGCGGATCTGGCCGATCTCGTGGTCGATCCCGCCGATCTCCGCGGGGGTGATCACGAGCGTGTCGATCACCTGGAGCGTCGCCGCGTCGAACAGCACGAACACCGCCTGGACAGCGGTCTCCCGCGCGGCGACGAGGACGCGTCCGCGCGTCTCGTCGAGCGCCGCGGCGGTGGGGAAGGTGCTGCCGCCGCCCAGCGAGTCGTAGCTCCGCACGGCGGCGGGCGTCGAGCGGAACCCGAGGAGGTCGATCGCGCCCGGCACGACCACGCTGCCGCCGTCCGGGTCGCGGATCACGATGTCGCACGGACCGGTGAGATGCTCCGCCGGCGTCGCCGTCAGCCGGATCGACACGTGTCGCGTGCGGTTCGTGATCGCGGCCGGGATCGTCGTCCCGTCGGACGCGCGGAGCAGCGCCACGGTCGAGGCCGGGTCGAAGCCGGCGCCCGTGATCGTGACGGGGAACCCCTGCGCGTTCGGCGCGTCGCCGGGACTGACCGCGTCGACGTGCGGAGCGCGGTTGGCGAGGACGATCGAGCCCGGCAGCATCGTTTCGTTGCCGAGCGGGGTGACGACGCGGACCGAGTACGTGCCGGGCGCCACGACCGCGAGGTCGATGTCCGCGACGGCGCTCGCGTCGCCGTCGGGGCGGACCGGCCCCGTTGCGAGGACGAGGCCGCCGTCCACGATCGACGCGGTCTGACGGTCGTTGAAGCCGATCCCCAGGAGACGGAGCGCGAGCAACTGCTGGTTGACGGTGACCGCGGGCGAGAAGCCCGTTGCGTCGGGCCGCGACTCCACGTCGCGCCATTCGGGCCTGCGGCGACGGAGTTCCCGCACGACGGCCGTCGCGCGGAACGCGCCGGCCACGCCGGAGACGCGCACCGCGTAGCGCCCGAGTTCGGGCAACGCGGCGCGCAGGGCCACGCTGCGACCGGGCCCTCGTGCGGCGTGCGCGAGGACGACGCCCGACGGCGCGACGAGATCGACGACGAGCCCGGTCGCGCCCTGCCCGGACGGATCGACGGTGACCTCGACGCGGCCGCCGGGCGCGGCCGGGAACTCGTGCGACGAGACCGTCGCCGGGTCGTCCGTCGTGGCGGTCCACGAGAAGTTCCGCGGGACCTTCGCCCGGGCGGTCAGCGAGAAGTCCCCGCCGCGCCCTGCCGGCGTCGCGACCTCGATCCGCCACACCCCGGTCGCGCCGAGGACGAGATCCGAGACCCGCGCGCGTCCGCTCGATCCGGGGTTCGTGTTGCCGGCGCCGGCCTCCGCGCCGTCTGGCGCGCGCACAGTGATCGTGGGGACGACCAGGCTCCGCTTCGGCGAATCCACGCGCAGGTCGAGCGTCGATCCTTCGACCCCGGCGAACGCGACGACCCTGCGATCCCCGCCGGAGCCGAGCGTCGAACGCACCGTCTCGCCGGGCAGGAGGAGGGGGACGTCTACGTCCGCGGCCCTCGTCGCCGGCGACGCCGCAAGGGCGAGGCAGGCCAGGGCGAGTGCCACGCGACGCAGATTCATCGCGTGGAGACTAACCCCTCACGCGCAGTCGCGGCGACTGCCGCGGTGTCTCGGTGTCCCATCGGCCGCGGCGGTGACGAGTTCGTCGCACGCGGCCGACCACGCCGGCAACCACGACGCCGCCCGTCGCGATGTCTAGGAGCGTGTCCGGCGGCGACCGTCGCAAGTGCGGAGGGCTATCTCGGACACGCTCCTAGTACTCGTCGTCGCGCGAGTCGCGATCGGACTTCTTGCCGCCGCTCGGGTCGCGGCGACGTCCGCCGCCCTGGAAGTCGCGCTTGGTCACTTCGGGGGTGCTGCCGCCCTGACCACCGCCTCCGCCGCCACCACCACCGCCGAAGCCGCCGCCGCCGCCGCGGAATCCACCGCCGCCGCCGGGGCCACCGCCACCACCACCGCCGCCGCGATAGCCGCCGCCGCCACCTCCGCCGCCGTAGCCGCCTCCACCGCCGCCGCCCGGGCCGCCCGGGCCACCGCTGCGGAAGCCGCCACCGCCGCCGCCGCCGTAGCCGCCACCACCTCCGCCTCCGCCGTATCCACCGCCGCCGGGACGGGGCGCGCCGCCGCCGATGCGGGGGCCGGGCGGACGCTCGGTCGCCTTGTCCACGCGCAGGCGGCGACCGTCGAGTTCCTTCTCGTTCATGCCGGCGACACACTTGTCGGCCTCGGCCTCGGTCTCCATCTCGACGAAGCCGAAACCTCGCGAGCGGTTGGTCTCACGGTCCTTGACGACCTTCGCGCTCAGCACCTTGCCGAACGGCGCGAACGCCGCACCGAGACCCTCGTCGGTGGTCGCCCAGGCGAGCCCACCCACGTACAGCTTGCTACCCATTGCCTTGCCTCCTGGCAGTCACGATTGCTCGCGCCAAGAGGTCGCTACGAGTCGGCTTCGGGCAGGTCCCAAGGGATCGCGTATCCGGAATTCCGAACGGGAGGAACACTCAGCGCTTCGCCTGCGCCACGTCGCAGGCCGCCCGGGCACACGCCTCGGACGTCGGCCGGAACGCTACCACCCGCCCTTCTCGGCGACAATATGTTGCCTCATCCGTATCAGGAGAGTGGCCTCGTGGCCCCTCTCGTGACGCAGCACCATTCCGTGAACCAGCGAAACCGACTGTCCGCCCTCCTCGCCCTGGTGCTCCTCGTGCCGGGATGGGACGTGGTCCGCCCGCCGCTCGCCGCCGCTGCGGCGGAGTCCGTCGCGAACGCCGTCCTCGGAGCCCGGATCGAGGACGACATCGCCGCAGGCGACGTGCACGTCTTCAACGTCCCGCTCCTCGCCGGGACCAGCCTCGAGGTGAAGCTCGGTGCGGAAGGCGACCACGCGCAGTCGAGTCTCCCGGAGGTCGTCGCCAAGGACCCGCTCGGCGCGGTGATCGGCCGCGAGTTCGCCGACGACGGCGAACTGCGCCTCACGGTCGCCGCGTCGGGCACGTACCGCTTCGAGGTGGTGGCCGGGACGTGGTCCGGCGAGTACGAGCTCAGGATCGAGGGCGACCTCCCGGAGCCCGGTGAAGAGGACTCGCGTGCGTCCGTCGTCGTGAACGGCGCGCCCGTCGTCGTCCACGTAGCCGCCGCGGCGAACGCGCTCGTCGAGATCGAAGTCCGCCGCCGATCGGGTGCCGCGCCTCGGATCGACGACGTGAGGAACGCGCTCGGCGAGCCGCTCGCGCGGTTCGTCCGGAGGAGCAGTTCCTCGAAGCTCGGCCTCGAGGCGATCCCGGTCGGAGTGCCCGGCGGTCTCGACGTGACGCTTTCCGCCGCGGGCGGCGGCTCGGGGACCTACGAGCTGCGCGCGAAGCTCCGTCACGTCTCGGACCGGCCCTCCGGCGGCGACGACCACGACTCGCGCACCATCGTGATCCTGTTCGCGCCGGGCACGGACCCGGCCGCGTACGCGCTCGCGAACGGCCTGACGCTGCTCGAGGTCGAAGGCAACCAGGCCACGTTCCGGACGCCCGCGGGCCGCGAGGACCGCGAGGAGGAGGACGCAGACGACGCGGAGAACGATCCGGAGGTCCTGCTGGCAGCGCCCGACGTGCTCGCCGGGCTCCCCGAGGGATCGCAGTCGAACGCCCCCGCGGTCGGCAGCGACTACGGGAAGTTCGTGTCCCAGACGGCCCTCGCCCAACTGCACGCCACGGCGGCGCAGCAGTCGGCGACCGGCGCGGGCGTGGTCGTCGCGGTGCTCGACGGCGGCGTCGACGCGACGCATCCGTTCCTCCTCGGCCACGTGCGCCAGGGCCGCGACTTCGTGGACGGGGACCTCGACGCGTCGGAGACGCAGAACGGTCTCGACGACGATCTCGACGGTCTCGTCGACGAGGGCTTCGGCCACGGCACGTTCGTCTCGAGCCTCGTGCTCGCGGCGGCGCCCTCCGCCGAGATCCTGCCGGTGCGCGTGCTCGACAGCGACGGCAACGGCCGCTCGTCCGACATCGCCGCGGGCATCCGCTGGGCCGCGGACAACGGCGCGCGCGTGATGAACCTGAGCTTCGGCACGCTCGGCGGCAACGTGCTCATCGCCGAGGCCGTGCGGTACGCGCAGGGCCGCGGCGTGAACGTGGTGGCGTCGACCGGCAACGGCGCGCGCACCACGGTCGTCGACTTCCCCGCGGCGCTCCATGGAGTGATCGCGGTGACCGCCCTCGACGCGACGGGCGCGCGCGCGCCGTTCGCGAACGGCGGGACCGCGACGACGATCGCGGCGCCGGGCGTGGACCTCGTCGGCGCCTTCCCCGGCGGCCTCTACGCGCGCTGGAGCGGCACCTCGTTCGCGGCCGCGTTCGTCTCCGGCGGCGTCGCGCTCGTCCTCGAGAGGACGCCGGACGTCGCGCCCGCGCGCGTCTCCGCCTTCCTCGTGAGGAACTCGCGTCCGTTCCGCCCCGTCGTGCCGCGCGCGTCGCGCCGCTTCATGGGCGCCGGGGTCCTCGACCTCGCGAAGCTCGTCCGATGAACGCCGAAGCCGACGACGCGACGCTCGTCACCCGATGTGTGGCGGGCGACGGCGCCGCGTGGTCGGCGCTCGTGGACCGCTTCGGTCCGGTCGTGTGGGCGATCGCGCGCCGCGCCCGTCTCGACGGAGACGACGAGGCGGACGTCTTCCAGAACACGTGGCGCGTGGCCGTCGAGGAGCTTTCGCGCCTGCGCGAGCCGGCCGCTTTCGCGGGATGGATCACGCAGATCGCGCGGCACCAGACGCTCCGCATGCGCCGCGGCTACGGCATCGCGCGCAGCTCGATGCCGCTCGTCGCGCGCGAGGACGTGGACGAGAGCCGCCCGGATGCGTCGATCGTCGAGATCGAGGAGAGGCACAAGGTGGCCACCGCGGTCTCGCGCATCGGCGCGAAGTGCGCGGACCTCCTCCGCGCCCTCTACTACGAGGAGCCGCCGCCGGCGTACACGGAGGTCGCGAAGCGCCTCGGGATGCGGATCGGCAGCATCGGCCCGACGCGCGCGCGGTGTCTCGCGAAGCTGGAGAAGGAGCTGGGCGATGGCGCAGCGGCCTGACCGTTCACCGCTCCATCCGCCGCTGCGGTGGTTCGCCGACCGGATCGACGGAAAGCTGGCCGCAGCGCGCGCCGCGACGCTCGACGCGCACCTCGCTGCGGGCTGTGCGGCGTGCTCCGCGCGCGAAGCCGCGCTCCGTCGCACGGTCGCGGCGCTCCATGCCGGTCCGCTCGAGGCGCCTCCGCCGTCGCTCAGGCGCTCGGCCGCGCGCCTGCACGCGACGGCGCGCGTCCTCGCTGCGTTCGAGTCGGTGAAGCGCGTCGTCGCGAGTCTCGTGGTCGACGGCCGCGCGGCTCCCGCGTTCGCGCTGCGCGCGGCGCCCGGCGACGAGCGGCGCATGCTCTGGGCGATGGATCACTGGGAGATCGACGGCTGCCTCGTCACGGGCCCGCGCGGCGCCGATCTCCTCGGCCAGGTGCTGCCCCTCGACGAGGGCGCCTGCGGCAAGATCGACGGCGAGCTCGCCGCGCGACGCGGCACGCGCACCGTGCGCGAGCGGCTCACCGAGGACGGCCGCTTCTCCTTCCGCGACCTCACGCCCGGCGTCTGGCGCATCGAGGGACGTGTCGGGACGACCGAGTTCGCGCTGCCGCCGCTCGTTGTCGAGCGGGCGGGCTGAGGCGCGCCGTGGAGATCCTCGTTCTCGTCCGGCGCGCGGCGAAGGAGCGGATCTCCGATGCGGTCCTGCGAGGCCTCGCGAAGGACCTCGCGGGCGACTGGAAGGCCGCCGAGCAGACGATCGCCGCGGACCTCGGCGCGTCGCCGCGGCGCGCGAGCCGCGTCGTCGCCGCGTTCGCCCGGGTCGCCGGGGCGTCGGGCGGACGCGAGGCGCGGGGCCGCGCGGCGCGTCTCGCGGCTTCGCACCTCACGTACTGCGGGCGGTTCGAGGAGAGCGGCCGCGCCTATCGCGAGTCGATCGCGCTCCTCGATGGCGCCGCGAGGGACGGCGCCCTCCTCGGTCTCGCCGCGGTCGAGACGCGGCTCGGCCGCTTCGCCGCGGCGCGCGCGCTGTGCCGCGGCCTCCGGCGCACGGCGAAGTCGCGCGGCGACGCGCTGCTCGCCGCGTTCGCCGACCTGAACGAGGCTCTTGCGCTGCACGAGGGCGGGCGCGTGCGAGAGTCCGTGCGGCTCTACGAGAGGGCGCGCACCGGGTTCGCCGCCGCCGGCAATCGCCGTCTCGAAGCGCGCACGACGATGGATCTCGCGAACGCGTTCGTGCTCCTCGACCGCTACGACGACGCGGCCCCGCTCTTCGACGCCGCCTCGCATTCGTTCGCGTCGCTCGGCCAGACGTTCGACGGCGCGCGCTGCCGGTACAACTCGGGTGCCCTCGCCGTCGCGACCGAACGTCTCGGCGACGCCGACGTGGCGCTGCGCGAGGCCGAGGCGAGCTTCCGCGCGGCGGGGGACGCGCCCCACGCGGCGCTCGCCCGGCTCGATCGCGGCGAGGCGATGCTCCGCGCGGGGCTCGTGCCCGAGGCCGCGCGTCTCGTCGAATCGGCGAGGCGCGGGCTCACGCGCGGCGTGCCGCCCGTCGAGCGGGTGCGTGCGTCGCACCTCGCCGCGCGCGCGGCGCTGGCACTCGGCGACGCGCAGTCCGCGCGGCGTCTCGCATCGCTCGCATCGCGCGCGTCGGTCCGCGGTCTCCACGGCACCGCCGCGGCGAGCGACGAGATCGCCGGCCGTGCGCTGGCTCTGGGCGGCCGCCACGGTGCTGCGCGCAAGCGGCTCGAACGCGCCGCGAAGGGTTTCGGCGGGGACCGTCCGGCGGGACGGGCGCGCTCCATGGCCGCCGCCGCGTGGTGCGCGAACGAGTCGGGCGACGCGAAGGGCGCGCGCCGCCTCGCCGCGGTCGCCGCGCGGGTCGCGACGCCTCTCGGCGTCCCCGGGCTCGACTTCGCGGTGGCGGCGGTGCAGTTCCTCGTAGAGGACACCGCCGGCCGCCGCGCCCCGGCGCGCGCGGCCCTCGACCGTTCGATCGCGGCGCTCGAACGCGTCCGCGCCGGACTCGGCCAGGACACGATGCGCGCGGCGCTCGTCACCGGCCGCGAGACGTGGCTCGCCCGCGCCGTGCGTCACGAGCTCGCGGGGCCGCGCGGGCCCGAGGCCGCCCACGAGCTCGTCGAGCGTTTCCGGGCGCGGGCGCTCGTCGATCTCCTCGGCGCGGCGGATGCCGCGGCGCCGCGCGACGCGCGGGTCGCGAAGCTCCGGGCGCGCGGCGCTGTCCTCGAGAAGCGCGCCCTCGGCGAGGTGCAGCCAGCGTTCCTGCGCTCCGCGACGGCCGCGCCGCCGCGCCGCGCGCTGCGCGCCGCCGAACGCGCCCTCGCCGACGCCGCCGCGGCGAGTGCGTTCGCGCCGCTGCTCGACGCCGCGGACCTGCGACGGCTTCCGTCGCGCCTGCCCGAGGGGACGCTTCTCGTCTCGCTCTACGCCGACGACGCGGGCGCCATGGTCTTCACCGCGGACCGCGGCGGCGTGCGCTGCGAGCCCGTCGCGGGCGACGCGGGCCGCGTCACGAGGCTCGTCGAGGACCTGCGGTACACGATCGGGAAGTTCGCGCTCGGAGACGACTTCGCGCGGCGGCACGCGGCCCGGCTCGCCGCGGACACGTCCGCGTGCCTCGCCGAACTCTCGGCTCTCTCGCTCGCGCCGGTCGCCGGCGCGGTGACGCGCGCGAAGCGCGTCGTCGTCGTCCCGCACGGGCCGTGGCACCTCGTGCCGTTCGCCGCGCTGCCCGTCGCTGGCAGGCCGCTCGTCGCGCACGCCGCGGTGGCGCTCGCTCCGGCGATCGGCGCCCTCTCCGCGGACGTCCGCGAGCCGAACGGGCCGTCGCTCGTGCTGTCCGCCGCCGACGCTCTCGCACCGACGATGGACGACGAGGCTCGCGCAGTGGCCGCGGCGATCCCTGGCGCGCGTCTCTTCACGGGCGACGATGCCCGCTTCGACGTCCTCGCGCGGGCGCACGAGCCGCGCTGCGTCCACGTCGCGGCGCACGGACGCTTCCGCTCCGACGCGCCGTCGATGGGCGGCGTGCGACTCGCCGACGGGTGGCTGCGCGCGATCGACTTCGCGTCGCTGCGACTGCCCGGCGCGCTCGTCGTGCTCTCGGGCTGCGAGACCGGAGTCGCCCGCGTCGGGCCCGGCGACGAACTTCACGGCATCGTCCGCGGCGTGTTCGCCTCGGGCGCGGCCGAGCTCGTGGCGAGTCTGTGGCGCGTCGGCGACGAGGCCACCGCGCGGTTCATGTCGGCATTCCACGGCGCGCGGGCCCGCGGGCTCTGCGCCGAGGCGGCTCTGGCCGAGACGCAGCGCACGGCCGCCGCCCTTGGCCTTCCCGCGTGGGCGTGGGCCGGCTTCTCGCTCTGGACGCGGCGGCTCGTCGCCGAGGCGTAGCGCGGGCCCGCGGGGCGGGGACTACTTCTTCGCGGCGGAAGCGGCTGCCTGGGCGTCCTTCGCCTTCGTCACGGCATCGGTGACTGCCGCGGCCCAGGCCTCGACGTCCTCGCCGTGGTCGGTGCCGAGCACCGCGACGAGCACGCGGCGGAAGCGGCTCTTCCGGTCCGCGACCTTCTCGGACATGAAGCCCGAGAGCACGAGACGCAGGCACTTGGTCGTGCCACGGTCCTCGAGCCCGCGCAGCGCCTCCTGGCGGACGGGCCACGACGGATCGCTCGTGATGATCTGCGTCAGGTGCTTTTCGAGCTCCGGCCACTTCAGCTTGCGTGCGACGCGGACCGCCTGGCGGCGGACCGTCTCGCTCGCGTCCGTCAGCTTCGGGACGATTCGCTCGCGCTGGTCGCCGAGCTCCTCGCGCGAGAGGAGGCCGACGGCCTCGAGCCGCAGGTCCGTGCTCTTCGACGAGAGGGCCTCGTCGAGGATCGGGGCGCTGTCGGGCCACGTCGCGATCAGGAGTTCCGCAGCCGCGGCGCGGTCGGTGGGGTTCGGCGCGGCGAGTCCGTCGAGGATCGTCTTGCGAAGCGTGAGCACCTGCTGCGCGGTGCGGGCGGGCTGCTGCGGCTTCGTCTCGTCCGCGGCGCGGGCGGGCGCTCCGGCGACGAGGAGCACGAGGGCTGCGGTGGCGGCCAGTCTCATGGGTTCGCGACCTCGCGCCACGACATGATGCTCATGATCGCGAAGGCCTCGGAGGCGAGTGTGATCGCGTCCGTGGAGTAGTGCATGTCCACGGTGCCGGTGATGCCGACGGTCGTCGAGTCGGTGGTGGCCTCCGCCTCCTCGCCGGCCGCGAGCGCGCCGATGAGCCGCTTGCCGCCGCCGCCGCCCACCATCGTCACGCGGCCGCGCACGAGGATGATGCCGACCCACTGGAACCCGCCGCTGATGCGCAGGTCGCCGTCCACGACGAGCACGCCCGCCCCGGCGCCGTTTCCGGAGAGGTGGAGATCGCCGTCGCAGTAGGCGATGACCGTACCGCCCACGGTCGGGGTGCCGAGGGCGAGGTTCGAGTGCGTGCCCGGCGTGATCAGCATCGCGGCGGCGGCGGAAGCCTGCTCGACGAGGCGGTTGAGGTCGATCGCGGGCGTGGAGCCGACCGAGGGGTTGGCACCGAGCCCGGTGACGCGGTTCACGCGGTTCGAGGGGATCTGGGAAGCCAGTGTGGCGATGCTCGCGGGACTCGACACGCCGTACTTGGCCGGCCTCGTCAAGTCCAGCGTTCCGTCGATCCGGTGCTCCGCACCGCTGATCGTGAACGCGTTGCCGGAGAGGTCGAGGACCGGCGCTTCGACGTTGATCTGCACCGACGCCGTGAAGGTCGGGATCTCGACGGCCTTGCGCATCACGACCTGCACGGTGCGCTGGATACGGCCCGAAGTGCCGGTCGAGAGCATCGACGCGTAGCCCGCCTCGGCCGGATTGTCGACCGTGCCGTCGCCGTCGTCGTCGATGCCGTTCGTGTTGCCCTGCGAGTAGCGGATCTGGAACGTGCCGATCCCGCTGATCGTGCGGCTGACTCCGGTCGTCGGGATGATCCCGCTCCGGATGCGGAGTTGCGCCACCGCCCAGTCGGCTCCGGCTTCGGCCATCTGGAAGGCGCGCTCGCCGTCGAGGTCCGTCAGCGCCTCGCGGCTGCGTCCGGAGTTCGTGAGCAGCACCGCGGCCGAGAGCGCGCCGCAGAGCGTGACTGCGACCATGAGGGCGGCGATCGCGCTGCCCCGTTCATCGGCACGGAAGTTCGGCTTCATGGGTTCCTTGCAGCGACCTGGACGGCCGCGTGGATCGTGCGTGCGCGGTCGTCCGTGGGGCCCGAGCGCGTGCGAATGTCGAGGGTGAAGAGGTTTCCGGTGCGCGACACGGTGAACGTCGTCACGCCCGTCGCGAGCACGCGCGTGATGCCGTCCTGCGTGCGGGTGAGCGAGCCGGACACGGCTCCCCCGGGCCTGTCGAGCCGATAGGTGACCAGGCTCGAGAGGACGGGCGCCCCGGTGAAGCTCTGCACCGTGCGGAGCTTGAAGCCCGTGTCCGACGTCCCGCTGAGGAACGCGGCGTCGTTCAGGAGCCGGAGCGACGCGAGCGATCCGCGGCGCAGGGCGTCGGCGATCTGCGACAGCGTGTGGTCCGCGCGGTTCGACGCGTTGCCGAGGTTGGTGGTGGACTGGGCGACGTTGGTCCCGGCGGAGACCATGGCGTTGGCGCCGGCGAGGACCATGACGAGGAGCGCCGCGCTGATCAGCGTCTGGAGGATCGTGAGTCCGCGGGCTGATCGGTTGCGCATCAGTTGGCCGGGACCGTGGTCTGGCTGCCGGAGAGGGAGCTCCCGTCCGTGCGGTCGCAGACGAACGTGACGAAGGACTGCGTCGAGACCCCGCTGCCGCCCCGCCACGTCGTCGTGACGGTGACGCGAGCGACGCGCCAGCGCGTGCTGCCGGTGTCCTCGGCCGCCACGGCGACGGCGCAGGACCCGCTCGAGTCGCCGCCGCCGAGGGTGTTGAACGTGAACGTCTGGCCGTTGAACGTCGAGATGGTAGCGAAGGGCGTCGCCCGGATGCGCTCCATCACCGACTGCGCCGACCGCATGGCCGCGCGGGTCTCGGTGCTCGTCCGCGCGAGGCGGGCGCCCGACGTGACCGCGCCGGCCGTCGCGGTGAGCGCGACCCCCGCGATCACCACGACGATCGCGAGCTCCACGAGGGTGAAGCCCGAGCAGCGCTTTCGCAGTCTCATGTCTCTCGGCCTCGTGCGTTGGAGCCGAACGGACTTCGCAGCCGTTCGCCTGATCGTCAACCGTATCGGACGGGCCGGGCACCGGACTTGAGTCCGATCCCGCGCGCTCGTCGCTCTGTCTCGGGCTGCAACGTATCCCACGAGTCAACACGGGTTCGGCGCGGCTCCCCGGCTAAGATCCGCGCCGATGACCCCGGCCGACCGCGGACTGCAGCGACATGTCGAATCCGTTGGACGCGCCCCCGGCACGATCGTCGCGCCGGCGGGCGCGCCGAAGCCGAGCATCGACGTCGTCCTCTACGACCGCCAGCGCCACGAGGTCCGCAAGTCCGTCGCGGTGGAGTCGCTCGCCGACCTGCCGGGCGAAGGCCTCATCGCCTGGGTGGACGTGACGGGCCTCGGCGACCAGAAGGTCCTCGAGGCGCTGATCGCGACCTTCGACGTGCCGTGGCTCGCGATGGAGGACATCCTCCACTCGCCGCAGAGTCCGAAGGTGGAGACCTACGACGACGCGCGGTTCATCGTCATGCGCATGTTCGACCGTCCCGGCACGTGCGACATGGACCAGCTCTCGATCTTCGTGCGCGGCAGCGTGATCGTGACGTTCCAGGAGCGTCCCGGCGACCCGTTCGGCGTGCTGCGCAAGCGTCTCACGCAGCCCGAGAGCCAGCTCCGCCAGCGCGGCCCGGACTACCTCGTCTACCGCATGATCGACGCGTGCGTGGACTCGATCTTCCCCGAGATGCAGCGGATCTCGGACACGGTCGAGCGCATCGAGGACGCGGCGATGGAGCACCCGACCGCGAAGCTCATCGGCGACCTCCACGCGCTGCGCCGCGAGCTGCGCATCCTCGAGCGGATCGCGCTCGCCACGCGCGACGCCGTCGCCACGGCGGTGCGCGACGAGGACGGCTTCTTCGACAACGCGACGCGCCCCTACCTTCGCGACGTGCTCGACCACGCGTCGCAGATCGTCGAGCTCGCGCACTACTACACGAGCATCTCGAACGACATCGGCGCCTTCATCATCGGGACGCTCGACCTCAAGATGAACCAGGTGATGCGCATCCTCGCGGGCGTCACGGTCGTGTTCATGCCGCTCTCGCTCATCGCCGGGATCTACGGCATGAACTTCGACAACATGCCCGAGCTGCACTGGGATTGGGGCTACTACTGGGCGCTCGGCGTGATCCTCGTGCTCGGGGTCA
>JANNHP010000250.1:0-7869 GCA_031404455.1 Planctomycetia bacterium | reverse complement strand
CCCGACGACCTCCAGGCCGCGCTCGTGCGGAGCGAGGGCGGGGGGAATTGGGCTGCGGAACCTTCGGATCCGTCGCTCTCCCACTCGGCTCCCTCCGTCCGGGCGGCGCCCGAGCGCGAGGAGAAGCCCTTCGGCCACGATCTCGCCGGCCGCGTGCTCGGCGGCTGCCGCCTCGAGCGCGAGCTCGGCCGCGGCGCGATGGGCGTCGTCTTCGAGGCGACCCACCTCTCGCTGCAGCGCCGCGTCGCCGTGAAGGTGCTGATGCCGAGCGCGCGCAAGGACCGCGCCGACGTCGAGCTCTTCCTGCGCGAGGCCCGCGCGATGGCCCGCATCGAGCACCAGAACATCGTGCAGGTGCACGACGTCGGCGAGGACGACGGCCTCAACTTCCTCGTGATGCAGCTCCTCGACGGCGCCAGCGTCGCGGCGCGCCTCGAACGCGAGCGCGTCCTCACGTGGGAGGAGGCCTGCCGCATCGCTCGCGACGCCGCTCGCGGCCTCGCCGTCGCGCACGAGAAGGGCATCGTCCACCGCGACATCAAGCCCGAGAACCTGATGCTGACGCTCGACGGCGTCGTGAAGATCGCCGACTTCGGCCTCGCGGCGCAGGCGCGCGACGCCGAGGCGGGCGGGCGCACCGAGGTGATGGGAACGCCCGCGTACATGTCGCCGGAGCAGATCGACGGCCGCAACGTCGACGGCCGCGCCGACGTCTACTCGCTCGGCTGCACGCTCTACACGATGCTCGCGGGCCGCCGTCCCTTCGAGGGCGACAACGCCATCGAGGTGCTGCTCAAGCAGACGAAGGAAGTGGCGCCCCCGGTGCAGAAGCTCGTGCCCTCGGTGCCGCCGAGCGTCTCGCAGGTGGTCGAGAAGTGCATGGCGAAGCTCGCGGCCGCGCGCTACCAGAGCGCCGCCGACCTCGCCGCCGACCTCGACAAGATCCTCTCCGGCGGACGTCCGAAGATCGTCGTCGAGATCGAAGACGTCATGGCGCGCATGCAGGAGATCGCGCGCACCGACGGTGCGGTGCAGAAGCGCCCCGTGCAGCGGCCCGCCGTCGCGGTGTCCGCGGCCGTCGTCCTCGTCTGCGTGACCGCGATCGTCGTGACGCTGGCACTCCCGGACGTCCACAGCGCCGCGGCGGAGTCCGTCCTCCAGTTCCCCGCGCAGGTGCAGTCGCAGGCCCTCGGCGAGGCGCGCCGCGCGCTCTCGGAGGCAGACGCCTTCGCCGCGAAGTACCCCGACCGTCTCGACCTGATCATCCGCAAGTACGAGGAGGTCGGCAAGCACCACGGCGAACTGCTCGGCGCCGAACTCATCGCCGCCCGCGACAAGGCGAGTCTCGATTTCGACCGGCGCTGCCTCGCGGCCCTGACGTCCGCACGCACCGAGGCCGAGGCGAGCGCCAAGAACGGCGACACCGTCGCGGCGGCGCAGGCGTACTTCAAGATGCCGCCCGAGCTCAGGAAGGGCAAGCCCGGCGAGGACTGGAGCTCGGACGTTTCGCGCGCGCTGAACCAGGTGCGCATGACGGTCGGCATGGCGTACGTGCCGGAGGGCCGCCTCGCGCCGGGCCACGACGGCTCCGGCAAGTCCGTCGCGCCGTTCCTGATCGACCTCACCGAGGTGACGAACGGCGAGTACGCGGCGTTCGTCAAGGACAAGGCCGCGCGCGCTCCCGCCCACTGGGGCGGCGCCGAGCCGGCGACCACGCTGCGCGACCTGCCGGTCGTCGGCGTGACGCCCGAGGAGGCCGCCGCGTACGCCGCGTGGAAGGGCAGGCGCCTGCCGACCGCCGCGGAGTGGGAGCGCGCCGCGCGCGGCGACGACCTGCTCGTCTACCCCTGGGGCAACGAGTTCGACTCGGGACGCTGCGTCTCGCGCGTCGCGCCGAAGCGCGATCTCGTTCCGGTGAGGACGTTCCCGGGCGGACGTTCTCCGTACGGCGTGCTCAACCTCGCCGGCAACGCCGCCGAGTGGGTCGCCGACGCCTCGAACGACCCGATCTTCGGCGTGGGCCACGAGGTCCGCGGCGGCTCGGCGAAGAGTCACCCGTCGGCGTGCAGCGCCGCCGCGCGCTACTACCTGCCCGAGGACACGAGCGATCCGGAACTCCTCGTCGGCTTCCGCTGCGCCCGGGACCCGTAGCCCCGAGGCGGGGCTACGGGTCCCGGGCGCCTATCATTGAGGCATGAGGACACGGACCGGGCTCGCGCTCGCCACGGCCTGCGGAGCGCTCGCAACCGCCGCTCTCGCGCAGGACGGCACTTCGATCCCCGGCGACGACTTCGTCGTCACGGGCACGGTGAAGATCAGGCCCGGCGTCTACCGCATCGCCGACGCGAACGGGGACGGCGTGATCCACGTGAAGGGCGACGGGACGAGGCTCGACCTCACGGGCGTCACGCTGATCGGCGCGAAGGACGACGCCCTCCCCGACACGTTCGCGGGCCTCGGCGTCTCCGTGGACGGCGCGAGGGACGTGACGGTCACGGGCGGCGCCGTCCGCGGCTTCAAGATAGGCGTCCGCGTCCACGACTCCCCCGCCGCGAAGCTGACCGGCATCGACGCGTCCGGGAACTTCAAGCAGCACCTGAAGTCCACGGTCGAGCGCGAGGACGAGTCGGACTGGCTCTTCGGCCACGAGAACGACGACGGCCACTGGGAACGCGACTACGGCGCGGGGATCGCGCTCCGGAACTCGCCCGGCGCGACGGTCGAGGCGTGCGTCGTCCGCGGCGGGCAGAACGGCGTGCTGCTCGACCGCTGCGACAAGGCGCGCGTCTACGACGGCGACTTCTCGTTCAACTCCGGCTGGGGCATCGCGCTCTGGCGAACGTGCGACGCGACCATCTGCCGGAACAGGGCCGACTTCTGCGTCCGCGGGTACAGCCACGGCCGCTACGCGCGCGGCCAGGACTCGGCGGGGATCCTCGTCTTCGAGCAGTGCTCGCGGAACACGTTCGCGCTGAACTCCGCGACGCACGGCGGCGACGGGTTCTTCCTCTACGCGGGCAACGAGACGCTGAAGAAGACGGGCGAGGGCGGGTGCAACGACAACGTCGTGCATCGGAACGACTTCAGCCACGCGGTCGCGAACGGGATCGAAGCGACGTTCAGCAAGGGGAACCAGTTCGTCGGCAACGTGCTTCGCGACTGCGAACACGGCGTGTGGGCGGGGTACTCGTACGAGACGGAGATCGCTCACAACGAGATCGAGGCTTGCGCGAACGGCATCTCGATCGAACACGGCCGCGAGAACCGGATCTGGCTGAACGCGATCACGAAGTGCCGACTCGGACTCCACCTCTGGTGGGACGAGGACAAGGACCTGCTGGACACCCCGTTCGGCAGGAAACACGACGTGCGTTCGTTCAAGAACCGGATCGGGCCGGGGAACTCGTTCAGCTTCAACACGACGGACATCGTCCTGGACAACGACGAGGAGTCGGAGGTGTGGTGGTGCAACTTCACGGGTGAGCCGCATGCCGAGCGCAAGGGGCGGACGAAGTGCGCCGTGTGGGAACTGTCACGCACGTCGGGTTCGATCCCGTCACCGTTCGTCCGTGGCAGCCACGAGTACCCGGGCTCGAGCGAAGCGTACCTGGCGAAGACCGCCGTCCGCGGCCGCAAGTACATCCTCGTCGACGACTGGGGCCCCGTCCCCCCGACCGAGACGCGCCTCTTCCCCGCATCGATCGTCGCCGTCGGCGCGGCGAAGTTCTCGGCGCTCGGCGTCGACAAGAAGTTCGAGGTGACGTCGCTGACGGAGGGCTTCATCGCCGAGCCGATGACGGGCGACCTGCCCGCCGTTATCTCAATTCGTTCTACTGGGAAAGCGGGCCCTGCCGCTTTCCCATTCGAACTCACCGTCCTCTGCGGCGACGACGTCCGCAAGGCCCGCGGCACCGTCTCCTCGATGCCCTGGGACGTCCGCTTCTTCAAGTGGACGAAGGACCCGCGCGAGGACGCCGACGCCTGGAAGGCCCTCCTCGCCGGGGACCCCGTCGAGACGCGGCGCGCGGACGGCCTCGACTACGCCTGGAACGCGGGCGCCGTCAGCGAGAAGGTCGGCCGCGACCGGTTCGGGACGCTCGCGACGTGCGAGTTCGTGACGAAGGCGGGCCCGTGGCGCCTCGCGACGGTGAGCGACGACGGCATCCGCGTCTGGGTGGACGGAAAGCTCGTCATCGACGACTGGACGCACCACGGTCCGACGCCGCACGACGTCGATCTCGACCTCACGGAAGGCAGGCACCAGCTTCGCGTCGAGCACTTCGAGATCGACGGATGGGGCGTCCTGCGCGTCCAACTCGCACCCCGCGGGAATTGACGGACGGGTCGAGGGGTTGTAAGCACCACCCATGCACAAGACCCAACGACTCGCCCTGACCACCCTCGCCCTCGCCGGGCTCCTCGCCGGATGCGCGAAGGAACCCGTGCCCGCGAAGGCCCCCGCACCGGCGCCGGCCCCTGCCGCCGTCGAGACCCCAAAAGCCCACGTCGCGCCCGTCGCGAAGGACCCGACACCGGCGCCCGCGGCGAAATCAACCGCGACCGCCGTCGAGAAGCCGGTGGCCGAGAAGCCGACCGAGAAGCCAACCGTGAAGCCCGCCGAGATCGTCCTCGGCTACGACGTCGGCCAGAAGATCCCGGCCTACAAGAGCACGGTCCAGCGTCCGGACGGCGCCGCGGCGAAGTCGGAGCCGTTCGACGCGCACGCGGTGACGAAGCCGACCGCGTACATCGTGACCAGCACCACGTGCCCCTACTGCGCCGTCTACACGGACCGCCTGAAGGACCTCGAGAAGACGTACATGGCGAAGGGCGTGGACATCGTCTACGTCTACTCCGTGCGCGACCAGACCGAGGCCGACAAGACGGCTCACTACAAGACGAACGGCTTCACGGGCGGGCTGATCGTCGAGACCGACGCCGCGTTCGCGAAGAACCTCGACGTCCACAAGACGCCGACCGTGATCCTCACGGACGCGAAGGGCACGATCGTCTACCGCGGCCGCATCGACGACAACGCGAAGCCGGAGAAGGTGACCGCCCATGAACTGGCGGACGCCATCGACGCGACGCTCGCCGGGAAGGCCGTCGCGGTCGCGACGACCGACCCGTTCGGTTGAAGCGTCGACTTCTAGGTCCCGTCGGGACCTGACCGGAAACGGCGCGCGGCTCCTCGGAGACGCGCGCCGTTTCTCATTCGTCGCCGCCGCGCATCGGCAGCAGCGTGGTCTGCCACCGCCGCGCCGCCGTTGCCGCGGCGCCCTCGAGCTTCAGGTCGGAGACGATGCTCTCGGCGAGCGCCAGCGTCTTCGTCGCCGCGAGGCGCACGGTGTCGACGCGGAGACGTCCCGCCGCGACCTTCTCGTCGTCCGCGGGATCGATCATCGACGCCGGGAGGTCGCGCTGCCACGCGGTGACGACGGCGCGAAGGCTCTCGGCCTGCTCCTTCGGGATCTTCATCCCGCCCTGCAGCGCGTTGGTCACGGAGTCCACGAGCCCGGCCGGGTCCTTGAACTGGATCGGGCGCATCACCGTGGCGTAGAGCAGGCCCTCGCTGTAGAGGTCGAGGCCGACGAAGCCCTTCGTGGCGGGCGGCGTGAGCGTGTTGCGCTGGTCCTCGGAGAGCGCGCGGAAGGCGGCGTCGAAGAACCGGCGGCGCAGATCGGCCTCGTCGATGATCTTGCGCATCCCGTACGTGTCCTCGGTGTAGGCGAGGAGACGTTGCGCGTCCTCGTCCGAGGCCTCGCGGGCGAGTTTCTCGATCGCGGTCGCCTGCTCGGGCGTGAGCGGCTTGCCCGCAGCCTCGAGCGCCGACGCGATCGCGTTCGCCTGGAACGCCGGGTGCGTGAAGGCGCCGTTCACTCCGGTGCCCGGCACTTGTCCGGCGATCTTCAGCGCGGCGTTGATGAGGAACCCGTTGTGCTGCGAAGCCTTGCCGAGTGCCGGCGTCGCGTCCTCGCCCTTCGCCATGGCCGCGGCGATCTCGTCGCAGAGCGGCGCGATGGCGTTCAGGTGCTCGCCGACGGCCTTCCAGTCCACCTGCGTGAGCTTGTCGAACTGGCCGAACGCGAAGCGCGGGCCCTTCGCCGCGGGCGCCGCCGCGACGGGCGCAGGAGCCGCGGCCGACCTCGCCTGCTCGATCGCCGCCGAGAGTTCGTCCGCGCGCTTCTGCGCGTCGGTGAGGTCCTTCTGCACGGCACGGCACTGGTTCTGGAGCTCCGCGATCTGCGCGGCCTGCTTCTGGGCGCGCGCGTCGGCGTCGGTCGCGTGGGACTGGGCCGTCTCCACCTCCTTCTTCGTCTTCTGGATCGTCTGGAGGTGCTCCGCGGCGATCTGGTCGGACTTCGTCGCGCCGAACCACCAACCGCTCGCCAGGCCGATCACCAGCGCGAGCCCGCCCACCGCCGCTGCCGTTCCGCTTCCCGCCATGACCATCGCTCCTGTCGTGATGTTCGAACCCGCCGCGGCGCCGGTGGAAGAGCCGGTCAGCGCCGTGGAACCGTGATGAAACGTGAGTGGGACGAGCGCGAGCCGCCACGCGCTGCCGTCCCCGCCGTGCGCGCGGTCGAGGCGCGCGGAGTTGCTCGACGCCGCGGCGGATGCGCGCCCGCGCCGTCTCGACCGGCACGCCGAGCCGCCTCGCGACCTCGCGGGGCGGGAGATCGTCGTAGAAACGGAGCAAGAGCGCCGAGCGGTACGGCTCGTCGAGCGCGAGCACCGCCTGGACGACGAGCCCGTGCTCCTCCGCGCGCGCGACGACCGCGGCGGCGCCAGGCGACGCTTCGTGTCGCGCGGCCTTCTCCTCGCGCGCCGCGCGACGGCTCTCGCCCCGCCAGAGCTGACGCGCGCCGTTCCTCACCGACGTCGCGAGCCACGCGGGCAGCGCGATCGGATCACGCGGCGGAGAGCGGAGCGCCGCGACCACGGCGTCCTGGACAACGTCGTCGGCCTGCGCGTCGTCGCGCACGAGCGTGCGCGCCAGGCGCCGCATCCAGCCCGTGTGGGCGAGCAGCGTCTCGGGCAGGGCGGTCGCGTCGTCGGGGCTCATGCGTCGGAGGAAGGATGCCGCCCGGCTCGAATCCGGTGCATAGACTTCGGCGCAGGCGAGGAACAGCTTTCACCGCAGGCGAGGAACAGCTTTCACCGCAGAAACGCGCAGACGCAGAGGAGGCCTCGGCAGAATGGGAAGATCCTGCCGTTCGTTCTCTGGTTCGCCGTTCTCTGCGCATCCGCGTCTCTGCGGTGAAGGTCGTTCCGCGGTCATCGCGGCCGGTCCGGGTGCGCGCCATGAAGCATGACGTCCTCGTCGTGGGCGGCGGCGTCAACGGCCTCGCGGCCGCGTGGAGCCTCGCGCGGCTCGGCGCGGGGCGCGTCGCGCTCGTCGAGCGGTTCCGCATCGGCCACGACCGCGGTAGCTCGCACGGAAAGTCGCGGATCGCGCGGAGCGCGTACGGCGAGGCGGCTTACGTGCGGCTCGCCGCGCGGGCGCTCAACGAGGAGTGGCCGCGGCTCGAACGCGACGCGGGGCGCACGCTGCTCCACCGCACGCCCGCCTTCTTCTTCGGACCGCCGCGCGGGAGCCTCGCCGCGTACGCGAGCGCCGTCCTCGCGGCGGGGGCCGACGTCGTCTCGCTCCCGCCGCCGGAGGCGCGGAAGCTCGCGCCGCAGTTCCGATTCGAGGGCTGCGACGACGTGCTCGTCGACCGCACGGCGGGCCTCGTCGCCGCGGCGGACACGATCGAGTCGCTCGAGACGCTCGTGCGCGCTGCCGGCGTGGAGGTCGTCGACGAGACGCGCGTGCTCGGGATCGAGCCGAAGCCGGGGCACGTCGAGGTGACGACGGACCGCGGG
>JANNHP010000249.1:0-4323 GCA_031404455.1 Planctomycetia bacterium | reverse complement strand
AGGTTTCCCGGGGTTTCGATGGGTATGACGGGCGGATTCATCGCGCCTCAACCTTGTTCGGGTTGATCAGGAATTTGGTGCCGGTGGCACGCTGGCCGTAGGCGGCGATGGCGTCAAGCTGCAGTGCACCCTCCTGTTCTTCATTCCTCCGTTAAGGAGCAATAAATGTACCAGAATAGGCCAACCTCTGTGCGGTTTTTGGCATTGCCGTTCGTCTGTTTAATCTAACCGCTCGAAGCCAAACTTGCCTCAACTCCGCCGGGTTTAGAGGGGCGCCCGAGGGGCCGGAAGGCCGTCGGTGTCATTTTTCGGCACCTGAGCGCCCTGCTGGGCATGGGTTCCGGCTGCTTTCCCCTCTTCCCTCTCCCGCAAGCGGGAGAGGGAAGTGATCGGTTAAGCCGTCAAAACGCCACGCGCTTGACGTATATGCATATCGTGCACGGCAGTTCCTGCGGTCCCCGCGGGCGCGGCGGCAGTGCCCGGACTCCTGACGAGCGGCATCAGCGCGAGCGTCCACGCCGACCGGTCGCCGCCCGACTCGGCGTCGAACTTCTCCCGGAGCTGCTGGACGCCGCGCTTCAGGCGCGTCCGCACCGTCTCCACCGGAACTCCGAGACGCGCTGCCATGACGGCCGGAGTCTGGTCCTCGTAGTAACGCGAGAGCAGCGCGGACCGGTAAGGCTCGGCGAGGTCCATCACCGCGTTGACGACGCGGCGGTGCGCCTCGGCGTCGTCGATCACGTCCTCGGCGCGAACGTCCCTCTCGGGACGGGCGGCCAGCTCCTCGCGTCGCACGCGCCGGGCATCGGCGCGCCGGCGATCGAAGAGGTCGTGCCGCAGCGTCGCCGCCATCCAGCCGCGGACGGAACCGCGCAGTTTCGGCGGGTGCTGGAGCGCCTCGACCCACACGTCCTGCTCGAGGTCGGCCGCGAGGTGCTCGTCCGCCGTGAGAGCGAACGCGACTCTCCGCACCCACTCGCGGTGCGCCAGCAGTTCGTCCAGTCGTGCGGGGATCGGCGTGCGGGTCATCGTATTCACCCTCAAGGCGTCGCCCGACGGGCAGGTGGTTCAACCACGGGGCGAGGCGTGCCCGGGCGCGACGCAAGTCACGCGGATGGGGCACTTCATCGGCGGGGCCGCCTCGCCCCGGACGCAGACGTCAGAGGACGCGCGCGAGGAAGTGCTTCAGGTACCGGCTCTCCGGTACGGCCGTCAGCCACGGGTGATCGGAGCCCTGGCCGCCGCGACGTAGCACCTGCACGCGGCGGCGCGCGTCGATGGCGGATTCGCGGACGATGCGCTCGAAGTCCTCTTCGGGGAGGACGCCGGTGCACGACGACGTCGCCAGGATTCCGCCGGGTGCGAGGACCTGCATCGCCTTCACGTTGAGTTCGCGGTAGCCGCGGACGGCGCCGTCGAGTTCGCGGCGCGACGACGCGAAGCGCGGCGGATCGACGGAGACAGCGTCGAAGCGCGCGTTCTCACCGACCAGCGCGCGGAGTTTGTCGAACGCGTCGCCCGCGTGCGTCTCGACGCTCGCGGCGATGCCGTTCGCACCAGCGTTCTCCGCGAGGCGCGCGAGCGACGGCTTCGAGCCGTCCACCGCGAGGACCGACGTCGCGCCGCCCTTGACGATCGCCGAGATGCCGAAGCCGCCCGTGCCGCTGAAGAGGTCGAGCACGCGGCGGCCGCGGCAGACGTGCGCGAAGGCCGCGCGGTTGTCGCGCTGGTCGAGGAAGTGGCCGGTCTTCTGGCCCCCCTGGATGTCGGCCTTCCAGAGCACGCCGTCCTCGCGGAACTCCACGGATTCCGGCGCGGTCGCGCCCGCGAGCTTTCCGCCGCCCGGATGGAAACCCTCGAGGTCGGCGTACGACGTGGACGCCCGCTCCCACACGCCCTCGGCACCGCTCTCCGCGAGGAGCGCCGCCGCGATGGCCGCGCGGCGGTCGGCCGCGGCGCGCGTCGTCACCTGCACCACGACCCACGGTCCGTAGCGGTCCGCGACGAGGCCGGGGAAGCGGTCGCCGTCGCCGTGGACGACGCGGTATCCCTCGGTCCGCTCCGGAAGGCGGAGCACGTCGCGGCGGAGCGCCACCGCCTCGGCGATGCGCGAGCGGACGAACGCGTCGTCGAGCGGGCCCTCGTCGCTGCGGTAGAGACGCACGCGGACGGGCGACGTCGCGTGCCACACGCCGCGGCCCACGTAGCGGCCCTTCTGGTCGACGACGTCCACTTCGCCGCCGGTGACGAGTTCGCCCTCGACGCGCTCGATCGCGCCGTCGTAGAGGTTCGGGTGGCCGGCCCACGCGGGTTTCGCGTGGCGGTCCGCGAGGATGACGCGGGTCATCGTCCGGCGCCGGGCGACTCGGCCGGACCCGCGGGAGACTGCGCACCCGCGGACAGCGTCGGAACGACGAGCTTGTCGCCGTGACGGCGCGGGTGACGCGTGCCCTCGCCGGTCTCGGCACGGCGGTACTCGGAGCGCGCGAGCAGGGCGAAGATCACGGTCTGCGCGCCGAACACCGCCGCCGCGACGACGCCGAACCAGGTGCGGCCGATGTCGGGCTCGTAGAACGCGATCGAGAGCGCCAGCGCGCCGAGGATCGACGTGATGTAGCCGCGCTTCGCCCAGAGAAGGCTCGCACGCTCGCTGTGCTTGTAGGCGCTCGCCACCCAGAAGAGCCCGCAGAGCGCGAAGAGCCACGCGGCGGCGAGCGGCGCCCAGAACCCGGCGCGCTGGAGCATGTCGAGCGTGATGAAGCCCTCGCCCGTCGTCCCGGCGACTTCGTCGTCCTTCGCGAAGAACATCACGAGGTTCGAGCCGAGGAGCGCGATGAGGATGCCCCACGCGATCCAGACGAGGACCTGCTTCTTGCCGCCGCCGCTGCGATGACGCTTCTCGCTCACCGGACTCCCTCCGCCGTGCTCGTCGCCGCAGAACGGTTCGCTCCGCCCGTGCGCAGTCCGTCGAGGTCGAGCGCCGCGAAGCGGAAGCCCGACGCCCGCACGGCCTGGGAGATCTCCTCGCGCAGCGCGACGGCCCGCTCGATCTCGTCCTGCGCGACCTCGATCCGCGCGACCGTGCCGTGGTGCCGGACGCGGAGTTCGCGGAACCCCAGGCCGCGCAGCGCGCGCTCGGCCGATTCGACGGCGGCGAGCCGTTCGATCGTCACCGGGACGCCGTGCGGGATGCGCGACGAGAGACACGGCGCCGACGGCTTGTCCGCCGTGACGAGCCCGCGCCGCCGCGACGCCTCGCGCACGTCGGCCTTCGCGAGACCCGCCTCGCGCAGCGGCGACCGGATGCCCCGCTCGGTCGCGGCGCGCACGCCGGGACGGTCGGCGGGATCGTCGTCGGCATTGAGACCGTCGAGCACGTGCGCGAAGCCGTTCGCCGAGGCCCACGCCGTGAGCTTCGTGTAGAGCTCCGTCTTGCAGAAGTAGCAGCGGTCGGGCGCGTTCGCGACGTAGCGGGGATCGCTCGTCTCGTCCGTGCTCATCTGGACGAGCCGGACGCCGACGTCGGAAGCGACGCGGACGGCGTCGGCGAGCTCATCGGCCGCCAGGCTCGGGCTGACGCCGATGACGCCGACGGCGCGAGCGCCGAGCACCTCGCCCGCCACGGCGAGGACGAGGGCCGAATCGGCGCCGCCGCTGAACGCGACGACGGCCGAGCCCATCGCGCGCAGGATCGCGCGGAGTTCCTCCACCTTCAGGTCGACCGGATCGGGCATGAAGTCCGCGGCGACTCTAACCCGGTGCGCACCGGGGTGTCATTTCCGCGCGGAGAATCGAGGCTGGATCGGCGCGCCGCGCGCCCGGACGAGCCCGCGTCGGCGTGCTACGATCGCCGCGTGAGGACCTCGTGGATGGCGCTCGCAGCCGCGGTGCTGCTCGGCCTCGCGCCGGGCCGCGCGCTCTCCGGCGACGCCCCTGCCGCCGATCCGTACGAGCGCATCCTCGAGGAGTTCCGCAAGAAAGTCGAGACGGCGGACGTCGACCGCGCCGTCGGCGCAGTCCAACTCCTCGACCCCGCGAACGAGCGCTCGATGCCCGAGCTCGTCCGAGTGCTGAAGGCGCGGCACTGGCGCGTGCGCGGCGCGGGAATCGAGGCGCTCTCGAAGGTGCCGCCGGGACCGCTCCGGTCGGAGATGAGACTCCACCTCGTGACGGGCGACGACGTCTGGGTGCGCGAGGGGATGGCCTACGCCATGGCAATCGGCCCGGTCCCCGGCGACGCCGAGGCGCTCGCGGGCGCGATGGACGACAAGGAGTGGCGCGTCCGGCGCACGGCGTCGCGCGCGCTCGGCGAGATCGTCTCGC
>JANNHP010000248.1:0-35018 GCA_031404455.1 Planctomycetia bacterium | reverse complement strand
ACCCGCACCGGATTACCCGAGCGGCAACCAAGTTTTTCGTACCCTCTCCGTACCCTTTGCGAGGTCCGGCGAGGCCCCTTGGAACCCAGGGAAACCCTGCGTTTCGAGGCCAGACGAGATGTGCGAGAACGGTCAGCCGTCCTAGTCCGGCAACCAACGCACGCCGCCGTCGGCCGACGTCGGCCGACGGCGGCGACGCGCACCAAGGTTCCGGCGCGCGCATCGCCGCGCATCCTCCGCGTCTTGCGTTCAGCGCTTGGCGCCGGGGACGGCGGTCAGCTTGGGGGAGATGGGCTTGCCGCTGTTGCTCGCTGTGAGCACGCCCCCGGTCTTGGGTGCGATCTCGAACTCGCGGTCCTCCTCGCCAACGGGGATGAGCGCCCAGGCGGCCTTCTCGTCGGGGGCGGGGTGATAGACCACGAGTTCGGAGTTCGGCTCGAATCCGAAGGAGATCGAACCGCCTGGCGCCACCTGCCGGTCGCGCGTCACGCGGCTCCCGTCCGCCGTCCATGCGTACTCCACGCGGACGTCGACGCTGCCCGTGTTCTTGACGCTGACCTCGCGGACGGTGCTGCGCATCAGCGCGATGACGGCGCCGATCGCCACGACGCCTCCGACGATGGCGAACAAGACAGTCTTTCGCATCGCCGGATCGGGCGCCGACGTGCGGACGTGCGGGTGCGCCGCGTCGCCGTGATGCCGATCGACGTGCGGATGGGCCGGGTCCTTCATGATGGGACTCCTGCTGCCACGGTTCAGTCGCGGAAGGGCCGCCATGGCCCGTCGCGAGCCGAACGATGGCGATCAGGATAGTCCAACGTCTTGCGGGTCAGCGGGTGCAAGTCCGCCTCACGCCGATTTCCTGGCTGGACGATGTCGAGGACTCGGCTGTCCGAGGCGTCGAGGCGCAACCTCTGGCCGAGGCGAGGAGCGCATCGGCCAACTGGTCACCGCTCCGTACTCACACCTCGTATTCACTTCCGCGCGTCGTGAGGCCCGGCAGGACGACGACGCGAGGAACGGCGTGCGAGCCTGCCGGTTGCCGGGAGCCGAGGCGCAGCGGTCCTTGTCCGCCCGGGCTCGCACCGGGCTCGCGGCCGAACCTCGGCCTCCGTATCCGGCGGGGTGTCCGCGGGACGGCGCCCCTTGCGCGCTGTGTCATCTTCCGCGTCGAGCCTGTTCCTGCCCGTACCGGAGGAAGCCCTCGACATGACCTGGACCTGCCACAAGCTGCCCGTCGTCGACGGGAACCTCGAGCAGCGACTCCTCGGCGCCCTGAAGCGGGCAATCCACCGAGCCGGCGAACCGCCGGACGTCGCTGTCTTCCGGGCGCGCCTCGGGGCGCGGGGCGCGGCGTACTTCTTCTCGCCGGCGGCCGCCGGCGTCGCGGCGGACGCCATGTCGGAGATGGGCTTTCCCGCCGGGCCGGTCGAGTGCGAGAGGCCCGCGAGCACGACCGAGCAGATCGTCGGCGGGCCGGACATCTGGCGACGCCTGTTCGACGACGGGACCCCGCGCCGCTAGCCGGCGCCACGCACCCGCGCCGATTCCCCCGCGCACGCTGATCTCGCGAAGACGTCGGGCGCGAGGTGGCGAGCGCGGCGCGGCGGGGGCCCTTCGGGTAGGACGCCGAGAACCATCTCGTCCCGCAACTTGCACCCTTCGCCGCGGCCGGTCTGATCGGTCGTGGTGCAGCGCGATGAGCTCGAATCGTCCGAGTTGGGGCGCCCCGTCCGGCCGAACGATGATTCCGTCGGCTCAGAGGGTGTGAGGCAACCCCGCGCGGCGCCGGCGCGGCTCGTGCGTGCCGGACGGAGCGAGGGGAGTTTGAGCCCGGGCGGCCCGCTGCTGCGTACACGTCGTCAGCGCTGCCCGCGCTGACGACGCGACTCCTCGCGGCGCCCTGCGCCGCAGGGAGTGGGCTCGCGCTCGGAAACTCATCGGAGTTGCCTTCACGCGAGCGCCTTGCAGCAGGCTCGCCAGGGCTCAACCGTCGCTCGCGTGGGGTTTATTCACAGCCTCTCAGTTCCACACGAGCGGCTCCGGGGCCGGTTCGGTAGCTTCCCGCCCCCCTCCACAACGGTCAAGGGTGCAACTTCATGAAGCGCGCGACCCGATCTGCGGCCGTTGTGACCCTGGCTCTGCTCGCAGCAGGATGTGCCACCGCCGAGACGCAGCACCGCGACTGGTCGAAGTACGACGGCCCCGGCGCCGCGGAGTTCCGCCGACCGGAGCTGACGTTCCCGCCGCTCGACGACCCCGGGGAGCCGGTCAACCGGACGGTCGACGAGGTGAAGCACGCAGCGGCCGCCTACGTCGTCGCGCCGCTCTCGGACGGATGGCGGTTCATCGTTCCGAAGGGCGCCCGTGAGTCGCTCACGCGCTTCGGGAAGAACCTGCTCTACCCGATGCGTCTCGTGAGCAACCTCATCCAGGGCGAGTGGGCGACCGCGTGGCTCGAGACCCAGCGGTTCGGGACCAACACCACGGTCGGCGTGCTCGGGATCTTCGAGGCGGCGGAGGGGTACGGCATGCCCGCGCCGCGCAGTCAGGACACCGGCCTCGCGATGCGAGACCTCGGCTGGAGGGAGTCCGCTTACACCTCGCTGCCCGGCGCGACGGTCCGCGACAGCGTCGGCTGGGTCGGCGACACGTTCCTCGACCCGCTCACGTACTTCTCGCCGGCCGGTCCGATCGTCAAGCTGAACGACCTGAGCGACCACGTGGACGGCTACGTGACGTTCGCGAAGACCACGTACGACCCGTATCGCCTGGAACGGATGGCGCGCGTGCTCGACCGTCAGCTCGATCCGACGGACCACGTGTTCACGGCGGGGACGGGCGCCGCGGTGGACACGTTGCAGTACGTCTTCCTCGGCGTCCGTGACCCCGAGTTCCCGGGCCGTGCGGACGACGAAGACGTGCTCATCGCCTCCACCGGCCGGCAGCTCGGCTACAAGGCCTGGCTCCAGGACCACGCGGCACCGGTCGTCTTCATCCTCCCCGGCACGGGCGGACACCGCGACGCGGGCAGCACGGCGGCGCTCGCGGAGATGGCGTTCCGCGCCGGATACCACGCGGTCGCGATCTCGAGTTCGATGTGCTTCGATTTCATCGAGGCGGCGGGCACCGCGAACTTCCCCGGGTTCGCGCCCGGGGACGCGCACGACGTGCACGTCGCGCTCACCGCGATCGACGCCGACCTGCGCAGCCGGCACGGTGATCTGGTCGGGTGCCGGCGCGGCGTGGTCGGCATGTCGCTCGGCGGCCAGCAGGTGCTCTTCATGGCCGCCGCCGAAGAGGAATCGGACGCGGAAGGACTCGTGCACATCGACGGGTACCTCGCGCTCAACCCGCCGGTCAGCCTGGTCCGCGCCGTCCGCGGCATGGACAGCTACTTCAACCTGCCCCTGACGATGTCGGCGAACGTCGAGGATCGCGATCGGCGCATCCGCGCGCTCTTCCGCCACGTGATCGACATGGCAGGCGGGAAGGACCTCCAGCCCGGCAGGCCGCTGCCGCTCAACGACAACGAGGCCAAGTTCCTCGTCGGCCTCGCGTTCCGCATGACGCTGATGGACGTGCTCGACCAGGCCCGCGCCCTCGGGCGGACGGGCGATTTCTTCCTGACGCCGCGATCTGGCACCGACCGCAGCGCCTCGTACCGCGAGATCGCCGAGTACTCCTTCCTCGAGTACCTCTACGCGTTCGTGCTGCCGGACCAGGCGAGTCGCCGGTCCGACCTCTCGAACGACGACGCCGGTGCGGCGCGGCTCGAGCGGTTGTGCAGCCTGCGCTCCGTCGCCTCGGCGCTCCACGACAACCCGCAGGTCCAGGTCATCACGAACGCGAACGACCTCTTGCTCGACGCCGAGGACGTGGAGTTCCTGAAGGCGACCTTCGGCGGGCGACTCGACCTGAACGATCACGGCGGACACCTCGGGAACCTGTGGAAGCCCGAGATCCAGGACGAAGTGATGTCGAAGATGCGCATGACCGTTCCGCTCGACTGAGAGCTCGTGGAGAAACCGCGAGGCGCGGCTTCTCCGCGAGCGTTCAGCAGGCCTTCCGACGTTTTCGTGCGCGCCGCGTCCTCCGGCGCGGCTTCTCCACGCCCGTTTTCGTCCGCGCGGCGGAATCCGTCACGACCTCTGAGCGCGACCGGCGCAACGCCGAGGAGACTTGCGATGGCGATCGGCGTGCGGCATCGTGACCTGCATGGGTCCTGGTGAGACGATGATCCGCGCCAGCGCGGTCGTGGCGACGGCGCTCGCATTCGTCTGCCTCTGCGCGTCGCTCGCGTTCGCAGGCGACGACGCCGCGCTCGGCGAACGCGACACGCGCGAGATGCTGCGCACGCTCGGCGAGACGAACGAGCAGTCGCGGACGGACCTCTGCGCGCGACTCTGGTCGTGCACGAACGCGCGGTGGGCGGCGACGACGTCGCTCGAGTGCGTCGAGGCGGCCGAGGACCGGCTGCAGAAGGCGGTCGCGGAGCGCGACAAGCAGGGCGCCAAGATGTTCTCGTTCTTCGTCAGCCGGGTGGCCCGCGACTTCGAGAACCGCGCGAAGTTCACCGAGTACAGGGTCATGGAGATCGAGAACCGCACCCTCTGCGGCACCGTGCAGGAGTGGACCCGTTCGCTCGGGCGGTTCCAGGAAGCGGCGCGGACGGCGACCGCGCGGGTCTCCGATCCCGAAGGGACGGTGGTCGTCGCGGATCGGGCGCGGCGGCTTCTCGCGCTGGGGAGACGCGCGTCCCAGCAGGCGGCGGTCCTCTCGACGCTGCGCGGCGGCGCGGTCGGCGCCCTCGTCGCGGAGTTGCACGCGTGGGCGGGTCCGAGGTCCGACCGCGAGCTCGCCGTCGCCGCGATGCGGGAGCTGACTCTCGTGCCGGACCTCGTCGACGCCGAGAAACTGCGCGGCTCGGCCACGGGCGACGACCCGGTCGTCCGGCGCGTCGCGTTCCGGCTGCTCGCCATGGTCGGCAACGCTGCGGCGATGGACATCCTGATCGAACGGATCCAGGTCGAGGAGGGAGTGCCTGCCTACGAGCTCGCGCGCTACCTCTACAACGTCACAGGTGAGTCGCTCGGGCTCAACCGGACCGCGTGGCGCGACTGGTGGCAGGCGCACCGCGAAGGGTGGCGGCGCCGTCCCGACCTCGCCGTCGACATCGGCGAGATCGAGCGCGTCCCGTACTCGCGCTACTTCGGGCTCGAGCTGAAGTCGGCGCGGGTGCTGTTCCTCCTCGACCGCAGCGGGAGCATGTCGTGGGGGATCGCCCACAAGGCCGGCGCCGACGACGACTACTCGGTCCGGGGCGCGACGAAGATGGACGTTGCGACGCGCGAACTGATCACTGCCGTGCAGGGGCTCGACGACCGCACGAGCTTCAACATCCTCGACTACGGGACGAACTTCGGGACCTTCCAGCGCCGGCCGGTGAGGGCGACGCAGGAGAACCGCGAGAAGGCCGCGAGGTGGATCGCGAAGCTCGTCCCCGACGGACAGACCAACCTCGCGGGGAGCCTGCTCGCCGCCCTCGAGCACACCAGGGCGGGGACCGGGTCGACGGACGACGCGATCGCCGACACCATCGTCGTGCTGACGGACGGCGCGCCGAACTGCGGTCCCCTCGCCTACGCGGCGGACACCCTCGCCGAACTGCGCCGGCTGAATCCGGACAAGATGGTGACCATCCACGCCATCTTCCTCGGGGTCGACGGAGACGAGGCGTTCATGCGCTCTCTCGCGGAAGATCACGGCGGCCAGTTCATCCACCACAAGAAGTGACGGCGCCGCCGGAGTCGGCGCGGAGCGGAGGCCATGATGAGGATCACGAGCAGTCTCGCGGCGCTGACGTTCGCGTTCGCGCTGACGGCGGCCGCCGCCCCGGCCGAGGTCGCCGCGGAGGAGGGCGCGGGGCGCGACGCCGCGGTCATCGAGGCGCGGAAGGTGGTCGACGCGGCGCGCAAGGCCCCGAAGGGACAGGCCGAGACGACGAAGGCGCTGAAGGAGGCGCGCGCTTCTCTGGAGCCCTTCGCCTCCGGCATCCGTGCGGCGCACTGGGACCCGGGCAAGGGCGAGAAGAACGTCGCCTTCGCGGCCACGTGGAACGGGATCCTCACGCTCTGCGGCTTCCACGGCGTCTCGGGGAAGTTCGAATTCGTGCTTGACCGGAACGAGGTCCTCTGGAAGCGCTACCACCTCGGGCTGCCGACGTCGACCGCGTGGTCCTGGAAGTACAACGCGGACCCGAAGAACAACGACCAGCTCCACATGTTCGTGGACCAGCAGCGCCCGAACGGGAAGAAGCTGCGTCAGATCAAGGTGTGGACGTACCGCTGGGACACCGTCTACTCCGGCGTCGGCGGCGAGAACTACAAGGGACTCGCCAAGATGATGTTCGACGTCGACCGCGACATCACCGCCAGGTCGAAGCGGAAGTCCAGCAACGCGGTGACGGCGAAGCGCATGAACGCGGAGTTCGACCGCGTGTACTACTACTTCGTCGAGGGGCTCGACGTCGACGAGGAGAAGCGGCTGCGCCGCGACAACTACTACATGAAGGGCTCGAACCTCTCGTTCAACTTCGAGGTCATCACGTACCTCGACCCGACCGAGGGCGACGACGAGGTCACGAAGTGGCAGTGCGGCGAGGGCGACCCGGAGATCGCGGCAGTGCTGGAATCGCTCGTGAGCAACCCGGAGCACAAGTCGGCGAAGTAGCGGCCGGGCGGGTCGTGGTCGTCATCGCATCTGCGCATGACTTCCTCGGACCCGGTTTCGCGAGCGGCGAGACTTCCGCGTCCCGTTCCGGGATGTCGAGACACGACGGAGGAGGATCGATGCGCGGTTCACGATGGACGTTGGTTCCGGTCCTCGCTGCGGCGCTTGCGGCGGGATGCGCGTCGGACGGCGGGGCGACGACGGCGGCTGTGCCGGCGCCGGCCGCACCTGCGGCGCACGACGCCTGGAGCGACATCCACGACGCGGTCGCGGTCGCGAGTCCGACGAAGGGCAACACCGTGCACGGCGTCGTGCGTTTCGTGGACGTCGCCGGCGGCGTGCGCGTCACGGGCGAGTTCGAGGGGCTGAAGCCGAACGCGCGGCACGCGTTCCACATCCACGAGTTCGGCGACTGCACGGGCGGCGACGGGAAGAGCGCCGGCGGCCACTACAACCCCGAGGGCCATCCGCACGCCGGGCCCGACGCGGCGATGCGTCACGCGGGCGACCTCGGGAACGTCGACGCCGACGCAGAGGGCAAGGCCGTCTACGACCGGGTCATCTCGGGACTGACGGTCGCGGGCCACAAGAACCCGGTGCTCGGGCGCAGCGTCGTCGTCCACGCGGGCGAGGACGACCTCGCGTCACAGCCCGCGGGCAACGCGGGCGACCGCGTGACGTGCGGTGTGATCGGCGTCGCCAAGGCGCCGGCGAAGTAGCCCCCGCGGTCCTCACGCCGGGTGCCCCCAGAAGCTAGATTCGAGTTCCCGATGCGGGACGCAGGTGCCGCTCCCGCACGGAGCCAACCCAGAGGAGCAACCAACATGGCGGTCAACCAGCAAGAGGCGATGTCGTGCGTCAAGCTTCTCGTGTGCATCGCGGGAGCCGACGGTGAGATCGCGGCCGAGGAGCGCGACTCGCTGAAGGACGCGCTCGCGGGACTCAGTCTCCCGCCCGGGATCACGGTGAATGGCCTGCTCGACGGCCACTACGTCCTCGACGAACTCATCGCGGACGTCAAGTCGCAGGAGGGCCGCGACGCCGCGTACAGCGCGTGCTTCGCGATGGCCTACTCCGACGGCAAGTACCACGCCGAGGAACAGAAGATCCTCGAGAAGCTCGAAAAGGCGTGGGAGGTCCCGAAGGAGAAGAAGGGCCTCTTCGGCCGGATCTTCCAGGAGACGAAGGACACCGTCTCGTTCACGGCGATCAAGCCCATCGCGGACCCGAAGAAACGCGAGGCGGAGATCAACGAGGACGTGATGAAGTATTCGATCCTCGCGGGCACGCTCGGCCTCTTCCCGATCCCGATCGCGAAGCTCGCGACCGAGCTCGCGGTGGTCGGCGTCATGGGCAAGCTGGTCCGCGACATCGGCCAGTACTGGGGCCGAGAGACGAGCAACGACGCCGTGAAGCAGCTCCTCGCAGGGATGGGCGCCGGACAGGTCGGACGGATCGCCGTGAACACGCTGCTCGGCTTCATCCCGGGCATCGGCAGCATCGTCCCGGCGGCGACGAACTTCGCCGCGACCTGGGCCGTCGGCCGCGTCGCGAACCAGTTCTACGCATCCGGCTGCAAGATGGAGGCGAAGACGCTGAAGGACGCGTTCCGCCTGCGTCAGAAGGAAGGCCGCGAGGCGTACGAGTCGAACAAGGCCGCGGTCGAGGCGAAGGCCAAGGCGAACAAGTCGACGCTCGAGGCCCTCTCGGCGGACTACAAGTCGGGCAAGATCACGCAGGCCGAGTACGAGCGGCGCGTGCTCGATCTCAAGTAGGAGACCCCGCGAGCCGGCCCGCCGCGGGTACAAGGTGTCCATGCGAAGGAGCGCGATCCGGGCGTCGTTGGCCGTGGTCGCGCTCCTCTTCGTCTCGGCGTGCGGGCCACCCCAGGCACCGACCGTGACCGAGAAGGCGGACGCGGCCTGGGAGCTCTACCGCTCGAAGCCGGACCCGAACACGTACGAGAACTTCATCCGCGCGAACCGCGCAGCGGCCGACCAGCACGGACTGCCGCACGACGCCGCGGGCGTGGAGTACCAGTTGCGGGCGCTCGAGGTGATGGCCGCGGAGGCCGAGCGCACCGGCGACCAGCGGATGGCCGAGGACGTCTCGGAACGCGTCGGCGAGATCGAGCAGCACGAACTCGTCGACGTGTACGAGGAGGCGCTCAGCGGCACGAAGGAACGTCTCGCCGCCGCGAAGGTCCGGTCCGGGCGCGTCAGCCGCTGAGGCGCGCGGCGATCTCCTCGCGGTAGGCGAGCGTCGCGACCCCGGCGACCGCGACGAGCGAGCCGATCCACGCGCGCGGGCTCGGCCGCTCTCCGTGGACGATCCGCGCGATGACGATCACCAGCACGGGCGAGAACGCCATGATCGTCTGGGCGACGGCCGCTTCCTGCGTGTACTTCGCCGCCATCAGCGAGAGCCACACGCCGACGAACGGCCCGAAGAAGGCACCGCCCGTCGCGAGGCCGAGTGCGCCGCGGTCCCGCGTGCCGCGCGCGACCTCGCCGAGACGTCCGCGCGCCGCGGCCCAGAGCAGCATCCCTGCGCAACCGGCGAGCATCCGCAGGAGCGTCCCGAGGAGCGGCGTCACCGACTGCGCGGCGTCGTCGCCCGCGGCGAGTCCGCCGAGCCACGACGTCGCCGGCGCCTCGCCGAGCCCCGCCTTCGCGAAGATGAACCCGAGGCCCTGCCCGACCGCGGCGAGCACGCCCATCAGCACGCCGCGCGCGAGGTTGCCCGTGACGGCGCCGTCCTCAGCCCGCTCCATCACGACCCAGGCCACGCCGCCGAGCGTCAGCGCCATGCCCGCGAGACCGACGGGGGAGACGTGCTCGCCGAGGAGCGGCACGGACGCGATCGCGACCACGAACGGCGCGGTCGCGCCGAGCAGCGACACGCGCCGCGGTCCGAGGATCACGAAGGCGTCGAAGAGCGCCGCGTCGCCGAGCGTGAGCCCGATGAGGCCGGACAGCACGAACATTGTCGTCTGGCGGCCGGGCATCGCGTGCAGCGAGCCCGTCGCGAGGACGACCGCGCCGAGGAAGAGGCACGCGAGCACGAGGCGGATGACGTTCGTGGCGAAGGCGCCGATCCGGCGGCTCGCCGCAGTGAAGAAGAAGGGCGTGAGCGACCAGCAGACGGCGGTCGCGAGAGCCGCCGCCTCTCCCTTGCGGCTCGACAGAAGTTCCTCGAGGGGCAAGCGCGCATGAGAGTGGCGCTCGCACGGCCCGCTGCGAAGATTACGATCAGCCCGGATGGACCACGTGACGACCGCCCTCATCCAGCAGTACCTCGAGCGCTGGACGCCGCGCGTCGACGCGCAACTCTCCTCGCTGCTCCCGCCCGCGGACGCGGACCCTCCCGTCATCCACGAGGCGATGCGCTACAGCGTGATGGCCGCAGGCAAGAGACTGCGCCCCGCGCTCGTGCTGCTCGGCGCCCGGGCCGCCGGGGCCGACGAGGAACCGGTGCTCGGCGTCGCATGCGCCGTGGAACTGATCCACACCTACAGTCTCATCCACGACGACCTGCCCGCGATGGACGACGACGACCTGCGCCGCGGCCGTCCGTCCTGCCACAAGCAGTTCGGCGAGGCGGTCGCGATCCTCGCGGGCGACGCCCTGAACACGCATGCCTTCGCGGTGATCGCGGCGACGGCGCCCGACCGCGCGCGGGTCGCCGACCTCGTCCTGGAGCTCTGCCGCGCGGCGGGGGCCGAGGGCATGGTGGGGGGGCAGGTCGCAGACCTCGCGGGCGAGGGCGCGATCCCGTCGGTCGGCACCGTGCGGTCGATCCACGAGCGCAAGACCGGCGCACTCCTCGCCTCGTCGCTGCGCCTCGGAGCCATCGCCGTCGGAGCAGGAGAGGAAGTCATCGGCCGCCTCACCGGCTACGGTCGGCGCATGGGGCTCGCGTTCCAGATCATCGACGACGTCCTCGACGAGGAGGGCGAGTCCGCCGTCCTCGGCAAGACGGCCGGCAAGGACAAGGCGCGCGGCAAGCAGACGTATCCCGCCGCGATCGGGGCCGTGGAGTCGCGTCTTGTCGCCGCGCGACTCCTCGCGGAGGCGGACGCGATCGTGACGGGGCACACCGCCGGAGACCTGCTCGCGAGTCTCTCCGAGTTCATCCTGACGAGGCGCTCGTGAGCGCTTTCAGCATCCACGTCGTCGGCGATCCCGCGCACGAGGGCGTTGCCGACGCGGCGAGGCGGCTGATCGAAACGATCGCCGGCCGCGTGGAGGTGCGCAAGGTCGACCTCACCGACGGGACGGATCTCTCCGCGACCGACGCGACGCTCGTCGTCGTGCTCGGCGGCGACGGCGCCATCCTTGCGGCGGCGCGGCACCTCGGCGCCAACCCGGTGCCGGTCCTCGGCATCAACTTCGGCAAGCTCGGCTTCCTCGCGGGCGTCCGGGCGGTCGAGCTGGAGTCGGCGGTCGCGGACGTCATCGTGGCGCGCAACTACTTCGTCTCGCGCCGCATGCGCCTCGTGGCGACCGTGCGGCGCGCGGACGGCACCGTCGAAGCGCCCCAGCGCGGGCTGAACGACGCGGTCGTCGAGCGGTGGGACGCGCGGTCGCTCTCGGTCGACTTCATCGTGGACGGCGAGCTCGCGACGACCTACCGGGGCGACGGGGTCGTGGTGGCGACTCCGACCGGCAGCACGGCGCACAGCCTCGCCGCGGGCGGGCCCATCGTCGAACCCGAGATGGAGGCGTTCGTTGTGTCTCCCATATGTGCGCACAGCGTCTCGAACCGCCCGCTCGTGCTCGGTTCCGAGCAGGTGATCAGGCTGCGCGTCGGCGGCGGTTCGAAGCGCCCCGGCCTCGCCGTCGACGGGCAGGTGCTCGAGGACCTGCGCCAGGGGGACGAGGTCGAGATCCGTCGCTCGCCGCACACGTTCCACCTCGCGGTCCCGCAGGGCCGGCGCTTCTTCGAGGTGCTGCGCTCGCGGCTCCAGTGGGCGGGGCAGCCGCCTTACGAGCGCGAGGGCCCCTGAGGAGCGTGCTCGGCGGCGTGGTCGTGGCGGCGCTCGCCGCGGCGTGCGACGCGCCGTCGGGCGCGTCCTCGGGCGCGCCGTACGCGGCGACGGCGGGGACGCGCGTCGCGCTGAGCGTCGTCGTCCGCGAGGAGATCGTCGAGACGGGGGCCGCGCGGCGGCTCCAGATCGTCACTCGGGGCGTCCACGAGAGCGACGGCGCGGTGCGTCTCGAAGTGCTACGCGCGGCGCTCGAACGGCGCGACGCCGCGGGGGCGGTCCGAATCGTCTCGACTGACGCCATCGGCGTCGGAGCGGCCGCGGGGGACCCGGCCGACGCGCCGGTCGTCAAGCTGCTCGAGTCGCTGCGCGCGGCGAGTCTCCTCATCCGGCTCGATCCGTTGCTCGGCGTCACCGAGGTCGAAGGACTCGACCGCGCGCTCGACGCTGCTGTCCTCGGCGACGCGTCGCTCGGCGACGAGCGCATCGGACTCCGGCCGATCTGCTCGGGCGAAGGCTGGCTCGAGTCGCTTCGCGCGGCCGGGCTCTGCGAGGTTCCATCCGAGTCTCGCCACCGGGGGAGACGACAGCGCTCGGCTCGCGTCCGGGTCCCCGGCGCCGGGTGGGCTACGATGCCGATCTCGGGGTTTTTGACGACTGCCACCGACGGTCTTTCCGTCGCGGCGCTCCTCGGCGACCTTGAAGTCGACGCTGCCCTCGAAGACGACGGCGGTCCGGCCCCTCCCCCTGAGATCGGCCTGGTCCGCCTCGGCGACGTCACCGGATCCGCAACCACGAGCTACCTGCCGGATCGTGGCCCGCCGTTCAAGGGCGAGTTCACGCTCACCGTACCGTTCAGCGGCGGCGTCACGCTGCGGACGACGACGACGTTCACGTGGACGCGTCCGTGAGCGGACCCGGCACCGCGGCCTCGTCTCCGTTCGACGAGGCGTTCCTCGCGAGCCTCCCGCGGCTCGAGATCGCCGCGACGCGACTCGTCGCGCGCGAAGGCGAGGGCGGCCGCCGTGCGGACCGGCGCGGCGGGCGTGTGGAGTTCGCGGAGCACCGCCCGTACGTCGCGGGCGACGATCCGCGCCACATCGACTGGCCCGCGTTCGCGCGTTCCGGACGTCTCCACGTGAAGGAGTTCGAACGTCGCGACGAACTCGCGATCGTCCTCGTCGTCGATGACAGCGCGTCGATGGCGATGAACGGGAAGCTCCGCGCCGCGCTGCGACTCGCCTACGCACTCGCGTACTTCGGACTCGCGGCGGGACACCGCGTCCGCGCGGCGCTCGCTTGCGACGGCTCGCTTCGCGCGTCGGGCGAGGTGGCCGGCCGCGCGCGGATGCGCGACGTCGGGAGTTTTCTGCTCGGAGCGCGGGGCGAGGGCGCGACGAAGCTCTCCGAGTCGCTCGCTCGCCTGCCCGGGGAGGGCCGCGGCGCGCGCATGGTCGTCGTCCTCTCCGACCTCTGGGCAGCGGACGACGGACGCGCTGCGATCGCCTCGCGAACACGACACGGCGACGAAGTGCACGTGCTGCACCTCGTCGCGGCTGCCGACCACGCGATGCCCGCGGACGTCGTCGTCGCCGTGGACGCCGAGACCGGAGAACGCCGCGTGCTCGGACCCGACGCGGAGTCGTCGGCGGCGATCGAGTCCGCGCGCCGCGAGACGGACTGGCGCGCCTTCGCGGCTCGCCACCGCGTCGGCTACGCGCCGCTCGACGCGTCGAAGCCGACTGAAGAACTGCTGCTCCGCACGCTTCGCGACGCGGGGCTCCTTCGATGACGTTCGAGCGTCCGTGGGTGCTGGCGCTCCTCGTGGCCGTGCCGCTCGCCTGGTGGATCCACCGCAGACGCAGCGGCGCCCCGGTCGTCCGCGTGGCGAGTCTCCTCGCGTTCGAGGGCGCGTCGACCACGTCGCCGTCGTCGGCTCCCCGCGCCGCGCTCGACTGGCGGATCGCTTTCGTGCTGACCGCGATGACGCTGCTCGCACTCAGCGCGGCGGGGCCGGCGATCGGCGCGTCGCGCGGGGACGCGTTCTTCGTGGTCGTGGACCGCTCCCCGTCGATGTCGGCGCGGACCTGCGATGCCCTGAGGCGCTCGGAACTGCTGCTGCACGACGCCGCACCGGACGCCGGGCGCGTCGATCGCGCGCTCAGTCCACCGGGCGCCCCCGACGGCCTGCCGGAGAGTCTCGCAGCGCACCTCGACGACGCGCGCCGCCAGGGCTTCCCCGGCGTCGTGCTCGTCACGGACGCTCCGTTCGCTGCGATTCCGGGAGTCGTGGTGATCGGACCGTCGGCGGGGGCGAGCGCCAACGCCGCCGTGACCGGCGCGGTGCTGGACGGCGAAGCGGCCGTGGTGACGGTCCGCAACTTCGGCGCGAGCGACGCGGCCGTGCGGATCTCCGCGGATGACGGCGTCGCCCATGCCGTCACCATTCCGGGAAGGGGCATCGCCTCCGTCCGCTTCCCGGCTCCTCGGCACGGCGAGCGCGCCATCTACTCGATCGCCTCGCCGCCGGACGACTTCGCCGCCGACGACCGTCTCGTGGTGAAGCGGCGCGGCGGCGCGCGCCGCGTCGCACTCTCGTTCTCTCCGTCGGCTCCCTGTCCGCGACTCGAAGCGGCGCTTCGTGCCGCAGGGGCAGAGATCGTCGCCGACGGCGAACTCGACGTCGCCGTTCACTACCGGTGGCCGATCGACACCCCCGAGATGCCTCACCTCCTCGTCGCACCGGTGCACAAGATCTCGACCGGCGCCCACCCGCCGATCCGCCGGTTCGGGACAGCGCGGATTGCGCGCGTCGCCGGCAGCAGCGTGACGGGCCGCGCGTCGTTCGCGGACGTGCTCCCGTCGCCTTCGTCCACGCTCGTGGTCGATGGTCAGCTCTCCGGCGGCGACACGATCTGGAGCTTCGAGGGCGGCGTGGTCGCGGCCGTCGCTCCTGGAGTCGTGGTCCTCACCGCCGATCCCGAGGAGCCCGGCAGCGACTGGCACCGCGATCCGTCCTTCCCGGCGTTCGTCGCCGCTGCTCTCGACCACCTGACCGGCGGACCGGACCGACTCGACCCGGCCGATCCCGTCCCCGCCTCGGAGAGCGACGTCGTGCGCGATCCGGCCAGGGCGCCGACGCTGGACGAGATCGTCGCGGCAATCCGGCCCGCGGGGGCGATCTCGGACGCGGTCCGTCCGGCCGGGTGGCTCGCGCTCCTCTCGGCGTTGCTCCTGCTCTGCGCGGCACTCGTCCCGCGCCGCTGACGCTGTTTTCTTCGGCCGCGCCGGGCCGCCGCGCGGCACCATGCCGCCATGCGCGCTCTCCTGGCTGAGGAAACCGCCGCTGCCGCGCAGCAGATCTGGCCGGTGATCGTCATCGCCGTCCTCCTGCTGATCGCGGTCGTGCTGCTCGCCGGCCTCGTCGTCAACGTCAACCACATGCTCAAGCGGCTCACGACGATCCGGCGCCAGCTCGACGAGTCGAAGGAGCACGGCGTCCACGCGCAGTTGAACGAGGCGATCGTCCAACTCCAGAGCATGACGGTGTCGCTCGACCGGGTCGCGATGCGGTGCGACGCGATCGAGACGAGGCTCGGCGAGGCGTCGACCAAGGGACTCGGCGCAGGCGACGCCGGCCTCGCCGACGCGGTCACTGCGCTGCGCGAGGGTCTCGAGCAGCTCCGCGCGCCGGTGGGCGAGATCCGCGACCTCATGGGGAAGACCGAGTTCGAGCGCCTGGGCGACGAGGTCAAGCGAACGCTCTACTCGATGGGGTACGACCAGGTCGTCATCCGCACCGACCTCGCCGGCCTCGCGGGCGGCGAGGGGAAGGTCCACGTCGAGGTGTCGCGCGGCGGTGTCAAGTCGAAGGGCTATCTCGTACTGCGCGGCGGAAGCGTCGTCGAGACGAAGATCAGCCCGACGTACGAGATGTTCCCCTAGTCGCGCCGCCCGTCACTTCGGCTGATCGGGCGCCGGTGAACCTGAATGCCCTTCGGGCGCCTTCGGCTTCCCCGGCATCGCGCCGCGCTGGGACTCGAAGAGCTTCTTGGCCATCTCCTCGAACATCGCGTACTGCGGTTCGTCGAGGACGGGCTTCATCTGCGAGAGCAGCGTCGTCCTCAACGGCTCGACCTTCGCGGCGACCTCGTCTGGCCCGAGACCGTCCTTGCGAGCGTCCCGGAAGACCTCGAAGCGCTTCTCGAGCGCCTCCTTGAGGATCTCCTCGACCTTCGGCTTCTGCTCGTCGCGCAGTTCGAGTTCGTCGGTGAGGCGCTTCATCATGTCCTCGAGCGGGCGGCGCGATCCGCCGGCGCGCCCCGCCTCCGGGCCGCCGGGCTCACGCCCCGGCATCGAGCCTTCGGGCGCCATCCCGCCGGGCGGAAGGCCCGGCTCGCGCGTGCGCTTGTCGCGCCGCACCTCCATGTCGGCGGCGAGCCGGCCGAGGAACTGCTTCTGCGGACCGTCGGCCGCCGCGGCCTCGGCCGCGCGCACGACGGGGATCGCCTGCGGGCCGATCGCTCCGATGGCGGCCCCGATGCTCCGTCGGACGACCTCGTCGGCTTCCGCGGAGCGCGCGATGAGCGCATCGAGCCAGGACCGCGCGGCATCGGAAAGCGGCGCGTCCTTGCGATCCGGCCTCTCCTTCTTCTTCTTGCCCGTCGGATCGGCAACTGTCGGAGGAGACTCGGCGGGACCGCCGGCCTGGGTTCCGGAGGCCAGCGCTCGCGATGCCCGTTCGACGGAAGCGACCGAGTCCTTCGCGTAGCTCCGCGTGACGCCGCCGCTGCGAAGCGACACGAACCGGTCGTCCTCTCCCACGATCTCGCCTTCGAGGCGGCGACCGTCCTTCAGCGTGAGGACGTCCTGCGTCGGGGTCGCCGGAGCCGCGGGCGCCGGAGCCGCGGGCGCCGGCGGCTTGCCTGCCTCGCCGTCCGACCACGCGGGCGATGCGACCAGCAGGAGGCACAGCGTCAGCGACGGGAGAAGGCCTTGGCGTCTCATGTCCTCGTCCTCCGGGGCGGTGGGTGACCGGGCTCCTGGCGTCGGCGGGCCCGATTCGTAGACTGCACGACGAACCCTCTCCGGCGCCCGGAGTTCCGCGGCGACACCTAGGCACGACGTCGCGCGGCCCGCTCAAGCGGCGGCGGTGCGATTCCCGATCCGTCGGGAAAGGCCCAGCGAGCATGCAACACACCGCAGGAACCCCATGGCCGCCAAGATCCTGATCGTGGACGACGAACCCTACGTTCGGGAGATTCTCGATCGCGTCCTTCGAAGTGGCGGACACGAGGTCCGAGTCGTCGACGGGGCCGAGGCCGCGGTGGCCGCCCTCGAGGCGACCACGTTCGACGTCATGCTGACCGATGTGGTGATGCCTGGGATGGGCGGCTTCGACCTGCTGCGGCGGGCCAAGCGCCTTCGGCCGGAGCTGCGGGTGATCGTGCTCACCGGGCACGCGAGGTCGCAGTGCATCTCAGACTTCCTGCTGTACGGGGCGGACGAGTTCCTCGCCAAGCCGTTCCAGGTCGAGGAACTGCTTGCGACGGTCGAACGGGTCATGCGCGCGGCGACATCGCGCTGACCTCGGCGGGCGTCCGGGTGCGACCGAACGTTGTCACCTGATAACCGGGTTCTCGCCGGACACCCGAGACACGCCGCACGTTCGAGCCCATCCAGGCTCGCGGTCGTGAGGCACCGGACTTGCTGAGGACGGAGCGGAACATGGTGCGCGGTTCTGCTTGACCGCAGGGCAGTGCGACCTACAATCCGCTTGGGCTGGCACGTTTCCCGGGAGAACACTTCATGAACCGCATCGCAGTAACCGCCTGCGTGGCTCTGGGCACGGTCGGCTCGCTCGCCGCCGTGATGAGCGGGGCGCGAGCCGATGGGAAGGCAGCTTCCATCTATTCGGAACGCGACCTCGTGGTCACCCTGGTCACCCCGACGAACAACCAGGAAGTCCTCCCGGACCTCTCGGACCCGGGGTTGAACAACGTCATCACCGTGCGGTTCTCGAGCATCCTCAACCCGCGCGACATCATCGACAACCAGAACGTCGTGAACCGCCTCAGCACGAAGTGCGAGTTCCTGGGGTCGGACTTCGCGCGCCTGCCCGGCACCCCGAGCGTCCGCAACAACATCTTCACGTTCGACCCGTTCAGCGTGTCCACCCCGGTCCTTCCGCAGGGTCAGTACACGCTGAACATGAAGGCGTCGATCCGCAACACTCGCGGACGGCTGCTGAACAACGGCACCGCCGACTACAGCGCCACGTTCTCGGTCGGGACGGACATCTACGCCCCGGTTCTCCGCGAGATCTCTCCGATCTCCGGGCAGACCGGCATCGGGCTGCTCCAGCCGATCGTCGCGACGTTCAACGAACCGTTGGACATCTCCTCGCTGATCGGGACGCTCTTCGTGCAGGACGCGAGCACCAACCCGCCGACCGGGATCGTGACGTACTACTCCCTCGCGCGGAAGGGCTTCGACCTCGTGCTCACGCCCGATCCCTGCTTCGGGTATCCGCCGAAGACCAACGTCCAGTTCATCATCCAGGGGCAGGGCGCCTCCGCCCCGGCGACGACCTCCGCGGTCTCGGACGTCTTCCAGAACAAGTTCCGCCGCGACCCCGGACTCCAGTGGCGCGTCGATCCAACGATCCCCACGCTCTACCACTCGCCGAACGGTGACTTCGACGAGACCAACGGTCAGTTCAAGCTCGCGTTCCAGACCAAGGGCATCAAGCCTCCGCCGCAGGGCCTGAAGCCGGGCGGTCCGATGATGGCCTACCCCCCGCCGTACGCCTCGCCCTGCGCGATCCAGCTCTGGCTCGCGCCGAGCTGCGAAGTGTCCGGCAACGTGGTCCACTACACGACCGACAACGGCCTGGGCGAGATGGACCTCCGCCAGTACCTCGTCCGCTTCAATCAGGGCATCACGGACTACTCGTTGATCTCGATCCTCCCGAACACGCCGGTCCGGCTCGGCCGCCTCGGAGGGGTGACCTTCGATCCGCGCATCATCGGCCCCGGGAACGGCAACTCGAGCTTCCACACCTACATCTACGCCGTCGACGAGCGGACCGGCACGATCGAGGTCATCCGATCGGACAACTTCAAGGTCCTCGGACGGCTCGCCGGCTTCCAGAGTCCGCGTGACGTGAGCGTGTCGACGAACTCGTCGGGCACGTCCACGACCCTCTACGTTTCGAACTTCGGCGCCAACCAGCTCGTCGGCGTCGATCTCGAGGGCATCACGGTGAGCTTCACCGGACAGCCCGGCGCGCCGAGCCCCTGCGACGCGATCAAGGACAACACGAACAACCGCGCCTTCATCACCGTCGGCGCCGGCCCGACCGAGGTCTCGGCCGACTGCTACCTGCAGCAGCGCGTCATGGTCTGCAACTCCCTCGAGAACTCGATCTCGATCGTCGACGTCAAGACGAACAAGCTCCTCAAGACCTACGAAGTCGGAAGCAACCCGGTCAGCTGCGACTGGAACACGATCCGCTTCGGCGCCATCCGCATCGCGCTGGTGACCAACCAGGGTGGTCTCAACGACCCCGCCGGCTCGGTCAGCCTCTTCATCAACTCGCCTCCGCTCGGCGGCGGGTTCCTGGGCGCCGGACAGACGCGCGACGGCGTCGAGAGCACGCTGACGGACGGAGTGAAGAACCCCACCCATGTCTGGGGCAACCAGAAGTGGATCGATCCGCCGCCGCTCGCCGGCACTCTCACGTCGGTTCCGATCATCTGGTGGGTGTCGAACACGGGCGGCAACACGGCACTCGACCTGCGCCTGAACATCTCGGGCCTCTTCGGACTGTCCGTGACCCCGACCACGAACGCGACCTTCACGGTCGGCCCGAACCCGAGTAGCACCGTCATGGACCCCTTCTATCCCAACGCGATCGTCTTCTCGTCCGTCATCGGCACGGGCAGCATGACCGCGGCGAACCCGAACCGGTCGATCGCGCCGGTCGCCATCCCTGTCCCCGGGATCCGGCGTCTGTACAACACCTTCACGAACTAAGGCCGAACCTGGATCGATTGAACGGCGGGAGGGCGCGAGCCCTCCCGCCGTCGTTTCACGGACGGACGAACCCGCTCGATGGGGCGATGCGAGCCGTCGCTCTTCGCCCGCGCGCGAGTGGTCTCGCCTCGAATGGCGACGGGCCGGCGTCGACGAAAGCCGTGTCCGGGAAGGGACCCTGACCGCGGCGCGCGGCTACGGGTAGAGCTTGTACAGCGTCCTTGCGAACGGGATCGCTTCGCGGATGTGGGGAAGTCCGCTCACCCACAGGACCATCCGCTCGACACCCAATCCGAAGCCGGAGTGCGGCACCGATCCGTACCTGCGAAGGTCGAGGTACCAGCCGTAGTCGGACACCTGAAGACCCTCGGCTTCGATCCGGCTCCGGAGGAGCGTCTCGTCGTGGATGCGCTCGCTGCCGCCGATGATCTCGCCGAAGCCCGGAGCGAGGAGATCGGCGTTGAGCACCACTTCCGGGCGAGCCGGATCCGGCTGCATGTAGAACGCCTTGATCTTCGACGGATAACGCTCCACGAAGACCGGTCGGTCGTACTGGTTCGAGAGGAACACCTCGTGAGGGGCTCCGAGATCCTCGCCCCACGTGAGCGCCGGCATGTCCGGCGTGGCGGCGGCGGCGATCATCTCGAGCGCCCGGTCGTAGGTGATCCTCGGGAACGGGGGTGTGACCCGCTCGAGCGCCGCGAAATCCCGTCCGAGGAGCGTGAGTTCGGGGCGTGCACGCTCCATGACCTTCGCCACGATGAACGAGAACATGCGCTCCTGGAGCGCGAGGTTGTCGTCGTGGGTCGCGAACGCCACCTCCGGTTCGACCATCCAGAACTCCGTCAGGTGCCTGCGTGTCTTCGACTGCTCGGCACGGAACGTCGGCCCGAAACAGTACACCTTGCCGAGAGCCATCATTCCGGCCTCGACGTACAGTTGGCCGGTCTGGGCGAGGTACGCGCGGCCGAGATCGAAGTACTCAGTGGCGAACAGGTTCGACGTCCCCTCGGCAGCACACGGGGTGAGGATGGGGGTGTCGAACCTGTGGAAGCCGTCGCCGTGAAGGAACTCGATGATCGCGGCCTCGACGTGGTGCCTGATCCGCAGGACCGCGTGCTGGCGGCTCGATCGCAGCCAGAGGTGCCGGTGCGCCATGAGGAACGCGGTTCCGTGCTCCTTCGGGGTGATCGGGTAGTCCGGACTCGCTCCGATGACCTCGAGGTTCGACAGGCCGAGCTCCACGCCGCCCGGCGACCGGGCGTCCGCGCGCACGGCACCCGTGACGCGTACCGACGTCTCGACCGTCAGCTTGCCGGCGGCGGCGAACGTGTCGGGATCGACGTCGCCGCGGAACGCGACGCACTGGACGGTTCCGCTCCCGTCCCGGATGACGGCGAAACAGAGCTTCCCGCTGGATCTCACGTGGGTGACCCAGCCCCCGACTCGCACGGTTTGCCCGACGTGGCGGGGCAGTTCGGAGATGGTGACGAGGTCTGCCAAGGTGTTCGAGCTCCTTCCGGCGCGAGCCGTGCGCAGTGTAGCGCGCGGAGCTACAGGCGCTTCAGTGCGCGGCGCACGAGTTCGCCCGCGTCGTCGAGCGACGGCGATTCGCGGCGGAGCTCGGAGAGCGCAAGGGCGGCCGCGTCGCGGTCGAATCCGAGTTGCTCGAGCGCCATCTGCGCGTCGTGCGACGCCGCGGAGTGGGCTCCTCCCGCAGCGGCACCCGTGCCGTCCGCGCCGAGCTTGTCCCGGAGTTCCACGACGAGGCGCTCGGAGAGACGCTTGCCCACGCCCCGGATCCGCCGCAACTGCGATGCGTCACCGGCCGTCACTGCCGCGCGGAACGAGGAGAAGGTCATCGAGGAGACGATCCCGAGCGCCACGGCCGGACCGATACCAGAGACCGTCTGGAGTCCGACGAAGAACGCCCTCTCGTCGAGCGTCGCGAAACCGAACAGGCGCTGCGAGTCTTCTCTCACGACGAGCACGATGTGCAGTTGGACGAGGCTGCCGAGCGGGGTCAACTTCTCGTAGGTGGAGAGCGGGATCGCGATTCGGAATCCGATTCCGCCCACGTCCAGCACCGCGTGGGCGGGGCTCCTCTCGACCAGGCTCCCGCGAAGATACTCGTACAAGGCCTGGTCTCCCGCCGTCGTCGGCTCGTGGAGTGGGAGTCGTCAGTCCTGGAGTTCGGGCTCATCGACGACAGGCGTCGTCAACTCGGCCCCTGCCACGAGGGAGAGTCCGAGTTCCGCGAGCTTCTGCTTCACCTCGTTGAGGCTCGTCTGTCCGAAGTTCTTGATCGTCATGAGCTCCGGCTCGCTGCGCTGGATGAGGTCCGAGACGGTCCTCAGGCCGAGCACGCTCATGCAGTGGCGGCTGCGCACCGAGAGCTCGAGCTCGGTCAGGGGTTTCTGGAGCAGCTTGCGACGGTCCGCCTCGCCCGTGCCGATTCCCTCGAGGATCGTCCGCGCCTGGTCGTCGCGCGCCACTTCCTCGCGGCCCATCCCCAGGCGCAGTCCCTTCTGCGCGAGGATGTCCTTGATCTCCTGCAGGCTGGTCTCGCCGAAGTTCTTGTACGAGAGCAGTTCCTGCTCCGTGCGCTGGACGAGGTCGCCCAGGGTGCGCACACCCATCTTCGCGAGACAGTTGCGGCTGCGAACGCTCAGTTCGAAGTCGGTGACCGGAAGGCGCAGCACCTGCGACCTGCGGTCGGCGCGACGCTCGAGATCCTCGTCGTAGAACATGTTCAGCGATGCGAGGGCATCGCCGCGGAACAGACGGGCACGGGTGTTCGTCGGGTCCGCGTCGATCACCGCCGTGTAGCAGTCGAGCGCCTTCGACATCTCTCCGCGATCCTCGTAAAGGTTGCCCAGATTGAGGTAGGCGTTCATCGGCGGGAGCGGCGACTCGAGACAGCGGACGTAGAGCTCCACGGCCTCGTCCTCGTCGCCGAACGTGTACTCATGGAACGCGAGCCGGAAGAGCGACGGGGCGTGCGCCGAGTCTTCTTCGAGCGCCGCACGATAGTGGCCGGCCGCAGAGGCGCGGTCCCCATCCAGCTCCGCGATCCGACCCTGGAAGTACGACCCCGCCGCCGGGCCCGCAGCCGGCTCCAGTTGATCGAGCAGCTTGCGCAAGGCGTCGGCGTTGCCGAGGTTGGCGTTCGCCTCGGCCGTCGGCTCCAAGGCGCCCGGGTCCGATGCGACTTCTCCGAGCACCTCGAGCGCCGCGGCCGGATATCCGCACGCGACGAGGCAACGTCCCCGCACGAGCTTCGCCATCTTCGACGGGGAGTGCTGCAGCCACTCGGCGGCCTCCGCGTCTCGTCCCATCGTCCACAACGCGACGCCCTTCTTCAGCGCGAGCGCCTTGTCGTCCTTCGCGGAGTCCGCGTCGACGGGGAGCGAGGAGACCAGGCTCTGGACCTTCTTGCGCGCCTCCGCGTCGCTCCCGACGGCTTCGCGCGCCAAGATGAGCTCCTGAAGGACCGGCTGGCTCTTCTCGAGAGCGCCGAGCACGTCGCAGGTGGCCGACTCGTTCATTTCGGTGCATTCCTTGTTTCGTTGCATGGTCGTCCGCCCGGGCGGAGTCGCATGAGCCGTCGCGGGAGGTCGCCGCATTGGGTGCGCGGGCAAACCGGGTATTCTCAGGCCGCGAATCGCTCGGTCAAGTTTCGACGAGAGGCCGCCCGTCCGCAACCCCGTCCACACGCCCGGCCGCCCGGGAGGTTCGAGACGGTGCCGGGGATCTCACCGGGCGACTGGGCCACGTTCCGCTGCCGTCGCGGGAGAGTTTCAAACGACGAAAGTCGTCGGGGAAGGGGAATCTGCAGCGCGAACCGGACCGGCGCTCGTCGTCGGTACGTCTCGCCGCGCGCGTCCTCGATCGAGCGGATTCGCGCGGACTGGTCCGTGAGCTCGGGGCGGCGCCGCTCACCAACCTGAGTCCGAGGCGGACACAGCTGCGTGGAGCGAGCGGGAATCGAGCCTGCGGCCGAGTTCCTTGTGGAACGGCAGCGAAGTTGCGCAGTAGACTTCCGCTGCTCCACGGCCGGTTGTGATTCCGGTCCGGCTCGAGAGAGGTGCAACTCCGATGGCGAATTCGAAGAAGACCGCGCTGCTCGTGGGTGGTTGCGCTGCCGCAACCGTGATCGCGCTCACGGCTGCTTCGTTGCAGCCCGCGCGCGCCGCCGGTTCCCGCAAGGGCGGTGCCCTGCAGGTGCAGGGCATCAGCGTCGCGCAGGAAGCGGGCGTCGCTGCGAACCGTGTCGTCGAAGTCAGCTTCAGTCACGAGATCGACCCCTCGACGGTCACGCCGGCGACACTGCAGGTGCGCGGGCAGAACAGCACGCAGACCGGGTACACGAAGCAGGTCTTCGGGAGCATCCAGGTCGTCGGAAACGTGGTTCGGTTCTACCCCCGTCTGCCGACGCACCTGCGCGACGCGAACGGGAACTTCTATTCCGAGGGCTCTCCCCTCGATGACGCGTCCGCCAACGCGGGGTTCAAGCCCGCGACCGGCTACGAGGTCCGCATCATCGGCAAGCCGGCCATCGCGACGGTTCGCTCCACGGCCGGAAAGCCGCTCAAGGGGACCACGTACACCCGCTTCACCACGGCGCAGGCGTCGCCTCCCGAGCGCCTGTGGACGACGCAGAGCTACACCGACTCCCCTCCGCCGCAGTTCTCGTTCTCGAATCCGCCCGACACGCCCGCCTCAGCCGAGGCACAGTATGCGACGCACGGCGGCACTCAAGACGTACCGAACGCGATCCTGCTCGCGCTCTTCTGCACGAAGGTTCCGGTGGCCCCGGGCACTGCTCGTAACCAGGGCAACATCGAGATGACGATGCTGGCCCGCAAGAACGACTACACGCTCAGGCGTCCCGTCCAGGGTTCGGTGTTCGTCGAGCAGAACTTCGACACGACCTTGCTCGCGTTCAAGCCTCGCGTGGCGTTGGCGGACCTCGGCACGTACGGACTGCGAGTCGGCAAGGGCGTCAAGGACCTCACCGAGCAGAACGATTTCGCGGTCAATCGCGATCGCGACACGCTCAGGCAGATCTACGACTTCCTGGCAGCGGGGCGCGCGCGGTCTCCGGGAACTCCGGTCGATCAGCTTCCCGATCCGCCGGCTGAGCTCATCACCGACTGGCCGCCGCTCTCGGAGCCCGGCTCCGCGGCCGCCCGTGGGGTGCTCAAGACGAACATCCTGGCGCTCGGAGACGCGCACCCCGACGAGATCGATCCGCGAACCATGTTGATCTTCACCACGCGCGACGAGCCTGCAACGCAGGACTCGATCACGGTGGAGTTCACGAAGTCGGAGAACCTCTACGACGCGGCTCTCTCGACGGGCGATGTGGACGGTTCGGTTCCCAGTGCTGCTGCAGCAGCCTTCACCGTCGCCGGTGGAAGCGGCGCGCTCGGCGATCTGCTGCCCACCAAGGACACCACGGTCAACTCCGACGCCTTCGCCGGAGCCGAGCTCAACTACCGCAACATCGTGATCCCGCCGAACGTGACCATCACGTTCACGGGCACGAAGCCGCCCACGATCAAGGCCATGAGCATCACCGTGAACGGCGCGCTCAGCGTGAACGGCAACCCGGGGGGCGATGCCAACGCGAGCGCTTCGTACTCCGCCGCGATGAGCACGACCACGGCCACGGTCGGCGGCAACGGCGGTCCCGGCGGTGGCAAGGGCGGCGGCGCTCCCAACACGCTGATCTCAGGAGCGCGAGGTCCCAGCGGCACGCCGGGCAACGACTTGGCGGCCATCGTGGCGAGCGCGGCGGACGGCGGACGCGGCGGTCTGGGCGGCACGACCGCCACCGGTAGCGTCTACGGCCAGGGCGCCGGCGGCGGCGGCGGCGGCGCCGGTCGCACCGCGGGCACCGGCGGCGCGAACGGCGCCGGTCCGTACCCGTCATGGAACGGCACCGGCGGTTCCGGCGGTGCGGCGGCGACCGGCAACGACGACCTGTCGCCCCTCGTGGGCGGCGCGGGTGGAGCGGCGGGCGGCAACGGCGGATACCTCTACCCGAGCTATCTCTGGGGCACGCCGGCCGGCGCAGGCGGCGGCGGCGGCGGCGCGATCCTGATCCAGACGGCCGGAACGCTCATCGTCGGAACGAACGGTGCCATCCGTGCGCACGGCGGCAAGGGCGGCAACGGCGCGGGCTACAAGAGCGGATGGACGACCGGCCTCGGCGGCGGTGGCGGCGGCGGCTCGATCCTGATGCGTTCGACGAAGGGCTACAACATCCCGAACCCCGCGGCGTCCCTCGACGTCGGCGGCGGCGCCGGAGGCACCCAGAGCGGTTCGTACACCGCTCCGAACGGCGGCAACGGCGGCACGGGACTGGTTCGCACGGAGGACCCGAACGGCGGAATCGCCATCCCCGGCGCGACGCAGGGCACCTTCCAGCCTGTCGGTGCGGGAGTTCCGTCCTTCGTGTACACGAAGTGGACCGACCTGGGCGTCCAGGACCCGCGCATCCTCGCGTGGACGCTCTCGAGCGTCGCGACCTCCACCCAGAACGACGCGATCTACGTCCAGGTGCAGATGACGAAGGAGCACCCGACCCTGTTCGGGACGCCGGACACCACTGCACTGACCACCTCCCAGGGCTCGAGCAACTTGAACATCACGTCGCAGTGGCAGCCGATCAAGGTGCACGACGAGACGGGCACGCCGGGCGGTGCGTTCGTCTCGCCGATCGGACCGGTCCCCGGACTCCCGCCGAATTCGAAGGAGTACGCCGGGTTCGACGTGAGCGCGCTGAACAGCAAGGGATACCGGTTCATCCGGTTCCGCATCTACTTCCAGCTCGACGCGACGCAGACGGCCACGAGCCCGCTGCCGTTCGTCGATCGCATCGTGACGACGTTCCAGTTCAACTTCTAGTCGAACGCGAAGTTCTTCACAGGGGCCGGACCGCGAGGTTCGGCCCCTCTCGATTCACTCGTCGCCCGGCGCTAGTATCACGCACCCCTTGAGGACGTGCGCGTACTCCCCTCCGTGACTGCGACGCCGGCATCCGCGCGCCGAAGGAGTCGAAGTTGGACAAGTTCGTCATCCAGGGGGGCGTCGCCCTCCGCGGGGAAGTCGAGGCGGGAACCGCCAAGAACTCCGTCCTGCCTCTGTTGGCGGCGACGTTGCTCACAAGAGAGCCTTGTCGCATCATCGACGCGCCACGACTGCGCGACGTCGAGACGATGCTCAAGATCCTCGGCGCGCTCGGAGTCGAGTGCGAACGGCACGACGACGGATCCATCTCGACGCGTGTCGTCGACGAGACCAAGGTCGAGGCGCCGTACGACATGGTGAAGACGATGCGCGCGTCCGTCTGCGTGCTCGGGCCGCTGCTCGGCCGCCGCCGCCGCGCGCGGGTGTCCTTTCCTGGCGGCTGCGTGTTCGGCCAGCGCCCGATCGATCTGCACCTGAAGGGATTCGAGGCGCTCGGCGCGGAGATCGACATCGAGCGCGGCTACATCGTCGCCGACGGGGCGCGCATGCACGGAGCGGCGATGTACCTCGGCGGCGCGTTCGGACCCACCGTGACCGGCACGGCAAACGTGATGATGGCCGCGGTGCTTGCGGAGGGCACGACTCTCATCGAGATGGCGGCCTGCGAGCCGGAAGTCCAGGACCTCGCACGCTTTCTCGTCAGCATGGGTGCCGACGTCCGCGGCATCGGCACTCCCACTCTGGAGATCCACGGCGTCGGCGAACTCCACGGCGCCGAGTACCGCCCCGTGCCGGACCGCATCGAGGCGGGGACGTTCCTCGCGGCGGCGGCGATCACCGGTGGAAGCGTCACGGTGAAGAAGTGCCGCCCGGACCACCTCCGCGCCCCGATCGAGCGCCTCGAGGCGATCGGATGCAAGGTGGAGACGGGGCCCGACTGGGTCTCCTGCTCCCGGCGCAGCCGCCTGCAGGCCGCGGACATCACCACGCTCCCGTACCCGGGTTTCCCGACGGACCTGCAGGCCCAGTTCATGGCCACGTTGTGCCTCGCCGACGGAGTCGCGGTCGTGACGGAGAAGATCTATCCGGAGCGCTTCATGCACGTCGCGGAACTGCAGCGAATGCGAGCCCGTGTGCGCAAGGAGGGCAACTGCGCCATCGTCCACGGCACCGACTACCTCTCCGGCGCGGAGGTGATGGCGTCGGACCTGCGTGCCTCGGCGGCGCTGGTCCTCGCGGGACTCGTCGCGGAGGGCGAAACCGAGGTGCGCCGCGTCTACCACATGGACCGCGGCTACGAGCGCATGGAGGCGAAACTCGAGAAGCTCGGCGCGCGCATCCGGCGCGAAGAGGACTCCGAAACCTGATCGGGTCGCCGCGTCGTGGGCTCGCCGTCGGCGCCGAGGGGCGCCGACGGTATCGCCTTGCTTGACGGGTCCCCGCAGCGGGCCTAGGCTGTACCGTTTGCCCACGCCCGGAATGCCGGGACCGCCGAGGAGACGTCCGCCCCGTCCATGTTCGAGTCGCTCAGCCAGCGTTTGCAGTCCGTCTTCGCGAGGATCGCGAAGCGCGGGACGCTGACCGAGCCCGACGTCGACGAGGCGCTGCGCGAGATCCGCACCGCGCTGCTCACCGCCGACGTGCACCTCGCCGTCGTGAAGAAGCTCTGCGCGGACATCCGCGACCGCGCCATCGGCGAGAAGGTGATCTCGCAGGTCCGGCCGGAGCAGCAGGTCGTCAAGATCGTCTACGACGAACTCGTCCGCCTGATGGGGGGCGACGACGTCAAGCCGTCCGTCCCGGGCGAATCCGTCATCCCGATCCGCTGGGCCGCGGCCGGTCCCACCGTGATCCTGATGGCCGGCCTCCAGGGCTCCGGCAAGACGACCACCTGTGCCAAGCTCGCCCGGTACCTGAAGTCGAAGGGGCGCCGGCCCCTGCTCGTCGCCGCCGACATGCAGCGTCCCGCCGCGGTCGAGCAGTTGAAGGTGCTCGGTGCCGCACTCGATGTCGCCGTCCACAGCGAGACGTCGGGCCGCGCGCCGAAGATCTGCGAGAGGGCCGTCGCGCTCGCCGTGAAAGAGGGCTTCGACGTCGTCATCCTCGACACCGCGGGACGTCTGCACGTCGACTCGGAACTGATGGCCGAGGTGAAAGACATCGCGGCGCGTGCGCACCCGCACGAGATCTTCCTCGTGCTCGACGCGATGACCGGCCAGGACGCCGTCAACTCCGCGAAAGCGTTCGACGACGCCCTTCCGCTGACGGGCGTGGTCCTCACGAAGCTCGACGGCGACACTCGCGGCGGCGCGGCACTCTCGGTTCGAGCCGTCACCGGCAAGCCGATCCGTTTCGTCGGCATCGGCGAGAAGACCGAGGCCCTCGAGCCCTTCTTCCCCGACCGCATGGCCCAGCGCATCCTCGGGATGGGCGACGTCGTCTCGCTCGTCGAGAAGGCCGAGGCCGCGATGGAGCGGCAGGATGTCGAGAAGACCGCAGAGAAGCTCTTCTCGGGCACCTTCACGATGGAGGACATGCTCGCGCAGTTCGAGCAGGTCGAGAAGATGGGGCCCCTGAAGGAGTGGCTGGGGATGATCCCCGGTCTCGGATCCGCGCTGCAAGGGCAGGAGATCGACGAGCGGGCGATCAAGCACGCGAAGGCGATCATCCAGAGCATGACCCTCGCGGAGCGGCACCGGCCGGACCTCGTCGACGGCTCGCGCCGGCGGCGGATCGCCCGGGGCAGCGGAACTTCGCTGGAGGACGTGAACAAGCTCTTGAAGAGCCACAAGCAGATGCAGCAGGTGATGAAGCAGATGCGCTCGGAAGGCGGCATGATGGGCAAGCTCGCCGACCGCCGCATGAACAAGTTGAAGCAGCAGCAGCTCGCCGAGCTGCGCCGCCGGGGCATCAGCCCCGCGGAACTGGGACTCACGGAGTAGAAGGAGAACTCTCTTGGCAGTTCGAATCCGCATGGCCCGGCTGGGCCGGACCAATCGCCCGTTCTTCCGCTTCGGCGCCTTCGACGCGCGGACGCGCCGCGACGGCAAGCCGATCGAGTACCTCGGGCACTACGACCCGCTCGTGAAGGACTTCGAAGCGAGCGTGAAGCTCGACCTCGATCGCGTCCGGCACTGGCTCGGCCACGGTGCGAAGTGCTCCGAGACCGTGGCCAACTTCCTGAAGAAGAAGGGCCTCGTGCTGCCGCGCAACGTGCGCACGAGCGGCAACCGCACGAAGGGCAAGTCCGCAAAGGCGGGCGCGAAGAAGGGATCCTGAGCATGTCCGGCCGCTCGAAGGCCGCGCAGCTCACGGACGCTCTCGACAAGCTCGAGACGCGCTACGGCCGTCTCGTCGCCTCGGACGACCCGGTCGAAGCGGGGCTGCTCACGCTCCTCGCGATGCACGCCCCGAGCCTGAGCACCACGGAGACGCGAGACCGTCTCCGCGATGCGTTCGTCGACTGGAACGAGATGCGAACCTCGGACGCGTGGGACGTCGCCACGGCCATGGAGGCAGGAGCCGACGCCGGCGCGCGGGCGTTCGGCCGCGCGGCGCTCCGATTCCTCGAATCGATCGGTGCGGTGCTCCACCGGACCTCGTTCGATGCCGTGAGGAACGATCCGCAGGCCGACCTGCCGGCGATCGTCGAGAAGATGCGCGGCGCACCTGCGCCGGTGAAGGCCGTCGTGCTGGCGGTCCTCGACGCATCGGGCGGCTGGCATCCGGGCGCCGAGATGATCAAGACGCTGCAGAAGCTCGGCGTCATCGGGAAGACCTCGTCCGCCGCGAAGGCCGGCAAGGAGGCGCACGACACGGCCGGGTCAGAGGACCGGCTGCGCGCGCACTACCTGCTCACCCGCTACGGGTGTCGCGAGAAGGAAGAGGACGACCCGCTCGCGGGGCTCGGTGCCGGCAGGCGCGCCGCGAAGCCGGAGGGCGAGAAGAAGCCGAAGCCCGGCGGCAAGGCCGCGAAGGCCAAGGCTTAGCCGTCCCATGTTGGTGCTCGCGTCGGCCTCAGAGCGGCGGCGCGAGCTCCTCGTCCGGCTCGGCGTGGAGTTCGAGGTCGTGACATCGGGCGCCGACGAAACGGCTCCGCAGGGCATGGCGGCTGACGAAGTCGCGTGCGTGATCGCGCGCCGCAAGGCGCTGTCCGTCGCGCCTTCGCGCGACGAGCCGGTCCTCGGCGCCGACACCATCGTCGTCGCGGCGGACGGCGAGATCCTGGGCAAGCCCGCCGACGCGGCGGACGCCCGTCGCATCCTCGCGAAGCTCTCCGGCACGACCCATCGCGTGGTGACCGGGGTCTGTCTCGCGACCGATCGCGGCAGGCGCGTCGCGACCGAGTCGTGCTCCACCTCGGTCACCATGCGGCCGCTCGACGACGACGAGATCGCAGCCTACGTGGCGACGGGCGAGTGCTTCGACAAGGCGGGCGCGTACGCCATCCAGGAGACGGCGGACCGGTTCGTCACCCGCTTGGACGGGAGCTTCACGAACGTCGTCGGCCTGCCGCTCGAACTCGTGGCACGCATGCTCGCGGCCGAGGGTATCGGGACGAAGGCATGGGCGTGACCGCACGCGCGGCGGCGATGCTCGTCGTCGCGACGCTCGTCGCCTGCGCGATGCGGGGCGGCCACCGGCGGCGCCGGGTCCGTCTCTCGTCGTGGTCCCCGCGGGGACGCCACGACCGGCGACGACGCTGCCGGTCGTCCACGCCGAGATCGCTGCGACGCAGGAGGCGAGACGCCGCGGACTCGGCGGTCGCACCGCACTTGCGAAGGACGGCGGCATGCTCTTCGTCTACGCCACCGACGATCCCCGCACGTTCTGGATGGAGGACTGCGTGATCGCGCTCGACATCGCATTCATCGACCGAGACCGGCGCATCGTGTCGGTCGCCACCCTTGCGCCCGGCGCCGGGCTCGAGAGCTCGAAGATCGCTCGAGCCGGCTCGGGGACGGGCGCCCGCTACGTGCTCGAGACCGAGGCCGGATGGCTCGGACGCCACGGCATCCGCGCCGGGGACGAGGTCGATCTCGCTCCGGCCCTCGCGGGAGTCGTCCCGCAGTGATTCCGGTTCGGGCTCGGAAATGGCCGATGAACTCGACGGCGGCAGGTTGTCGCCCAAGGAGCGAGCCGTGGACAGCAAGGCGATCCGGACGATCGTGATCTTCGGCATCATGGCCACGTTCGCGCTCACGATCATGATGATGTTCTCGCTCGACTCGATGACCGACACGCAGACGCCGAAGATCGCGGCTGACCTCGCGCAGGACTTCGCGCGGGCGCTCTCGACCGATCCGCCGGCTCCGGCGCGGCTCTCGATGATCAAGGAGGGCGCGGGCGAGGACGCGCGCCGCGTCTACAAGCTCCACATCCGGCCGAACGACGCCGTCGCGGCCGACGGTCCGGCCCTCACGCGCCTCATGTACCATACGGCCGAGTTCTGCGTCGGAGCGATCGGCGACACGAGGGCCGAGGTCGTGATCCGGTGCATCGCCGAACTGCCCGGCGGCCGCGAGAAGGAGGCGATCTTCGTGAAGGACAAGGCGAGCGCCCACTCCGGCGCCGATCTGATTCACGCGGTCGCCGCCATGCCGCCCCCCTCCGCCCCGTCGGCTCTGCCGGCGTCGCCGGGTCGTTGATGCGGCCGAAGTCGTTCGTCGCCGACCTCCACGCGGATCTCCTCTGGCGCACCGAGCGGACGGGCAAGGAACCCTGGTCCCGCCTCGACGCGGAGATGCTCGACCTCCCGCGCATGCTGGAGGGCGGTCCGTCGCTCCAGCTCTTCACGCTCTACACGCCCGGCGAGCACCGCGGCGCGGACGCGACGGCGTACGCGCGCAAGCTGCACGCGATCTGGACCGATCTCGTCGCGCGATCCGATGGCCGCCTCGGCTGGGCGCGGACGAAGAACGACGTCGCCCGAGCGCCCGCCAATGGACTGACGGGGCTCCTCTCGATGGAGGGCGCTTCGCCGCTCGCGGGCGACCCGGCGCTCCTCGACGAGTTCTTCGGCATGGGCGTCCGTTCCCTCGGTCTCACGCACAACCCCCGCAACGAAGCGGGCGACGGCTGCATGATCCCCGCGGCCGAGCGGCGCGGTCTGACGGAGTTCGGACGGACACTCGTCCGGCGTTGCGCGGAACTGGGCGTGCTCCTCGACGTGGCGCATCTCGCTCCCGAGGGTTTCCGGGACCTGATGGATGAGGTCGCGAAGTGCCCGTCGCCGCCGCCGGTCGTCACCACGCACACGGGCGCCATGGCGCTCACTCCGCACCCGCGCAACCTCACCGACGACCAGCTTCGGGAGCTCGCGCGCTCGGGCGGGCTCGCTGGGGTGACGTGCTATCCGCCGCACGTGCGGCGAGAGGGACGCCCGGACTCGATGGAGAACGTCCTCGACCACATCGAGCACATCGCGGAAGTGTGCGGCGTGGAGCACGCGGCGATCGGGGCCGACCTCGACGGCTTCGACCCGCCGGGACTGCCGGGCGGCGCGGACACGCCGTCGGTCTACGGACTGATCGAGGCCGGACTCCTTGCGCGCAAGTGGTCGCGGGAGCACGTCGACCTCGTGCTCGGCGGCAACGCCCTGCGCGTGCTGGTCTCGATCCTGCGTTGACGAAACCTTGCCTGGCCGCAAGTCGTTTATAGGCTCCTCCGTCCGACGGAGGAGCCCATGAAGGACAAGATCCACCCCGAGTACCACCCCTGCAAGGTCACCTGCGGCTGCGGCAACACGTTCAATACGGGCGCCACGGTCAAGGAGTTGCACATCGAGATCTGCTCCACGTGCCACCCGTTCTACACGGGCAAGCAGAAGTTCGTCGACACGGCGGGCCGCATCGAGAAGTTCAACAAGAAGTTCAAGGGTTTCGACTCGACCGGCGGCGAAGCGCAGCCGGCGACCGAAGCCGCCGCCAGCTAGCTGCCTGACGAAGAGCCCCGCGCGTCCACCGGATGCGCGGGGCTCTTCGTTTCGAGGGAAGGGCCATGATCGACCGCGACATCCTTCTGCGCGCGCTCGCCGTGAAGGCGAACCGCCACGCCGAGCTCTCACGGACGCTCGAGGACCCGGCTGTCGTCGTCGACCACAACAAGGTCCGCGTCATCTCCCGCGAGATGGGCGGCCTGCGCGACTTCGCGCGCGTCCACGGCGAGATCGTCGCCGCGAGGAAGGGAGTGGCCGACGCCCGCGAGATGATTGCGATGGGCGATCCGGACATGACCGAGCTCGCGAATGCAGAGATCAAGACGCTCGATCCCCGGCTGGCGGAGCTCTGGGCCGAGGCGGAGGGCATCCTCGCCGACAAGGACGAGCTCGGCGACCGCGGCGTCATCCTCGAGATTCGCGGCGGCGTGGGCGGCGACGAGGCCGCGATCTTCGCGGGCGACCTCTTCGACATGTACGCGCACTACTGCGACAACCACGGCCTGAAGGTCGAGGTCCTCGACCAGAACGCGTCCGAGATGGGCGGCTTCAAGGAGATCGTCGCGCAGATCACCGGCCACGAGGCCTACAACCTTCTGCGCCTCGAAGGCGGAGTCCACCGCGTGCAGCGCGTGCCGAAGACCGAGACGCAGGGCCGCATCCACACGTCGACGGCGACGGTCGCGGTGCTCGCCGAGGTCGAGGAAGTCGACGTGAAGATCGACTGGGACAAGGAAGTGCGCGAGGACAAGATGCGCGCCGGCGGTCCGGGCGGTCAGAAGGTCAACAAGACGGAGAGCGCGATCCGCCTCACGCATCTCGAGACCGGCATCACCGTCCACATGCAGGACGAGAAGAGCCAGCACAAGAACCGCGCGCGCGCCCGGCAGATCCTCGCGGCGCGCGTCTTCGACCACTTCCAGAGCAAGGTCGACGCGGACCGCGCGGCGACGCGCAAGGTGATGGTCGGCACGGCCGATCGCAGCACGAAGATCCGGACGTACAACTTCCCGCAGGACCGCGCGACCGACCACCGCATCGAGTTCAGCCTCTTCAACCTCGACGAGGTGATGGCGGGGAAGATCGAGGCCTTCCACGAGAAGCTGCGCCTCGCCGAGCGCGAGGAGAAGCTGAAGCGGCTGATCGCGGAGATGCAGGCGAAGGAGACGGAGTAGTGCGACGGAGGAGGCGGCCACGCCTGATGTAGAGACCCGCGCCCAGTGTCGTTGTAGGGGCGACGCATGCGTCCCCTGCCTTCGGCAGCATGGATGTTCATGGTTGCGCTTGCGCTCGGTCCACAATTGATCGGCCACACCACGTTCAATTGGGCATTGCGGCGGCTTACGG
>JANNHP010000247.1:0-13658 GCA_031404455.1 Planctomycetia bacterium | reverse complement strand
TGGGGCGGCGACCTCGACGTCGGCGCGCGCGGCTTCCCGGTGCTCATCCCCGGTCCGGGACAGGAGTCGGTGCCCGCGACGTGCGAGTCCGAGATCCCGCCGCCCGACCGCGACGCGGGCTTCTACGCCCAGCCGCGCGGCTACCCGGTCGCGGTCGTGTGGAAGGGCGTGTGGACCGACATCAAGTCCGCGCGCCTCGAACTCTTCGCGGCCAACGCCGCGGGCGGCCTCGACCCAATCGCGGGCGAGGTCTTCACGCCCGAGAACCCCTACTCCGGCAAGGGCCGCCCGATCGAGACCGCGTCCGCGACGTTCGTCTCCGCGAAACCGCTCGACCGCCGCCGCGCCTTCGTCGCCCGCTTCCGCGCCGACCGGGCGACGGGCCCCGTCGAGTTCACCTGGACGTTCACGACGAGGTGAGTTCCGGCGCCGGCCCGACTGCTAGCAGCCTGTCGCGGTGACGCCGCGAGAGCCGGTTGTGCCTGGGAGCGATGGATGCAAGCCGCCGGCGAAGGAGCGACTTCCCCCAGTCGGTCCGAGACGGCGGCGCAGCAGACGCGCTCCCAGGTTCAACCCCCCGGGGCGCGCGGGTTGCCGAGCGGCGACCGGCCGGCGCATGCGACGTCCAGCAACCCGCGTGACCGGCTCCGCGAGGGTTACCGCGACAGGCTGCTAGATCCTGACGCTGATTTCAGGAGGACGTCAGGAGCGCCGGGACGCGGGGTCGCGTTGAATGAGGGGACCGAGGAGGTCTCCGCAAGTGCGCATCCTGGTGGTCGAGGACGAAGCGAAGGTCGCGCGGGCCCTGAAGGAAGGGCTCGAGGGTGAGCATTACGAGGTCGTCGTGGCTCGGACGGGCGAAGACGGGTTCTTCCGCGTCGGCTCCGAGACTTTCGATCTCGTCATCCTGGACCTGATGCTCCCGGGCCGCAGCGGCCTCGAGGTGCTGGAAGCGATCCGTCGCCGCGGCATGGACACGCCGGTGCTCGTCCTGACGGCCCGGGACTCGGTCCTCGATCGCGTCGCCGGCCTCGATCGCGGCGCGGACGACTACCTCGTCAAGCCTTTCGCGTTCCCGGAACTCGTGGCGCGCATCCGCGCCCTCCTGCGCCGGGGCCGCACGGACCTGGTGCTGCGCCTGAAAGTGGGCGACCTCTCGATGGACCTCGTCACTCGACGCGTCGATCGCGGCGGCCGGGGGCTCGACCTCACCGCGCGTGAATTCGAACTCCTCGAGTTCCTTGTCCGGCACGCGGGATCGCCGGTCTCGCGCGAGATGCTCGCCCGCGACGTGTGGAAAGAGACGTCCCGGGCGACGCCGCTCGACAACGTGATCGACGTCCACATGACGCGGCTCCGCAGGAAGGTGGACCAGGAGTTCACGGTGCGCCTGATCCACACGATCCGTGGCGTGGGATTCCAGGTCTCGGAGCGCGCGCCGTGAAGCTGCGCACGCGCCTCACGCTCTGGTACGCCGGGACGCTCGCGTCCGTGATGATCGTCTACGGGATCTTCGTCTACCTCACGGTCGCGGGACGCCTGTCGGATCGCCTCGCAGGCGAGATCCACGACGACTACGAGCGAGCCGAGACGATGCTCGGATACTCCGGCGAGTCCGGCGCCGCGGTCTGGCTCTCGCACGATCCCGGCCTCGCGGCCGACCACGCGGCACCGCTTCCGACCGTCCACGTGGTGGGAGCGGACGGCCGGACGATCCACCGGAGTCCCGGGTTCACGGAGGACGGCTCGCTTCGCGTCCTGGAGTGGCCGCACGAAGTGAAGGCGATGCCGCCCGCGACCGGCTCCGAGGCGGTCACGATTCGCACCGGACGCGCCCTGGGCGACATGCGCGACGAACTCTCGCGGCTCCGCCTCGTCCTCTTTCTCGGCCTGCCGCTGGGCGTCGGCGCGGCAGCGCTCGGCGGGTACATGCTCGCGCGGCGGGCTCTGGCGCCGATCGGCGAGATGGCGGCGCGCGCGCGGCGAATCACGGCCGAGCGCCTCGCGGAGCGCCTCCCCGTCGAGAACCAGGGAGACGAGATCGGCAGCCTGGCCGTCGTCTTCAACGAGACGCTCGCGCGCCTGGAAGGATCCTTCGACCGCCTCACGCGGTTCACCGCGGGGAGAACCAGCAGAGAGGTGAGTCATGAGGTCTGCAGCAGTCGTCGCCGTGATCGCGTCCGCGCTCGCAGTCGCGTGGAGTCCGCCGTCGCACGCAGGCGACGCGGACGACCTGGGAGCGCTCGTTCGCGCCCTCCCCGCGAGCAAGGTGACGCTCGCCGCCGGCATCCGTCACGCGGAGAAGGGCGGCGCCGCCGCGATCTCGGCAAAGTTCGAGTTCGACGCGAAGGGCGCCCTGATGCTCTCCGTGTACGTCGCGGAGAAAGGTCTCGAACGGGACGCCGAGCACAACGTCCTGATGGAACTCATCGGGTCGCCTTCCGAGGCGGTGTGGACCCCGGAAGTCGAGGTCTTCGCCGACGTCCCGCACGTGGCCCGTTCCGCGCAGCAGCTCGCGCTCATGTCCCTCTCGCCGCTCTCGCTCGGAGCGCTCGTCGAGAGGATGGAGAAGGACGGCGGCGTCGTCCTCTCCGTGACCCCTGTGCTGAAGGGACGCAAGGCGCTCGTCCTCGCCCGAACGGCGAAGGACGGCGTCGTCCGCGAGTGGACCTGGGATCTCGCCTCCGGCATGTTGGTCGCGCAGGTAGAGGAGACGACGACGGTGCGCGTCGCCGTCAAACGCCACGAGTTCGTCCGTGAAGGGGAATGGGTCGTCGAGTTCGGGTGCGCGGGCGTCGAGGACGCGAACGGGTTCGTCTACTTCCGCATCAAGGAGGCGCCTTGCGCGATCGGGAAGATCCTCATCGCGAACGCGAAGGGAGACACCGTCCTTGCACCTGCGCCGGACAAGGACAAGGGCGGCTTCTACCAGGTGAACACCGGCAAGGAGTTCGGCGAGGCGACCGAACTGCGGATCTTCCCGCAGGAACGATGAGGAGGCATGTCATGGACACGAGACTGACCCGGCGACGCGCGATCGCGGCCTTCGCTGCGACCGCCGCCGCACGTGCGTCGCTCGCTTCCGCGCCGACCGCACGATGGGCCCCGCCGAGTTCACGTGGACGTTCGCGACGAAGTAGACGATCGCCGGCGGATACGTCTCGCCTACGTCGCGCGTCTCCGTGGCGAAACCCCGGTCGGCTTCTCGGCGCTCTCGGCTCCGCGATCCCTCACCTGCCACGCGACGGCGTACGCGATGTTCGAGAGCAGGAAGCAGCGATCGCACTTGAAGTCGAACCGGTCGTGGAGCGGTGTCGGGAGCAGCCAGCGACTAGCGCAGGACGGACAGCGTCGACGGCACTCGTGTACGACGCTCCGCCCGCGACTCTTGGCGAGGAAGTAGTACGTCGGGATGCCGGTGCGCGTGGCGACTTCGCGGCACAGGCGCCGTCCCGTCCTCGACAGCGCGCTGCGCACATCCTGCATCTGCCGCTCGGTGAACAGTTCGCCGACGGTGCAGTGCGTCTGCAGGGTGTCGCACGCGCGGTAGTCCGCAGCCCACTGCAGCACGTCGAGGTGTTCGTGGTCCGTTGTGTGCGACGTGAGGTAGAGCGGGACGGGGGCGAAACACGCGCCGCAGCGCAGCGGAGAGCCCGGATCGAGGAAGTTCGTGACGAGGATCTGGAACGGGCGCGCTCTGCAGGCGCATGGGTCCGGCGTGCCCGGGTCGGGTCCGAGGATCGTCACCTTCGGCTTGTCCAGGCCCGCCGCCGCCAGTCCGGCTAGTTCCTGCCGGACGTACCGGTTCGAGTACCCCGACTTCAGGGAGTCGCGCGCTGGCAGCGAGACGTGGGCGCGCAGCACGCCACCGAGCCGTACCAACGGCCAGTCGTCGCCGACGATCTGGCCGTTCTTGTACCAGGTGGCGAGAAGCGACAACGCCGCGTCGGCGGCGTTCGCAGTGAGTCGTCCTCGGATGGGGAAGTCGATCGTGGCCACGTGCATCGGCACTCCCCCCGGGATCGACGGACGCTCCCCTCGCCGCGATACCTGAGTTCGCGCGGGCGCTTCGCCCGCGCGATTTCAGCCGGCGAACATCTGCACGTCCGTCGAGAACTTGTCCGCGATCTCGATCGTCGCGCCGATGTCGGGGTGGCGGAAAATGACCCAGCCGTCGGAGATGAGCGTCTGCTTCCAGTTGCGGCGGGGCGCCCCGATCGGCAGGAGCTCGGTGCAGACGACGAACTCTCCGTACTCGGCGAGGAAGCGGTCGAGGCCGGTGATCCGCTGGATGCGGCCCTCGCCCTGCGCCCGCTTGAAGAGGATGCACGCGTTCCACTTCCGCTCGACCGGCTGCGTCCACCGGCCGTGGCAGACGGCCTCGGCCCAGCCCGTCCACACGTCGATGTCGCACGCGTAGTTCATGATCTCGGTCGTCCGGGCGCCGGCGGCGCGGCACGCGATCTCGCCGAACACCGCCTCGCCGTCCGCCTTGCGGAACCACTCCATGTGCGTGAAGCCGTCCTTGAAGCCGAGGGCCTTGATGACCTCGCGGCCCATCTTGACGCCGCCGGCGAGATACGCCTGGTCGGGGTCGCGCAGCGCGATCGTCTGCGACGTGACCCATTGGTTCTGCCGCGCGACGAGCGGCCGCGGCCGGTACCAACTGATGTTGTAGTAGAGGATCCTTCCGCCTGCGCAGACGGTGTCGAACGTGAACTCCTCGGCCTCGATGAACTCCTCGACGCTGAACTCCTCCACGTGCCGCGTGAGACCGATCGCGCGTTCGAGGTCGGCGTCGGAGTCGCAGCGCCAGGTGTCGGCGGAGCCCGCGCCCGCGATCGGCTTGATGATGATCGGCCAGCCGATGTCCTTCGCCGCGGCGCGGATCTCGGGTGCGTTCTTCGCGCGGTGGTGCCTCGGCGTGCGGACACCCGCCTTGTCGAGCACGAGCTTCATCGTCTCCTTGTCGCGGAAGGGGATGGTCTCGGCCACGGTCATGCCCGGCAGGCCGAGCCCCTGGCGGATCTTCGCCGCGAGGATCATCCCCGGCTCCCAGAGGCACTCGACGCGGTCGATGCGCACGCTCTTCGACCACTGACGGACCGCTTCGACCGTCTGGTCCTCCTGCCAGAGGTTGCGGAGCTGGAGGTAGCCGGAGAGCGCCTGCTTCGCCATCGGCGGGAGAGCGGCCTGCGCGGAATCGCCGATGCCATACACGTTCGCGCCGACCTTCCTCAGCCCGCGCGCGAAGTACTCCATCTCCTGCGGATAGCCCGGCGAGATCATCAGGACGTTCATGGGGATGGCTCCTGTGGGTTGATCTGCGGTGGCGCGGGACGAAATGAGTTCATCCGTGGGGGCGACGCATGGCCGCCGCGAGACCGTCCGCAGGACGGTCTCGTACCGCCCGGCGGGATGGTCAGGTCCCGTGTTCCTGGTCCGTGGCCGAACCGGGCGGGGCATGCCTCGCCCCGTCGGGGCGAAGCGGCGTTTCGCAGATCCGACGAGACGGGGCGCCGCCGGGGGATCACCTCAGGCCATCTCCACGCGCGCCACCGTGACGATCCGAGCGAGCGCGCGCTCGACGACGGCCGTCTCGGGGTGGCGCACGATCACGTAGCCCTCGCCCTCGTAGCTGCCCGACGGGCCTTGGCCCGCCTGCGGGAGCTTCGCCTCGACGACGATCCCGCCGAGCTCCTTCTGCAACTCGGCGAGTCCGTGGATCGCGACGACGCGGCCCGTGCCCTGGCCTCGCAGGTACGCGGCGCCCGCCGCGTACTTCCTCTGCGGCGGGTCGAACTCCTCGAACACCATGACCCGCGCCCACGCCCTGTAGAAGTCGAAGTCGTGCGCGTAGCTGATGAGCGTGCAGATCTGCGCGCCGGGCGGGCGCGCGCCGATCTCGGAGATGGCGACGGTGCCGTTCTTCCGGCGGAACCACTCCATGTGCGAGACGCCGGTGCCCTGGCCGAGGACCTCGAGCGCGCGGAAGCCGGCGCGGCGGACGTCGTCGAACTTCGGCGAGTCGATCTCGCGGGGGATCATCACGCACCACTGGATCCACGGGTTGCGGAGCACCTCGAGCGGCGTCGGCGTGTACGTCGAAAGCGAATGCCAGACGGGCCGCCCGCGGATGCACACGGTCTCGAACGAGTACTCCTCGCCGACGATGAACTCCTCGAGCAGCACCTCGCGGCCCGGCGCGGGACGCGACATCTCGAGCGCTTCGCCCATCGACTGCGCGTCGTCCACGCGGTAGGTGCCCTTCGCACCGGCACCCGCCGGCGGCTTCACGACGATCGGGTAGCCCACCTCTTCGACGAACTTCCACGCGACGTCCCTCGTGGCGATCAGCTTGTGCCGCGCGCAGGGCAGCCCCGCGTTGCGCAGCGCCGTCTTCATCCGCGCCTTGTCGCGGAAGTTCTCGGCGGCGTCGACGGTGAGCCCCTTGAGACCGAGCCGCGCGCGGACCTGGGCGAGCTGCACCTGGAGCTGTTCCAGCGTGCCGAGGAGGCAGTCGACGCCGCCGAGCGTCTTCGCGATCGTCCTGACCGCCTGCTCGATCTGGTCCGGGGAGAGCCCGTCGGCGACGCGGCAGTGCGCGGCACAGGAGGCGCGCAGGTCCTCGGGCAGCTTCTCCGCGGGGTCCTGGGTGATGAGCCCGAGCCGCACGTCGGGCAGCGCCGCGAGTGCGCGGATGAACCGGAGCGTGGTCGTCATGGCGAAAGGGGCGACGAACACGACGTGCTTCATGAGGTCCTCGGAGAGGGGCCGTTGATCTTCGGGGCGGCGCAAGGGTAGCCTCGCGGCCCCTCGATCAGGCAAGGGAGACCTCCAACCGATGGCCGGCGTGGTTTGCGCGATCCTCGGCGGAGGACAGGGTTCGCGGCTCTGGCCGCTCACGCGCGACCGTGCGAAGCCTGCGGTGCCGCTCGGCGGGAAGTTCCGCCTCATCGACGTGCCGATCTCGAACAGCCTGCACGCGGGCGTCGAGCGGATCTACGTGCTCACGCAGTTCATGAGCCAGAGCCTGCACCGCCACATCGCGCAGACGTTCCGGTTCGACGCCTTCCGCGGCGGCTACGTGGACATCCTCGCGGCGCAGCAGGGCACCGAGAACCGCGACTGGTACCAGGGCACGGCCGACGCGATCCGGCAGAACCTCGCCACCCTGAACGACTCGGGCGCGCGCCACGTGCTCATCCTCTCCGGCGACCAGCTCTACCTGATGAACGTGAAGGAGTTCATCAAGCGCCATCGCGAGACCGAGGCCGATCTCACGATCGCCGTCACGCCGGTGCCGCGCGAGCAGGCGAGGTCGCTCGGGATCATGGTGGTGGACGCGACCGGGCGCATCGTGCGGTTCGTCGAGAAGCCGAAGGACGAGAAGGTCCTCGACGAGTTGACGCCCGACGCGGCGACGATGAAGAGCCTCGGCTTCGACGCGCCGAAGGGACACCTCCTCGCGAGCATGGGCATCTACACGTTCCGCCGTTCGGTGCTGAACGAACTGCTCGTCGGCACGAAGGTCGCCGACTTCGGCAAGGACGTGATCCCCGGGGCGATCCACGAGCGCCGCGTGTTCGCGTTCGCGTACACCGGCTACTGGCGCGACATCGGGACGATCCCGTCCTTCCACGAGGCGAACCTCGACCTCACGCTGCCTCTCCCGCCGCTGAACCTCTACTCGCCGCAGTTCCCCATCTACACGCACCCGCGGTTCCTTCCCGGGACCAAGATCAACCGCTGCCAGGTCGAGCAGTCGATCCTCTGCGAAGGGTCGATCATCTCCGAGAGCCAGATCGCGAACTCGATCGTCGGCATCCGCGCGGTCGTCGGCGCGGGCTCGGTGATCGAGCGGACGGTAGTGATGGGCGCGCGTTTCTACGAGTCGCAGTCGCCGACGTCGAACCCGGTGAAGCTCGGCATCGGCGAGGACTGCGAGATCCGCAACGCGATCATCGACCTGAACGCCCGTATCGGCGACGGCGCGAAGCTCGTCAACGCGAAGGGCCTCCAGGAGTTCGACGCCGACAACTACTGCATCCGCGGCGGGGTGATCGTGGTCCCGCGCGACGCGGTCATCCCGCCGGGGACGGTGGTGTGAGGGTGGGGCGCCTGCCGCAGACGACGTGGACCGGCGGCGGTGGATACGGTGATACGTCCCGTCCGTGGAGCGAGATCGCGGCGTCGTTCGCGGAGCTTCCGGCCGCGAACCCCGTGTTCGCCGATCTCGCGGCCTTCGTCTTGAGAGTGGCCGACTCGCCTTTCGCGCTGTCCGGGCTCTGCGGGATGAATTCGATGCACGACCTCGTCGTCGGAATGAGCAGGTGCATCGGCGACAACCCGCACCTCGTGATCTCCTACGACTTCGACGCCCGACTGTTCCGCTTCGAGTACCGCGACGGTTCCGCGCAGCCGTGGACGCGGACGGCTGAGGCCGAAGAGGCGTACGACGCGTTCGAGAGGTTCGTGACGAAGCGGGCGCGCTGGTTCCGAGTCCCTGCGCCCAGGTGACGCACGCGATCCTGATCCTTGTCGCGTACATCGCGTTCTTCGCGGTCGTCGTAGTCGCGGTGTTGAGGTTCGGGAAGCGAAGCAGCGCGGCGGAGAGGGACGCCCGGGTCGGTACGGTGCTCGCCCTCGCGTCGATGTTCGTCTTGTACCCCTGGCGCGAGGACGTGCTCGTGCTGGGCTTCCCGCTGCCGGGAGCCATCTTCCAGCGGCAGGACGACTACTGGGCGGACTACGTCTGGGGAGGCGTCGGACTCGTCATCTGGGCCGCGAACGGCGCGTTCGGCTACTTCCTGCCGAGGCTCATCCGATTCGTCGGCGGCCGATTCTTGCGGCGGAACCGCGCCTGAACCACTCGTTCCGTTCGCGCAGTCGATCCGCGAGATCTTCGTCTCGGCGTGCTGCGATCAGAGATCTGAATCCGCCAGCCCAGCCTGCTTCACGAGATGTCGGAACAGACCCTTCTTCAGCGGCTGGTTGCCGTGGATCGGGATCGAGAGTTTCACGACGCTGTTGCGCCGGCCGTAGATGTGATGGCTCCCGTTGACGCGCAGCAGGACCCAGCCTCGGCGCTCGACGACCTTCGCGAGTTCCTTCCCGGACAGCGGCGTCATATCGCGATTTCGACGACGCGATCCGTGCGCTTCTTGCCGCGCTTCTTCGGTTGGGGCACCTCAACCGACAGGCACCCCTCCACGGCCTCGTAGAGGTTTTTCAGCAACTCCTCGAACGTCTCGCCCTGCGTGGCGCATCCCGGGATCGCGGGAACCTCCGCCCAGAACCCGCCCTCCTCTGCCTCGTGCACGATGACCTTGATCTTCATGGCCGCGAGTCTACCCCACGCTCACACGACCAATTCGTGCCACGCCAAGAGCCGTCCCTGCATCGCCCGTCCGACCGGCAACGCGGGGCGCGACGGCACGTCGCCGTCCCACGCCGCGATCTCGCGGAACGGCGACGAGGCGACGGCGCGACTCCACGACGCCCAGTCGCGGACGCGAATCGCGTGCTCGTGCTCCTCGACGTGTCCGGCGTTCGGTCCGGTCATCCACTCGAATCGGGAGATCTGCGTCTCGATGCACGTCGCGCGGTCGAAGGCGCCGCTCTTCCACGTCGTCCGCAGGATGCCGCGCGGTGTCTCGACGTCCCACTGCGACGTCGTGTCCACGACGAGCGTACGGAAGTCGTCGAGGTCGCGCAGGCCGAACTGCACGAGGTAGCGGCCGCCGGGCGCGAGATGACGTGCGACGCACGCGAGGTGACGCGCGAGGTCGTCGTCGGTGTGGAGGTAGCCGAAGCTGTTGACGGGACAGAAGGCCGCGTCGAAGCGGCGTCCCATGTCGAAGTCGCGCGTGTCGGCCTCGGCGAGGAGCGGCGCCGGGAGGCCCGCTTCGCGCATGCGTGCGGCGGCCTTCGCGAGCATCTCGGCCGAGAGGTCGACGCCCGCCGTCTCGACGCCGCGCCGCGCGAAGCCGGGGAAGAGACGTCCGTTGCCGCAGAAGGGTTCGAGCACCGAGCGCGTGTCTGGTCCGACGCGCGTGAGCAGCCAGTCGGCCTCGTCCTCGACGTCCCAGGAGAACGCGAGGTCGTAGAGATCGGCCTGGGACGCGTAGAAGCCGAGGTCGGGCATGGCGCGGAGGGTAGCGCGCCCCGGCCCCGATCGACGCCGTAGGTGCGCGCGGCGGGACGCGTCGGTAGCCTCGGGGCCATGCGCATCTGTCTCGTCTCCGCCGAAGTCGCGCCGTTCGCGAAGACGGGCGGTCTCGGCGACGTCGCCGCGGCGCTCGCGCGCTATCTCACGAAGCACGGCCACGACGCGCGGCTCTTCCTGCCGCTCTACGGGAAGCTCGACCGCGCGGGGCAGCCCTTCACGCCGGTCTCCTTCATCGAGGACGTGCCGATCGCGATGGGCGACCGCACGTTCGCGTTCTCCGTCTACTCGGCGCCACTGCCGAAGTCCGACGTGCGCGTGTACTTCATCGCCTGCCCTGCGCTCTACGGGCGCAACGCGATCTACGCGAACGACGGCGACGAGCACCTGCGTTTCGCGTTCCTCGCGCGGGCGGCGATCGAGTCCTGCCAGCGGATGGGATTCGCGCCGCACGTCGTCCACGCGAACGACTGGCACACGGCGCTCATGCCGCTCTACCTGAAGACGCTCTACTCGTGGGACAAGCTCTTCGCGTCGACGAAGACGGTGCTCACTCTCCACAACCTCGCGTACCAGGGCGCCTTCCCGGCGCGCACCGTGCGCGACGTCGGCCTCGCCGGGTTCGAATCGAAGCTCCACCAAGACGAGTTCCGCGGCGGGCGTTTCAGCTTCATGACGAGCGGACTCCTCTACGCCGACGCGATCACCGCCGTCAGCGAGACGTACGCCCGCGAGATCCAGACGCCCGACCAGGGAATGGGCCTCGACCCGATCCTGCGCGCGCGCAGCCGGAGCGTCCACGGCATCGTCAACGGCGTGGACTACGACGAGTGGTCGCCCGAGGTGGACGAACTCATCCCCGCGCGCTACTCGGCGTCGGACCTCTCCGGCAAGGCGAAGTGCCGCGCGGCGCTCCTCGGGAAGCTCGGCATCGACGCGGACCCGAGGGCGATGGTTGTCGGCATCGTCTCCCGGCTCACGTCGCAGAAGGGCTTCGAACTCGCCCGCGACGTCCTCCCGAAGCACCTCGCGCAAGGGAACATCCGACTCGTGGCACTCGGCTCGGGTGCGCAGGGTCTCGTGGACTTCTTCACGGGACTCGCACGGCGCTTCCCCGGACGCGCCGCCTTCCACAACGGCTACAGCAACGAACTCGCGCACCAGATCGAGGCGGGCGCGGACCTCTTCCTCATGCCGTCGCTCTTCGAGCCGTGCGGCCTGAACCAGATGTACAGCCTGCGCTACGGCACGCCGCCGCTCGTGCGCCGCACGGGCGGACTCGCCGACACGGTGGAGTCGTGGAATCCGCAGACGGGCCGCGGCACCGGCTTCGTCTTCGGAGACTTCGCTCCCGCCGCGCTCGCCCGCGCCCTCGACGTCGCGCTCACGGCGTTCCGCGACGGCGACGCGTGGCGTCGTCTCCAGCGCACCGGCATGGCGCAGGACTTCTCGTGGGACCGTCAGATCCAGAAGTACGTGGCCCTCTACGGACGGCTGTAACGACAGCCGTCCGTAGAGGGCACAGCCCGCGTGCGGTCGGCGCGGGCACTGAGTCCCATCGATCTCTTCAAAATCATCCACGGGACGACGCGCCGGAGATCGACGTCGATGGCTACACGAACTCGCGTGATCGATCGCCTCGGTCGGTCACGCGAGTTCGTCGAGGTACTTCGGCAGCATCGCGCGCCACGTCGTCCAGTCGTGGCGGTAGTCCTCGCCCCAGGCGTCCATGCGGTTCGGGACGCCCTTGCTGCCGAGGAGATGCGCCAGCGCCCAGCTCTGCGCCGGGTCCTCGTAGTCGCCCTCGCCCGTCGCGATCAGGACGAACCGATCGCGCAGTCTCGCGAGTTGCGGGGTCTCGCCGAGGCGGGGGAGGAAGTGCATCGGCGAGCTGTAGTAGAAGTCGAGGTTCATGTCGGGCTTGTCGAGCCACTTCGACACGTCGTACGTGCCGCTCATGCCGATCGCCTTGGTGAAGATGTCGGGGTGGCGGCAGATCGACGCGACGGCGTTGAACGCGCCGATCGAAGCGCCCGCCGTGATGATCCCGATGTCCGGCGTCTGGCAGTCGGCGCGGATCCACGGCACGAACTCCTCGGACACGAACCGGTCGAACGCGGTCTGCATCTTCGGGAAATGACCGGGGGCGAAGTCGCGGCGCTTCGTCAGCGCCTGGCCGCCGACGCTGTCGCACGAGTAGACCTTGATGCGGCGCGCCTCGATGAGCGGGCGCAGCACGACGAGCATCTTGAAGCGCTCGCACTCCTCGGCGTCGCCGCCCGCGGTGGGGAAGAGCAGGACGGGCGTTCCCATCGTCCCCCAGCGCACGCAGAGCACGTCCTGCCCTGCGTGGCGGGACCGGATCTTCTCGGAGCGCTTCGTCATCGTCTCGGTGGTCATTTGGGTCTTCCTTCCTCCTGACGCCACTTCTGGATGGACGCCCAGAAGTGCTCGGTGAACTCGTCGATCTCGTGGGCCGGGAACAGCGCCGCCACCTTCTGCCGCACGGCGTCCTTCGCGCGCTCGGTGCCGAAGAACTCGTGCGCAATCTCGGGCAGGGCCCCGAGATTGCGGTCGACGAATTCTCCGAAGCGATCGGCGTCGAGACGCTTGCGTGCGATGGCCGCGTATTGACGGAGCTTCTCGCGGTACGGCAGGTCCTTCGCGGCGATCTCGAAGTAAGGCTCCCAGTCGAGGTTCTTCCTCATCTTGCGGCCGGTCGCCGCGACGAAGAGCGACCAGCGCACCTGCGCGAGCACGAGCCACGGGAAGTGCTGGTGGAGCGACGTCACCTGCGAATCGGGGCACGCGTTCGCGAAGTCGATGGGCTGGAACACGCCGTTCTGCCGCAGCGCCTCGCACGAGTTGAAGTCCCAGCCGAAGAACGTGTTGATCGTGAGCGTGGTGTCCGCCATGAGCGACTCCTCCTCCTTCGTGAGGAAGTCCTTGTCGGTCATGTAGCGCAGATGGAGCGGGGCGCCCGGGTCGTAGCGCATCGAGCGCGTCTGCGGCCCGACGGCGAGGCAGCGCACGAAGAGGTCGAACGGGCTCACCGCCTTCTGCAGGTGCATCAGGCGCTTGCCGCTCTCGTCGAACTTCTCGCGGAGCGTCCTCTCGTCGTCGATCTTGCTGACCCCGACCCACGCGCCGCCGTCGTAGGGCTTCATGAACATCGGGTAGCCGACGCTCCGGCCGACCTCGCCGAGGTCGAAGAGCTTCGCGTAGCGGTTGAGCGTCACCTTCAGGTCCGCGTGCGGCTCGTACTCCTTCTGCGGGAGCATCCACGTCGTCGGCACCGGGATTCCGAGGCGCATCATGGCGGCGTAGGTGGTGTGCTTCTCGTTCGCCTGGATCGACCACGGGTTGTTCAGCACGTAGAGGTCGTTCATCACGACCGCCTTCTTCACCCACTCGCGCGTCGGCATGTACCAGTGCGTCAGCCGGTCGAGGACCACGTCGTACGGACACGGCGCCGCGAGGTCGAAGGGCT
>JANNHP010000246.1:0-14732 GCA_031404455.1 Planctomycetia bacterium | reverse complement strand
AGCACGACGACGCCATCGCCGGGCGACACGCGCGCGCCGTCCGCGACGAGGCGCGTCATCACGCGACCCGGGACCGGCGCGATGACGTCGGACTCCGAGCCGTCGGCCAGGAGGAGCCGCGCGACCGGAGCGCTCTCGCGGATGGGCATGCCGACGGCGACGAGCGCGGACACCCTGCCCGCGTCGGCCGCGGTCACCGTGACGGCGCCGAGCATTGACCGAAGGATCGCCCGCGACTCCGCGTGGCCCGACTTCGCGAGCGAGCACGCGGCGTTGCGGCAGACAAGGACCGACTCGTCGCTCGCGATCATCTCGCGGAGACGCGCGACGAACTCCTCGCGGCCGGCATCGAAGTGCATCGCCCACGCGGCCGCGACGCGGACGGGGTCCTCGGCGCGCCGCGACGTCTCCACGAGGAGCCGCGCCCAGCGGTCGCGGCCGACGTCGTTCTCGGCCAGCCGTCGCGTGATCTCCTCGATCCCGTGCTGCGCCTCGCGCGCAGTGGCGCCGGGCGCCATCGCCGCGATGAGTTCGTCGTCGGTGAGGCGCGCGCCGAACCAGGTCTGCCGCCAGACGAGCCACGTCAGCGCGATGGTCCCGAGGACGACCGCGCCGATCAGCAGGACGCCCTTCTTCAGAGGGCGCCGCCCGTCCGTCGTGCCGGCACCGCCCGCTACTTGCCGGCGAGTCCCTGGACGAGGTACCGCACCATCAGGTCCACCTGGTCTGCGGTGATTCCCTCGAGCTCCGGCAAGGGCTTGCTGCCCGGCATGTAGTGCCACTTGCCGTCCGGTCCCGGTTCCTCGCCGAAGAACTTGGTCATCGCAGTGGCGGGCTGCATCGCCGGCGGGTTCGAGATCCAGCGCTTCATCCACTCCGGACGCAGCCTCGCGGGCGCGTACGAGAGATTCGGAGCCTTCGTCTCGCTCGTGAATGCCTGGCCGTCGACCACGTGGCACAGCATGCAGTTCGCCGCCTTCCAGATCGCCGACGCGGCCGCGAGCTCCTTGCCCTCGAGAGGCTTCACGACCTCGGGCTGGTAGACCGGCTGCTGCTTCGCCATCGCCGAGAAGAAGAGCACGAGCTTCTCGATCTCCTCCTCGGAGAAGTCGAAGGTCGGCATGCGGATCTTCAGGTGCGCGCGCGTGGATTCGGGGCGCGCGCGACCTCCGCCCATCGAAGGGTCGCGCAGGAACTTCGCCATCCAGTCGGGCTTCAGACGGAAACCCACGCCCACGAGCGTCGGCGGCAGGTTCGCGTCGCGGTTCTTCGAGTCGGTCTTGTCCGCGTACGCGGGCGTGTTCCAGATCGAAGGGACCTCGTCGGGCGTGACCTGGTGGCAGCCCCCGCAGTTGTACTTCTTGACGATCCACCAGCCCTCGCGGATGGCCTTGCCGTCGGCGTCGGGGTCGTAGCGGAAGGACGCGGGGATCTGCGAGTCCACGCTGCCGAGCACGAACGACGTGACGTCGAGGATCTCCTGCGCCGTGAACTTGAACTGCGGCATGCGCAGCCGATTGAAGCGGTCCGGCAGGTACTTCGATTCGTCGTAGAGGTCCGGCTTCGCGATCTTGTGGAGGAAGAAGTTCCGCGGACGGAACCAGTGGTGCTCCTCCTCGAAGAGCTTCTCGGCGTCTTCGAGCAGGTCCACGCCCTTCAGCGGTTCCTTGCCGCGCTTCGCGGCCACGGTGAGGTGGCCGAAGTCGAGGAGGTCGATCGACTTGCTGCCTTCCTTCGTCAGCTCGGTGCCGATGCCCTTCTCGTCCTCGAGACCGCGGATCTCGTGGCAGCCCGCGCAGCCCTGGTAGACGACGAGCTTCTCGCCGCGCTTCGCGCGCTCCTTGTCGTCGAGCCACGTGGGCTTCTCGTACTTCACGTCGGCGCGCTTCTGCGACATCAGGTACGTCGTGATGTCGCGCACCTCCGACTCGGAGAGCCGGAAGTCCGGCATGATCGTGTGCTGCGTCCAGACGAGGTTCGGGTCGTCCTTGGCACCGCCGGCCACGTCCTTCTTCTGCTTCAGGTCGTACGGCACGAGTCGCTCGCGCGGGTGCGTGATCCAGCGGGCCACGTACTCCGGGCGGTTCTTCTCGCCGAGGTTCGAGAGGTTCGCGGCGTAGTCGTTGCCGATCTTCGCCGTGCCGGTGCCCATCGCGTGGCACGCGAGGCAGCCGCGAGTGTTGAAGAGCTCCTCGCCCTTCTTCGCGTCGCCCGCGACGAACGCCGGGAGGCGGTACGCCTCGAACTCCGACGGGTCGATCGCGCGCTGATGGACGAACGCGGCGACGTCCTTCGCCTCCTCGTCGTCCTGCCAGCGGAACTCCGGCATCTTCGTGTCGGGGCGGAAGGCATTGCCGGCGACGTCTTTGTGGGCCTCGCGCGGGTTCCTGATCCACTCCGTGACGAACTCGGGGAGGAGCTTGATCTTCACGTCCTTGAGATTCGGCCCGGCGCGCTGACGCTCCACGTAGAGCCCCGCGATGCGCTTCGTGACCTGCGCGCGTTCGACGGCGAGCGCCGAGATCTCCTGCGTCAGCGCCTCGCGCTCGCGCAGGTTCGCGGGGAAGTCGCGGTCGTACGCCTTCTTCTGCGCCTCGACGTCCTGGTCGAGCGCGTTCAAGACCGCCTGCAGGTTCTCCCGGCGGAGCGCCTTCGCCTTCGACTCCTCGTCGATCACCTTCAGGCGGCCGTCGAACGCGGTGACCGATTCGAGCTCGGTGTTGAAGCCCTCGTAGCGGTGGCAGCCCCAGCACGCGACGCGGCGGAAGGTGTCCTTGCCCGCTGTGATGCGGTCGCCCATCGGCAGAACGAGGTCCTGCTGGTGACACTGCACGCAGCCGGCCTCCACGTTCTCCTTCGGGTAGAGCGGCTGGAGCCAGTGGTGGTTCTCGCCGTGGGCGAGTTCGGCGCTCGTGATCGCGACGCCGTTGCCGTTGTGACACATCGAGCAGCCGAAGCGCTCGGGGTCGTGCGTCTTCAGGAGGTCCACGTTCGGGTGGCTCGTGAAGAGCGCGAGCGGCATCGACTCGATCTTCGACGCATCCCACGCCGGGAGCGTCGTCGGCTCCTCGCCGGGCGTCGCGGGCGGAGCCGTGACCGTTTCGCCGAGGACGCGCTTCAGCGAATCGACCGTGATCGGCAAGGGCTCGCGCGTGTTCAGATGGCACGTCTCGCAGCGGTCCACCCAGTTGCGCGCCTCGGCGATGTGGATCTGCCGGATGTCGCCGCGCAGCGCCGAGAAGACGCCCGTGGGGATCTCCTCCACCTTCGCCTTCAGGTCTCCGAGCGTCTTCGGCCGGAGCGTCACGACGTCGTCGTCGATGTACGCAGCGGCGCCCGAGGCGGCGATCACGCTTCGCGTCGTGTCGTCGACGTTCGTCATGGCGTACGCGAGGTTGCCGAGGTTGTCGGCGAGCCACTGGTCGCGCGCCTTCGCCGCTTCCGACGCCGGCTTGTTCGCCTTGCCGAGATCGTTCTGGAGCGTCGCCTTCTCCGCCTCGAGGTCGAGCGCCTTCACGAGGAGGTCCGCGACGCGGCCCTTCTCCGTCTCCTCGGCGGTCGACGTCTTCGCCCCGCCTTCCTCGTCCTTGCCGGCGTAGGTCGTCACCGTCCACGTGAACTCGATCTCGCGGTTCCGGATCGCCTCGATCTCCTCGACGACGGGCTTCGCCGCGGGCGATTCGTCCACCTTCTTGAAGCCGTCGGCGTGGGCCTTGTGCTCCGACTCGTACGTGAGCGCCGCGATCTCGCTCTTCGAGACCTTGAGCGCGGCGCCGAGCTTGCGGCTCTTGTCCGTGGCCGTCGTGAGCTTCGCCTGGACCGTGGCCGCGGCGTCGGCGCACTCGGCCGCGGCGTCGTTCGCGCGCTTCTTCAGCGCTTCGAACTCCGCGACGTGCTCCAGCACGCCGTCGACGAACGCGCGCCGCTTCGCCTCGACCTTGCCGAGGTACGCGGAGTACGTCTCGCGGTACTGCCCCTGGATGCCCTTGTACGGCCGGCGCCACCACCCTTCGTCCACGACGGCGAGCACCGTCGCGACGACGAGCGCGAGCGACGCGATCGCGATGTGCACGGAGTACGACTTGTGGACGATTGGATCCTTGGGGATCGCCGAGTCGGCCGGAGGCGTTGCTGTTTCGATCTGGCTCATCTGTCTCTTTCGCTCAAACGTTGAACCAGGGCGTCACCCACACGTACTTGATGTTCAAGGCGAGCTTCATGAAGACCTTCACGGGGACGAGGAGCATGAGCGCCACGAGACCCACGGTGTGGAGGTACTGGACGAGGTTCTGCCGCCGGAACATGTCGGGGTGCAGCTTGCGGATCGCGATGTCCACCGCGCCGCCGATCACCGCCATGACGCCGATCGTCACGACGCCGCCGAAGATGCCGTACATCGTCGGGTCCGTGATCCCGAACATCTCGTGCAGGTTGACGTTCACCTCGTGGACGACGCGGTGGTGGTCCCACGTCTCGCCCGGCCAGAACCACATCCAGCCCGGTCCGCGGATTAAGGTGCCGATGATGGCGAGCAGCACCCAGAGGACGAGGAAGCCGAACATGTAGCCCGCGATCGCGAACTTGCGCTGCTTCCACGTGTAGTAGCCGTTGCCGAGCGGCGACGGGTCGAGGTACGGGATGGCCATGAGCCCGACCACGATGAAGTTCGGGAGCATCACGCCCGCGATCCACGGGTCGAAGTAGACGAGCAGTTCCTGCAGGCCGAGGAAGTACCACGGCGCCTTCGCAGGGTTCATCGTGAGCATCGGGTTCGCGGGCTCCTCGAGCGGCGCGTCGAGGTAGACGGACCAGATCATGAGGAACGCCGTGACGATCAGCGCCGCGAGGAACTCCACGCGCAGGAGGTAAGGCCACGAGTGCAGGACCTTGTCCCACGCGGGGTGGAAGGGGAACGACTTCCTGTGGTGCGTCTTCGCGAGCGCGGGGTCGCTCTCGAGCTGAGCTATGAGCCGGTCGTTCCTCACCGCTTCGCGGAACCCGTACCAGAGGTAGTACGGGATGAGGATCATCATCAGCACGATGGGGACGTTGTCGGGAAGGCTGACGTTCTGCCAGATCTGGTACCAGTCGAAGTGCATCAGCGGCGCCCCTTCGCCTTGCCGGCCTCACTGTCGAGCATCACGGGCGCGGGCCCCGAGAGACAGCCGTCCTTACGGATGCGCCAGAAGTGAACGATCATGAAGATCGATCCCACGATCGGCAGCGCCACGCAGTGCCAGATGTACGCGCGCAGGAGCGCGTTCGCGTCCACGATCGAGCCGCCGAGCAGCGCGAAGCGGACGTCGTTGAACGCCGTCGGGTGCAGCACCTCGACGAACGGTCCCTCGTGGCCGATGAGCGGCGAGGCGCGCGCCATGTTCGTGCCGACGGTGACCGCCCAGAAGCCGAGCTGGTCGTCGGGGAGGAGGTACCCCGTGAAGGAGAGCAGCATGGTCACGAGGAGGAGGATCACCCCGACGTTCCAGTTGAACTCCCTTGGCGGCTTGTAGCTGCCCGTCATGAACACGCGCATCTGGTGCAGCCACGTCGCGATGATCATCGCGTGCGCGGACCAGCGGTGCATGTTGCGCAGGAAGTTGCCGAAGGGGACGTCGTTCCTGATGTAGAGCATGTCGCGGAAGGCATTCGCCTTGTCGGGGTGGTAGTAGAACATCAGCGCGACACCGGTGAACGTCAGGATGATGAAGAGGTAGAACGTGATCCCGCCCATGCCCCAGTTGAAGCAGTAGCGCACCGAGTCGCGGTTCAGCTTCGCGGGGTGCAGGTGCAGGAACACGTTGCTGAGCACCGCGAGCGAGCGGTTGCGCGGCGTCTCGTCGACCTTGTGGCGGAAGATCGATCGCCAGAACGGCGTCTCGAAGAAGTTCGCCTTCCACTTCTTCTGGAGCTCGCCCTGCTCCTTGATCTTCTCGACCATCGCCTTCATGGAGGCGGGATCGTGGTCGGTCTTCGTGGCCATCTATGTTCTCCGGCTCGTTCGGCTCAGACCTTGAGGTAGGCGCCGACGTCGTCCCATCGCGCTTCGGGGTAGAGGCGGAGCACGTTGACCTGCACCTGTCCGTCGGGCAGGAGTTCGACGTGGCAGCGCTCCATCGGCCGCGGCGCCGGTCCCTCGAAGTTGACACCCGTCGAGTCGTAGCCCGAGCCGTGGCAGGGGCACTTAAACTTGTTGGCGGAGGCGACCCAGTTCGGCGTGCAGCCGAGGTGCGTGCAGATCGCCCGGATCACGTAGAGCCTCTGGGTGTCGCGGCAGACCCAGATGCGGAACTTCGACTGGAGGCGGTCGTCCACGCCGAACGCGTAGTCGTCCAGGCGGCCGATCTTGAAGGTGGTCTTCGGCTCGGTCAGCGTGCGCGGGAAGAAGAACTTCACCGTGCAGCCGCCTATCACGAGGAAGAAGAGCTTGAGCCCGCCCCACGCGAAGGAGCGGCGCTTGAGCGTGGCGGGGCCGGCGGGAGGCGCGAGATCCTCTCCGCGCTGCTCCGGCGCCCGCGGCGCGCGCGGCGCCACCGCACCCGGCGGACGCGGAGTCGGACGCGTGGTCGCGCCCGATGCTCCCGAGGCCGAATCGCTCATGAGTCCGCTCCGTTCGAGGTTGCCCGGCGGCCATCGTAGGACCGCCCGGCGACCGTCTCCAATTTGACTTCGCGGCAGATCGACGGGCTCCTCGCGGGCGGGAACGCCCGCCGCGACGCGCCCGCGGGCCTCAGTACTCGAGCACTCCGTAGACCTTCTCGACGTCCGCGAGGGGCGTCATCTCGATCGCGTCCCACGGGCAGCCGATGAGGCAGATGTCCTTCAGCTCGGCACGCGAGGCGACTCCCTGCGTGATGCACTGGCGGCAGCCGATGCACTTCAGCGGGTCGACCCAGATGTAGCCGAAGGGGTTCGTCGCGTCGTCGTGGATGAGCTGCATGCAGTTTTCCACGGGGCACAGCGTCTGGCAGACCGGCGAGCCCGCGCAGCCCGTGCAGCAGTCGGTGATGACCGCCAGCTCCTTGGGCTTTCGCTTGCGGCGGTTCGTGTTCTGTCCGGACATGGGGCAGGTTTTACGGAGCGGCGGGGGTTTCGGCCACTTCCGCAGCGAGGGCGGGGCGCGCGGAGTCCGGCCCTCGGCGGCGCGCGGCTTCTGAGCTGCGTCGCAGGCGCAGCTCAGAAGCCTTCTCGCGAGAGAGCCACGTCGATGTCCCCCTGCAGGTCGCCGGCGATGCGGAGCCCCGGCCGGTGCCAGAGCTTGCGCCCCTGGTAGAAGAGGAGGTACGCGGGCGGCTCGAGCTCGGGAAAGCGTTCCATCGTCTTCGGGTTCCTGTCGATGTCGAGGAGGCCCACGCGGATGGCGCCGCGGTTCTGCCACGCGAGGAGCTCCGTCTGCGCCACGGCCGCGCGGTCGCCGACGTGCCACGCGCGCGAGAAGTGCACGAGCACGGGCATCCGCGAGCCGAGCACCTCGCTCTCGAACGTCTCGTCGTCCCAGATCGGGATGGACGGCGGCCGCGTCTTCGCGCGGCGCCACGCGAGAACGCCCGCGAGCAGGCACGATGCGACGATCACGAGGCCGACGCCCCATCCGAAGAAGCCCTCGTTCGCCTTCTGATGCGGCAGATCGGGCGGCGGCGCCTGCTGCGCGAGGAGGATGGCGCTCACGACTCCGGCCCCTGCGACGCCGCCGACTCCGCCTCGCGGCGGGCGATGCGCCAGCGGCGCATCGTCATCGCCCAGGCGATCACGCCCGGAAGGACGAGCGACGCCTCCGCGGCGAGGAGCGTACCGCGGCTCATCGCGTCGGGCGCTGGCAGCACGAACCAGAAGACGAGCGCCGCGACGACGGCCGCCGGAACGATCACCGTCACCGCGAGGCTCCGGAGCCCCGCGACGCGCAAGAGCGTCGAGTAGAAGCAGCCCCACGCCCCGAGGAAACCGCCGAGGAAGAGCAGGACTTCCCGGAGGCCGCCGCCGTCGTCGGCGTACGCCGGATGGCCGAGGAGACGCGTCGCACCCGCGACCTCTGCCGCCACGTAGAGGAACGTGGGGTGGATCTGGTGGCGCGCCATGTCCCAGACGTGCCGCTCGTACTCGCGGATCGTGAGTCCGCCGCGGCGGGTCGAGTCGTCCATCGGGCGGGCGAGTCTACGGCGAGAAGTCCATCCAGTCCTTGTAGAGCTGGCCGAGGTCCACGCCCTTGAAGCCCTCCACGATCGCCTTCTCGTGCCAGTCCGCCTCGTGCATGCGGTTGGCGAACTCCTCGTCGATCTCCTCCGGTTCCTGACCGGCAGCCTTCGCCGCGGCGGCCGCCTTCGCCCGCTCGTCGTGCGCCGCGGTGACCAGACCCTTCAGCGTGTTGAAGTACCGGTCGAGGATGCCGCGGTATTCGGCCTTCTTCGTCCCGCGCAGGAAGTAGACGAGTTCCCAGCCGAGCGCGTAGTTCTCGTAGATCGTCAGGTTCTTCTGCGTCCGCCCGTAGTACTCGGGCTGCTCCCAGCGGAGCCACTCCTCGAGCGGCGGCACCTTCCCCGCCCGCTTCGCCTTCGAGGCCTCGTCGGTGCGCGCGAGGGACTTGCCGAGCTGCCACCGGCCGTCCTTGAAGTTGTGTCCGTAGAAGTAGTCGCCGTGGCCCTCGTTGAACCACGAGTGCGGCGCCATCGCGCCGACGGAGTAGTAGATGTACTGGTGGAACGCCTCGTGGTAGAGGACGCGCAGCGAGTCCTTCTTGTTGCTCGCGTCCTCGTAGAACACGAGCTCCTTGTCGTGCGACGACCAGTAGCCCGCGCTGCCGCCGGGCGCGTGGTAGGCCTGGTATTGCGTCTGGTCCTTGCAGACGCGGATCACGCTGACCGCCTTGATCGGCCGGTCCGGCGGGAAGAGGATCTCGTACACCTGCGCGCGGAGCGATTCCACCTCGACCGCGATGGTGCGGATCAGCTTCTCGTCCACCCCGTCGGAGTAGATGAGCACGTACTGCCTCTTCGGGGACTCGAGGTAGTTCCAGCCCTCGATGACCTTCGTGCGCTTCAGGTAGTCGCGGTAGGCGTCGGGGTCCTCGGGGACGGTCTCGCGCGTGCTCGTCGATCCGCCGGTGTCGTGCGTCTCGAAGCTCTTGACCACGTTCACGTACGCGGGACCGAGCTTGTCGGCGAACTGCGTCGCGCAGTAGCCGTGGAAGCCGACGACGATCGATTCCGTCGGGCGTTCGATCGCGAGTTTCGCGACGAAGAAGTACCAGGGCGGCGGAGGCTCGTCCTTCTTCTTGGGTTTCGTCGCATTGAACTCGAGGTACCTGAACTCGAGCTTCTGCTTCGTCGTCTTCGCCGACCTGGCGCCGGGCCACTTCTCGGCGAGGGGCGCGATCTCCCCGAACAGGCGGGCGTTCGGCGGCAGGTACCGGTCGAGCAGCGCGTCGAGGTTCTTCGGGCCGAACATCTCCTCGAACTCGTCGCGGGACGGCATCTTCCCCGGTGTATCCGCGCCGCCGCCGCCGGGTGTCTCGGGCGGCGCGGCACTCGGCGTCGTCGCCACTTTCGGCGTGACCCACCAGGTGATGGTGAGCTGGGGGTTCTGCGCGCCCGACGACTTGTACTTCGCCTGATCGTCGTAGAACTCGGCGGCCTGCCAGGCCGACTCCTTCCCGGGCTTCGGAGGATTCTGGGTGAAACTCGACGGGACCTTCACCACGAACCCGCGCTTCGCGTCCTCCATCTCCTTCAGGTCGCCCGCCGCGTGCAGCGGGGCCGCCGCGCCGTGGAGCAGGAGCACCGCGAGCGTCGCGGGGAGCACACGTACGCACCGCATCTCTCGATCCCTTCCCGGCCGCGCGACTCCGCGCGCCGTTCTGCATCGACCTGACTTCCCCGCCCGCCGGAGGGCGACACGGAGACGAGACGCTATCCCTCCCCCGTCGCCCGTCCAAGTAGGCTCATGCGGATGGCCCGACATCACGAACTGACGGCGGAGGAGTTCGCCGCCGCAACCTCCGTGACGCCGCGCCCCTTCGTCGTGGACGTTCGGAGCGCCGAGGAGTACGAGGCCGGTCACCTGCCGGGCTCGGCGTCGCTCCACGTCCACGAGATCGCGCAGCGCCGCTCCGAGCTCCCCATCAACAGGATCGCTCGGATCCTCGTCGTCGGAGACGGCGGCAAGCGCACGTCGGCCGCGGCCGCGTGGCTCGTGCTGATGGGCTACGCCGACGTTGGCGTGCTCGCGGGCGGGTTCGCCGCGTGGACGGGTCCGGTCGAGAAGGGACCGCCGCCGCCGCCGAAGCCGCGCGGGCCGGAGCTTCGCGTCATCTGACACCCTCTCAGCCGCCGAAGACGACGGGCCGAGTGTCGAGGAGGAAGCCGTCGCCGTCGGGACGGAGGAGGCCGCGGGCGCGCAGTCGCTGGAAGTCGCGCTGCAGCGAGCGCACGCTCGGCGCGCGCCGCCCGGCGTGGAGGTCCACGTGGTCCTGGAACGTCACGCGCGGTTCGCCGTCCCGCTCGGCGAGCCACTTCACGAGCCGCCGCTCCCGCGGATTGAGCCGCGCGTCGCGACGTCCGGCCCAGGCGGCGAGGAGCGAGCGCGCCGCGGCTCCGCGGACCCGGTCCCTCGCCGCGCCGCACCGCTCGAGGAGGCGGTCCAGCCGCTCGCGCGCGAAGGCATCGGGGTCGGGTTTCGTCGTCCCTGCACCGGCGCCGACCTCGGGCTCGGCGAGGAGCACGTGGTCCGCGGCGAAACCGTCGGCGGCGAGGAGCATCGCCTCGGCCGCGTACCCGACGAGATCGGGCGGCGCCTGGTACGGCTGCACGAGACGGAGCAGGAAGTGGACCCCGAACGCACGGACCGGCGCCGGCCAGGACTCGATCGCGGTCGGCGCGTTGACGGTGTCGAGGAGTTCCTCGACGAGTTCGGGGACGCGCGCGGGAGACGGCGCGGGCTTGCCGTGGAACGGGACGCCTCCGTGGGTCCTCACATCCGGCGAGCCGAGCGCTTCCGCGAGCGCGGCGAGATTGTTCGCGTCGATGATCCCGAACCCCGGGCGGCGTCCGCGCTCCACTGCCGCCTCGACGGCTCGACGCGCGCCGGGCGGCGAGTTGTCGCGGAGGAAGCTCTCGCGGAGTCGCGCCGCCGACTCCGGCAGCACCGGCTGACCGAGGATCTCTTCGCGGACGAGGCGCGCCGCGAGCAGCGCGTCTCGGAGGTCGGGAAGGCTCTTGAACACGCCGGAAGTGTCTCCTGCTTTGGCGATGCGCCAAAGCAGTTCAAGGCCTTGTTCAAAATCAACTTACGATTGCCTACATTCATGAAACGTCGTATGTTGCGGCGCCTAGTGTCGCAACCAGGAGACCCGCCATGCCGACGCTCTTCTCACGGATCATCGCCGGGGAGATTCCCGGTCGCTTCGTCTGGCGCGACCCGGACGTCGTCGCGTTCCTGACGATCGCCCCGCTGCGCCCCGGACACACGCTCGTCGTGCCACGGCGCGAGGTCGACCACTGGATCGACATGGACGAGGAACTCTCGTCGAAGGTGTTCTCGGTGTCGCAGCGAGTGGGCAAGGGGATCGCGAACGCGTTCCCGAGCCGCAAGGTGGGCCTCCTGATCGGCGGGCTCGAGGTGCCGCACACCCACATCCACGTCGTGCCGATCGACGGACTGAACGATCTCGACTTCGAACGCCAGGACAAGGACGCCGACCCTCGCGCCCTCGACGAGGCCGCCGAACGCCTGCGAACCGCGCTTCGCTCGCTCGGCTACCCCGAAGCGTCGGCCTGAGCGGGACGGGTCCGGGCGCCGGTCACCTGAGCACCCACACGAATGCCGCCGAGCGCGCGGCGACGCGCGACACCCGCCATCCGCCGTCGGCGCCGCGCTCCGCCACCACGTCGAGGACGGCCGAGCCGCGTTCGTGGGCGGCCTCCATCGACACGGCGAGACGGCGCCCGTCGCCGTCCGCGAGGCGCGCCGACGGCTCCGCGAGCGACACTCGGCGCCCGAGCACCGCGTCCATCGCATCGAGCACTGGGCGAAGCTCGGGCCCGCGCGTCTCGGCGACGAACCCGGCGTCCGCGTAGCGCGCGAGGTCGCCGAAGCGGCGTTCGTCCACCGCCGCGAGCAGGCCGTCGATCGAAGGCCGCGCCGCGGTGAGCGCGCCTTGGGCGGCACTGCGGCCGCGCACGGCGACGACCGCGACGCCGAGGACGAGCAGTGCGGCGGCGAGGGCACTCGCCACCTTCGAAGCGGGCGGTCGCATCCCGCAAGTGTAGCGACTCTCCGAACGGTCTCTCGCGAGCGCCGCTCCGCTTCGGGCGCACGGCGGACGCCCGCACAAATGAGCCAGCCGAGCCGGGCGCCGGGAAGTAACGTCTCTCCCCGGACAGTTGGCGCCGGTGGGTGGCTCGGACGAGCCGCCCGCACGAGTTGACGAGAGGTGACCGATGAGCGGGTTCAAGGGCTTCCTGGCAGGTGGATTGATCCTCGCGGCGGCGGCGTGGGCGCTCGCGATCGAGGTCGGCGAGAAGGCGCCCGAGATCGACGTCACCTCGTGGATCGTCGGCGAGCCCGTGCTCCTCGAGCAGTGCGCGGGCAAGAAGGTCGTCGTCGTGGAATTCTTCGGCGCGTGGTGCGAGCCCTGCAAGAAGGCCATCCCGCTGCTCTCGAAGCTCGCGGAGAAGTACAAGGCCGAAGTCGAGATCGTCGGCGTCTCCACGGAGAAGCCCGAGGAGCTGAAGGAGCTGACGAAGGACGGGAAGGTCAAGTACCACCTCGCCTGCGACGGGGACAACAACACGACCGCGCCGTACATGCAGAGCATCCGCACGCGCCACAGGAAGCACCTCCCGTACGCGTTCGTCATCGACAAGGCGGGCGGGATCGTGTGGCAGGGCGACGCGACGGCGGGCCTCGAGCGCGCGCTCGAGAAGGTGCTCGCGGGCAAGCTCGACGCGGAGAAGGCGAAGGCGCTGGAGGAACTCCAGAAGACCGTCGCCGACAGCGTGAGCTCGAACGACCTCGACCAGGCCGCGACCGACTCCGACAAGCTCCTCGAGTCCGACCCGGGCAACGAGGTCGGCCTCGACGCGAAGCTCCGGCTCTTCTTCCGCGACAAGGACGCCGCGAAGCTGAAGGCGTTCATCGACGGCGTCCTGCCGAAGATCGACGACGACCGCGTGGCGCTGAACGTCATCGCGTGGAAGCTCGTCACGGCGGAGAACGTCGCGATGAGGCAGCCCTCCACGGCGCTGAAGGCCGCGCGCCGCGCCGTCGCGCTCTCCGAGTCGAAGGACGCCGCGATCCTCGACACGCTGGCGCGCGTCTACCAGGTGATCGGCATGGCCGACGAGGCGCTCGACACGCAGCGGGCCGCCGTCGCCGCCGACAGCGAGGACGAGGAGATCAAGAAGACGCTCGCCTACTACGAGGCCTGCGCCGAGGCGCGCAAGCAAGCAAAGGCGCCGGCGGCGCCCCCGCCCTCCGACAAGTAGCCGCCGCGTCGCGAACACCCGAAGGAGACCTCCATGCGACTTCGATTCACCGCCGGACTCCTCGTGACCGCCGCCTTCGCCGGACTCGCCGCGGCGGGCGACGACGCGAAGAAGTACGACATCGACTGGCACGATCGCTGGGAGGCGAAGCAGATCCTCACGGTCGCCTTCAAGGAGTCGATCGACAGCGAAACGACGCTGGCCGGGAAGTCCATGAACAAGCGGCACCAGGCGCTCGACGCCGTGTACGTCGTCCGCTGCGAGAAAGCGGGCGCAGGCGGCGAAGCCGCGACACAGACCGTCTTCGTGAGATCGTGGAAGGCCGTCGACGACGCGGCGACCGACGAGTCGCTCGAGGGAGCAGTGGTCATGCTCCGCGACGGCGAGTGGAAGCTGCGGCAGGAGATGCCGCTCAGCGAACTCGCGACGATCTGGATCGACGACACGTTCGGCACAACCCGCGTGGACGACCCGCTCGAGAGCCTGGCCCCGAAACAACTCACCGTCGGTCAGCCCTGGAAGCCCGCACCCAAGGCGGTGGCCGAGGCGTACGCCAAGGGGATGGGCGGCGTGTCGGTCGACGTGGCGGCGGCGACGATGGAACTCGTTCTGGAGTCCGCTGAGGGCACGCCGCCCAATGCGACCGGCCAGTGCAGCTTCAAGGCGCACGTTCCGATCTTGGGAGCACCGAACCTGCCTTCGAACGCGGTCATCCTGCCCGGCAGCGGAGCGAACTTCAGCGGCACCCGCACCGGCCCGCTGACCAAGGCGACGATGCTGCGCCATCTCCACGTCGAGAAGGACGTCACGGTGCACGTGGAGCGCACCGTGCAGCAGGGGGTACAGAAGTTCACGAACAAGACCAAGGGGTCGCAGGACTGGAGCGCCGTCGCCGGCGGCGAGATACCCGCGCCCGCGAAGCCACCCGAAGGCAAGTAGCCGCCCGGAGCCCTTGCGTTTCCTGCGTCCGCACGCCGCCGCCCGGCACACTCCCCCTCCCCCATGAGCCGCCCGACTCCCCTGCCCGACACCGACGCCGCCGCGGGGCTCCGTGTCCTGCGGCCCGGACGCGTCGGTTACGCGCAGGCGCTCGCCCAGCAGCGCGAGGCCGCCGATGCGCTGCGCTTCGGCCGCGGACCCGAGACGCTCTTCCTCCTCACCCATCCGCCCGTGGTCACGATGGGCCGCCGCGCGACCGAGGACCACGTCCTCTTCTCGCGCGAGGAACTCGCCGCGCGCGGCGTCGAGGTCGTCGAG
>JANNHP010000245.1:0-6861 GCA_031404455.1 Planctomycetia bacterium | reverse complement strand
GCGGGCCTCGTCGCCGCGGCGGACACGATCGAGTCGCTCGAGACGCTCGTGCGCGCTGCCGGCGTGGAGGTCGTCGACGAGACGCGCGTGCTCGGGATCGAGCCGAAGCCGGGGCACGTCGAGGTGACGACGGACCGCGGGGCGTTCGACGCGGGCCGCGTGATCGTCACCGCGGGCGCGTGGATGTCGCGGCTCGTCCCGCGTCTCGCGCCACGGCTCGCCGTCGCGCGGCAGTCGATCGGCTACTTCGAGATCGAGGGCGGCGCGGCGGCGGCGCGGCTCGGCGTCTTCCCGATCTGGTGCCGGATGGGCGCCACCGTCAACGACTTCCACTACGGGCTCCCCTCGTTCGGGCGCGACGGCATCAAGGCCGCGCAGCACGTGACGAGCTTGCGCGACGAGGACCCGGAGACGGTCTCGCGCGAGCCGGACGAGAAGTCGCTCGGCGAGCTCCGGGAGTTCCTCGACCGCGAGCTCGCGGTGCGAATCGAGCGCCGCGTCGGGGCCGAGACCTGCCTCTACACGAACACGCCGACCGAGGACTTCGTCGTCGGCGCGCTGCCCGACGAACCGCGGATCGTGGTCGGATCGGCCTGTTCGGGACACGCCTTCAAGTTCGCGCCGCTCACGGGCCGCGCGCTGGCCGAGATCGCGCTCCACGGCCAGTCGTCGATGCCCGAGTTCGAGGCGCTCCGCGCAACGTTCTCGATCCAGGGACGGACCTGACTTTCGATACTTCTCGAGGACCGTCCCCGAGAAGTATCGAAAGTCAGGTCCGTCCCCAAACTCGCGTGACGGCCCACCAGAGGCCGACGGCGGCGATGGCGACCGAGGCGGGCACGACCACGCGGGCGCGGTACCAGGGCTTCGCGCGCAGGGGCAGGGCGACCGCGAACCACGCGACGAGGAGCACGCTGAGCTGTCCGAGCTCGACCCCGGCGTTGAACGAGAGCAGCGCCAGCACCTTCTTCCCCTGCGGCAGCCCGAGCTCGGCGAGCGCACCCGCGAAGCCGAGACCGTGGAGGAGGCCGAACGCGAAGACGAGGACGAGGCGCCCGACGCGGACCCTCTCGGTGCACAGGTTCTCGATCGCCACGTACGCGATCGACGCGGCAATCAGCGGTTCGACGATCGACGGGGAGAGGCGGATCGCCCCCGCGGTCGAGAGGCCGAGCGTGACCGTGTGCGCGAGCGTGAAGGCCGTCACCTGGGTCATAAGCGGTCGCAGACGCGTCGAGAGCAGGAAGAGCCCGAGGACGAAGAGCATGTGATCGAGTCCGTGGGGCACGATGTGCGTGAAACCGAGTCCCACGAACTGCGCCGCCGTCCGCGCGGCCGACTTCGGCGCGAAGCCCTCGCGAAGTTCCACCGGATCCATCGCCTGGCCCGGATCGAGCATCGCGATGGCCCCGCCGTCCTCGCCCTCGTGGCGCACCGACACGTTCCACGGTCCGTGGATCCGGTTCGTGAGGACAAGGCTCCGGGCGCCCTGCGGCACCGTGCCGGTCAGCTTGAGATGGAGTTCCTCCTCCTTCCGAGGCGCGACCCAGGCGGCGGCGGTCGGCACGGGCGCGCCGTCGAAGGCGACGGCGAACGCCTCGAGGAGGCCCCACGATTCGAGGCGCAGGTCCCTCGCGGCGGGCAGCCCGGCGATCGCGACCTCGGGCGACTTCTCGCCGAACCGCAGCGGCACGAACTCGCGGTCGAGGATCAGGTCCACGACGAACGTGGCGTCGCGCTTCAGCAGGACGTTCGCGACGAGCCAGTGCGAGGGGTGCGCGGACGCGGCAGCCGGCGCGCCGACGAGCAGGCAGGCCGCCAGGCAGGCAGAGAGACAAAGAGCCACGAGTCGCCGCACCGAGAGCGGCCGCGCGGAGCGCATGGTCGGGTCCGGGGCGGGAGGGCCCGCGACGGAGTCTTCAGTTCCCGTCGCCGCCGCCGCCGAACTTCGCGGCGATCCCCGCGATGTCGACGTAGTCGCCGCCGGGGTTGATCTCCTTCGCGAGCGCGAGCATCTGCTTGTAGCCGTCCGAGTCGCCCTTCGCCTGGAGCAGGTAGCCCCGCGACGCCCAGAGGTCCGCGTCGAGCGGGTCGATCGTGATCGCCTTGTCGACGAGCGTGAGCGCTTCATCGAACTCGCCCTTCATGCGGAGGCATTGCGAGTACGTGACGAGTGTCTCCGGATCCTTGGAACCCATGTCGACCGCGGTCTTCAGGAGGCGCGGCGCGAGGAACTTCACGCGGCCCTCGCCGAACGCGCGCTTGCCCGCCGCCTCGTAGCCGCGAACGGTCGGCACATCGAGGTTCTTGACGTACTCGTGCCACTCCTTCTCGAGCAGCGCCAGGTCCTTCACTCCCATCCGGTCCTTGAACACTTTCACGAACTCGTCGTTGGACACGGCGGTGAGGGCACCCTGCCCGGTGGGCTTGCGGTCCACGTTCTTCCCGCGAGCGAGCTCTACGAAGAAGGTCTTGAACTTCTTCTGGTAGGCGGGCGTGGACATCATGAAGTGCCAGAACGACCATCCCCAGTAGTAGTCCTCGTAGTCGCGCGAGTCGGCGTCGAGATACTCCTTGAGCGAGTAGAAGCGGCCCTTGTCGATGTCGCTCTTGACCTCCGCGAGGCGGCCCTCCTGGATCAGGCCGGTCTTCAGGGTCCTCGTCTTCGGGTCCCACGTCGAGGCGCCGTAGTACTCCGCCATGCCCTCGCCCATGCAGTGCGGCGAGTTGAACGGGTACGAGTGGTAGTCCTCGAGGTAGTGGGTGGCCTCGTGGAACATCACCGACTCGGTCTGGCGCTGGTCGGTGCGGGCGTTGAAGAAGTTCAGCTCCCGCGGCGCCACGAAGCGGTAGTAGGCCAGCGCCCCCGGCGCGCCGCCGATCCTCTGGAAGTCCTCGTACGTGGGATAGAAGCAGACCTTGAGCTTCGACTCGAAGTCCTTGGGCGGCGGCCCCAGGTTCCAGTCCTTCTTGAAGGCCTCGAAGAAGCTGTCGAGGAGTTGCGAGTACTGCTCGTTCACGGTCGTGGGAAGGGTGGACTCGAAGCTGAAGTACTTCGAGCTGAACTTGTAGCGGTTGCGCCACTCGGAGTGCTTCTTCGCCTCCTCGACCTCGGCGCGCTTCGTGGCGATCTCGGCCTTCATGGCCTTGTCGCGTTCGGCGGGCTTGACCCACTTGCCCTTCCAGGGCACGAGCCCGAGCGCCGTCTTCGCAATCGCCTCCTCGGTGTCGGGGACCGGGGGAGCCTGCCCCTCGATGAAGTACGTCTCCACCATCGAGAGCGGGACCTTCACCTCGCCGTTCGTGTACTTCACCACGAGCGTCTGCCCGTCGAGTCGCAGCGGGACTCCCTCCACGAACCGGCCGTCCTTCAACTGGACGAGGTCGGCCTGGGCTTGCGTCGCGGCCAGCGCGGCCGCCGCGAGAACGATGACCGCGGAGCGGACGACGCTCATGCTCCCAGTTCCTTCGCGAAGGACTTGTCGAACGAGTCCCAGTCCTTGTCCTCCCAGCCGGCGAAGGTCTTCTCGATGAGCTTGTCGAGCACCTGGCGCTCGCGTTCCTTCCACTTGTTCGCGCGCGCGGCGAACGCGGCGTTCTCCTCCTCCTCGCTGGTGGGTTCGGCCGAGTCGTCCGAGTCGTTCTCGGCCTCGGCCTTGGCGGCGTCCTCCTTCAGCATGGCGACGAAGTTCTTCAGGTAGTCCGAGAGGATGTTCTTGTACTTGGGATTGCGCTGCGCGCTCCCCTGCAGCAGGTAGTTGGCGAAGCACTGCGCCTGCAGGCGCACCTCCTCGAGGCTCCTCAGCTCCTCGGCCCCCTTCGTGAGGAAGTCCCTCGCGGAGATGAGCTTCCCGGCGCGCCGCGTCGTGGCGAGGCGCTCGTTCTCCCAGCCCGAGTTCTTGAACTCGATCTTCTTCCCCTTGCTGATGGCGTTCGTGATGCAGTCGCGAAGGCCGTAGTCCACCCAGACCGGAAGCCGGCCGCGGAGATCGTCGTTCTTGTTGTCGAGCCAGATCCGGAAGAGTCCGCGGTTCAGGTCCCAGAGGCGCGAATCCACCGTGCCCTCGCGGTCCTTGTAGGTGTAGAGCTCGAACCGGAGCCCCGCATACCCGCCGGTCTTCCACATGGACCGGTACTCGTTCTCGTCGGCGCAGCAACGGATGATCGCCCTGCCGGGGACGTCCTCGCCGAGGAACGAGAGCGACTCGTCCATCCAGCCGCGCAGCGCCTCGGCGTGGTCGAGCGTCTCCTTGGTGAACTTGTCGTCGCAGTGGGTGACGGCGATGTAGTTCTTCGACTCCTTGATCTTCCAGCCGTCGGGGAGCGTCTCCTTGAGGCGCGCGAGGTACGCCGCGAAGTCGCTCTCGCGCTTCTTCTTCTTCTCCTCCGGAGTCTGCTTCTTGCCCGGGTCCTTGATGACGATGTCGCCGCTCTGGCCGGTCCTCGCCGCGCCGAGCGAGGCCGAGTGCGGGATCACCTTGAACGAGCGGAACGCCGCCTCGATGTCGGGACGCACCTTCTCCTCGAACTTGGTGAGGGCGTCGCCCGTGACGCCGTAGATGGCGTCCTCGGCGAAGAACGCCCAGCCCCAGCGCTTCTTCGGGGCGTTGGCGAGCTTGTCGAACGTGAGCTCGTACACCATCACCTTCATGCCGCCGACCTTCGTCTCCTTCTCCTCGGAGAAGAAGAAGCCGCCGTCGCCGAAGCGCTGCGCGGTCTTGTCGAGGTAGTCCTTGAAGTCCTTGTACTCCACGCGATTGAGCGTGATCGACCTGCCCTCGTCGGTCTCCTCGACGGTGACGCCGCCCTTCTTCTCGGTCTCGCTCTTCGGCAGGATCACCACGTCGAGCTGCGGGCGGTGACGGTCGAAGGAGTTCGTCTTCGGATCGCTCACCTCGAACTCGCGGTCGCACGAGAAGCTCGCCGCGACCCACTTCTCGTCGGGCGCGAGCGGCAACTGCTTCCACTTGCCCGGCGGCGTCAGTTGGAAGCCGAGCTTGTCGTCCTTGTACGGGCCCGCATCGGCACGCCGCGGAACCGCGACGATCACGCCGAGCGCGAGGAGCGCGACGGCGGCGTTGCGAACGTGTCCACTCGCGACCGACTCCCTGAGCTCAATCGACATCACGAGCCTCCCTCGGCCCGGCGGGCCTGCCTGACGCCGCCGGATACCACGCGTGTCCCGTCGCCCCGGGATCACCGGATCTAACTGAGACGCAGCGACCCCCATGACGTTCCCAGACTACACGACCCTGGGGGCGGGCCGCCACCGCGACCTGAAACCGGGACTTTGACGTCCGTTGCCGTACGTTTCTTCCCCGTGCGACGCAGAACTGCCCCGTCATCTTCACCGGCCCAGTCATCGTCGCCGTCACCGGCTCCGGCCCCGTCATCGGCCCCGTCATCGGCCCCGTCATCGGCTCCGGCTCCGGCTCCGGCAACGTCGCCCTTCCCGACCGACGAGCCCCCGATCCGCCTGCGCGGCGTGAGGCAGAACAACCTCCGCAACATCGACGTCGATCTTCCCCACGATCGTCTGACGGTCGTCACGGGAGTGTCAGGAAGCGGCAAATCCTCCCTCGTCTTCGACACGCTCTACGCCGAGGGACAGCGCCGTTACGTGGAGACGTTCTCCGCCTACGCGCGGCAGTTCCTCGAGCGGATGCCGCGCCCCGCGGCCGACCGGATCGACGGCCTGCCGCCCGCGGTCGCGGTCGAGCAGGCGAACCCGGTCCGGACGTCGCGCTCGACCGTCGGGACGATGACCGAGCTCACGGACCACCTGAAGCTCCTCTTCGCGAAGGCCGCGACGCTGCACTGCGGATCGTGCGGCGGCGAGGTCGTGGTCGAGGACGCCGTCCACGTCGCCGACGGCGTGGCGGCGCTGCCCGCGGGCACGAAGGTCACGCTGACGTTCCGCCTCCCGCCATCGGGCGGCCTTCCGTTCGCGGACCAGGCGAAGGGGCTCCGGGCTGCGGGGCTGACGCGTCTGCTCGACCCGGGGACCGGCGCCGTCCGCGATGTGTCCGAGATCGCGGAGCCCGCACCGGACGCCCCGCCGCTCGAGATCGTCGCCGACCGCTTCGTCGCCGGCACGACCGATCGCTCCCGCGTGCTCGGTTCGGCGGAGCAGGCGCTCCATCTCGGCCGCGACCGCGTGGTGCTTCGCGTCGAGGACGGTCGCGTGCTCAAGTTCTCGCGCGCGCTCCACTGCGCGGCCTGCGACATCACCTACCGTCCGGCGCAGGCGAACCTCTTCTCGTTCAACTCGCCGCTCGGCGCGTGCCCGGAGTGCCGCGGCTTCGGCCGCAACGTCGAGATGGACCTCGACGCGATGATCCCCGACGCGTCGAAGACGCTGGCGAAGGGCGCGATCCGTCCGTGGACGACGCGGGCCACGCTTCCCGAGCGCCGCGAGCTCGAGAAGTTCTGCGGGAAGCGGATGATCGACATGGAGGTGCCCTGGTCGCAACTCCCGCTCGTGCACCGCGACGCGATCGTCAAGGGCACCGACGAGTTCAACGGTCTCACCGGGTGGATGAAGTGGCTCGAGACGAAGACGTACAAGATGCACGTCCGCGTGCTGCTCTCGCGCTATCGCAAGTACACGCTCTGCCCGCTGTGCAAGGGCACGCGGCGCCGTCCGGAGTCGCTCCTCTGGAAGCTCGACGGGCGCAACGTGTTCGAGTGGGAGACGGAGCCGATCGAGCGGACTCTCGACCGCCTCGTCGCGCTGCGGCTCACTCCGCAGGTCGAGGCGGTGGCGAAGATCATCCGCGAGGCGATCGAGTCGCGCCTGCGCTACCTCACCGAGGTCGGCCTCGGCTACCTGACGCTCGACCGCGCCACGCGCACGCTCTC
>JANNHP010000244.1:0-1886 GCA_031404455.1 Planctomycetia bacterium | reverse complement strand
CGGGCCCGAAGGGCCCATCCACGTTGGGCGGACACGGGGGTCCGCCCCTACCGAGAAGCAGGTCCGTCGAGGCGCGACGTGTCGGACTGTTCCTCACGGTTCCTCCTCCCGGCCCTTGGTTTGCGCTTCGGCGAGCGACTTCGCGACGTCGGCCCACAGTGATTTCCAAGGCCCCTGCTCCGCCGCCGGCATCGACGCGAACGCGGCGTCGCCGCGGACTGCTGCGAGGCTTCCGTCGGCCGTCCACGAGCGGAGCTCACTCGCGACCTTGCGCGCCGCTTCGGCATCGCCGGCCGCGAGGAGCTTCGCCTGCTCCGCATACGCGGCGCGCAGCCACTCGATCGCTCGCGCGCGGCCGAGGTTGCGCGTCGCCGAGTCACCGGAACCGGCGGCGCGCGCGGCGGCGCAGATCGCCTCGAAGCGGTTCCTCTTCCACTTCCCGTCATCCTTCGCGAACGACGGATCGGCCTGGAACGCCTGGACGAAGAGGCGGGTGGCGGCGCCGAAGTCCGAGCGCCAGGTGCAGAGGTACGCGGCGTCGAGAAGGTCCTGCGGCGTCGGGCGCGGCTTGCCGGCGGCGATCGCCGCGAGCCGAGGACGCAGGTCGGCGCGGCGCTTGAACTCCGCGTACTCCTCGGCGGGGTCGCGGAGCGAAGTGTCAAGCTCGAGTGAGTCGGAGTAGCGCTGCGCCTCCTCGAACGCCTCGGCGGCCGCGTCGATCTTCCCCTGGGCGAGGAGCGCCATCGCGAGGCAGCGCAGCATCACCCAGCTCTCGCCGGACTTCTCGATGCCCTCTCGCGCGACGGCCTCTCCGCCGGCCGGGTCGCCGGCCGCGGTTCGGAAGTCCGACAGCCGTTGCCAGCCCGCGAACGTGTCCGCGAACCGCTTCGTCGCATCTTCTGCGGCGCGCTCCGCACCGGCGGCGTCGCCGCAGTCGCGCAGGAGCAGGATGTGGACTCGGGCCTCCGCGGCGTCGGCGGGGGCGATCGCCGTGGCTCGGTGCATGAGGTCGAGAGCCTCCGGCATCCGCCCGCGTCGCAGCTGGTAGATCACCATGTTCTGCAGGGCGTGCGCGGCGTCCGGCCGGATGCGCAGCGCCGCGCGTGTCGCGTCCCAGGCTCCCCGCACGTCGCCCGCGTCGTCGCACGCGCCTGCGAGCTTGAACTGGACGTCGTAGTTCTCCGGGAACCTCGTTGCGGCGGCGCGCGCCACCTCCAGGCCCTCCTTGAGGTTGCCGGCCGTCAGGAGCACGCGCGCGAGATGGGTTCGGTACATCGGCTCGTCCGGGTCGAGCGTGACCGCCATTCGGAACTGCTTCGTCGCCTCGTCCAGTCGCGTCACGTCATGGAGAGCCGCGCCCAGCCTGCCACGGTACGAGGCGTCTTCCGGCGACATGTTCACGGCTTTCGTGAGCGTCTGGACGGCCTCCTCGCCGTGTTGCGTCACGCCGAGGACACACCACGCCTGCGGGTCGTTCGTCCCGCGCAGGATCGCCAGCTTGATGTCCTCTCGCGCCCCGGCCTTGTCGCCCGCGTTGAGGCGCGCGATGCCGCGCGCGACCCGCGCTGCAGCCTGGTCGCCGCCGGCCTTCAGCGCAGCGGTCGCCGTCTCGATCGCTTCGTCGTAGCGTTTCAGACCGCCGAGGGACAGGGCGAGACAGTTCATCGCGTCCGGGTCCTGCGGGAGGACCGCGAGCGCCTTCCTGGCGGCGGCTACCGCGGCCTCGTAGTCCTTCAGGTCCTTGTACATCAGGGCGATCTCGACGAGTTCGCGCGGCTGCAGGCGACGGGCCGACCCGGCGCCGCGGATGACCCCGCCCGCCTCCTCGTTCCGTCCCGCGGCCTTCAGGACTCGCGCCAGTTCTCCCCGGAGCTGGATGCTCCGCG
>JANNHP010000243.1:0-1957 GCA_031404455.1 Planctomycetia bacterium | reverse complement strand
CCTCCGGTCGCTCCGCGTGTTCGATGCGCGGTTCGTCGTCACGGTGCCGGACGGGACGGAGAACGGGCGACGCCGCGTCGTCCGACTGCGCCGCTCCGACGTGTTCGGGACGCGCGTCTGACGCCTGCTGTCTCCGCTGTCGGCCGGGGGCGCGAGAATGCCCTCGCCCCAGCGGCTACCACGCTGGCGGCACCCCGCGGTCCGCGTGGCGTTCGCTGCGCGGCCGCGGGACATCGAGCCTCAGTCGATCGCCCAGGACGAGCACGCGGCCGGCACGCGGGCGTCGAGCAGGTCCGCCTCGTTCACGCCTTCGGGCACGTTCCACGCCTCCGAGCCGAACGTCAGTCCCGCGCGCCAGGTCGGCGACCAGCCGGGCGGATCGCGTGCTTCGAGTAGCCACGCGAGCGGTTCGCCACGCGCAGGAGACGGGAGGATCTCGAGCGGTGGCGCGACGCTCCGCCGGGGAAGGAGCGCGCGCCAACGGACGACGCGGACGAGGGCGTGCTCACGCGACACACGGCGACCTCCTCGCGCGGACTTCCGCGCCGGTGAAGGCTAGCACGGTCAGCGGATGTCCGTGGGCGGAGCGAGACTCTCCGCGCGCGGGCCTCATGAACTCGCGCGTCTCGCGCCGGACCCGGCGCGCCTCGGATCGTCCCCGAGGCCGCCGGCCGGTGCCAGCCACGGAGGACGAACGTGTGGAACGATCCGCTGCCGGTGCCCGATGAAGTCCGCTACCTCGGTCGCGACGCCGGGATGAGCACGAGGGAGCGACCCACCGCCGTGCGGGTCGTTTCGGTCGCGCCGAAGCACGAGCGGTTTCTGGGGAGCAGCCTCGTCGACTTCGGGGCCGTCGCGCAGGTGCGAACGCCGCGCGGCGAGGTGCTCGGCGTGTTCGCGAACGAGCTCCACCTCGACGCGGCCGCAGCGGCGCGCGACTTCCACGACCCGCCGCGGCTTGAGGACGTGGAGCGGTTCCCGGACACCGTCACCCCCGCTTCGTAGAGTTCAACCGGCGCGGCTAGGGCCTCGAACCCGAAACCGCCTCGTCCGCCGTGGCGGGCGCCGCGCCGTCGAACTCTCACGGCGGACCTCGAGCGGAGGGGCGGCATGGCGAAGTTCGCGGCAGATGGTGTTCGGGGGCTCTCGGGCCGGGCGATCCGCGACGCGATCGTCGGCGACAGCGGGTTCCAGTCCGAGCTTGCGAAGTGGCGCCGCAGATGGCGCGTGCCGACGGACGCCAAGGGCGGCGAAGAGCGGCACGGCGCGCTCGTCGATCGGGCGCGGCGAGACGCGATCACCTTCATCGGCCGTGTTCGTCGAGTGCGCCGTCCGCGAACGATCGTGGCGGTCCTGCAAACGACGCCCGCCTACAAGGAAGAGCTCGTGCGGATGGTCCCAGGGCTTCCGTCGTCGATGCACGACTGGCTCGTGATGTATGCGTTCACGGGCCGCGACAACGGTCACCTGCGATACGAGCCCGATCCTTCCGAGCCGGTCATCACTCCCGGCGTGCTGACGGAGTACGGCCAGGAGCGCACCCGGATCGACTTCCCGAAGGACATGGCCGGCGGGAACGCCGCGATGGTGAAGGCTGCGCGGCCGCTGCTCCGTGCGCTTCGCGGGACCAGCAAGCAGGGCGGCGCAAAGACGAAGCACGACCGCGAACTGATCCGACGGGCGATGCAGAAGGCAGATCGGACCTTCGGCGCGCCGGTCGGATGCAAGGAGTGGGACGCGCGCGCCAGGACGACCTACATGACGCTCTCGGGACTGAGTGAGGACGACGTGCCGGTCGGCACGTTCGAGGCGTACGTCCGGCAGGAGCTCGCCGATGTTCCGTTGCAGAAGCGCGCCCGGACCATTCGCGCAGCGAAGTAACCGGCCGGTTCTTTAGGCGAACAGAAGCAACCGTCCGGATGGTTTCGGAGGTACGCGCGGCCCGAAGATGCTCGCG
>JANNHP010000242.1:0-46469 GCA_031404455.1 Planctomycetia bacterium | reverse complement strand
GGCCGGTCTCGACGGTGTAGTTGCCCACCTCCGGCCAGTTCTCGTTCACGCCGAAGACGAACTCCGGGGTGTGGTTGCGGTCGCGGAACTTGAGCTGTTCGCGGCCACCCACGAGCGGCGCCCTCGGACGGATCGACCGGTCCGGCGTCCTCAAGTACAAGGTGCGCGCCAACCCGGGCGGACTCTCGCGCTCCGAGGCACGGGCATTGCGGAAGGTCGAAAGAAGACGCAAGCTCTGGCCGTTCAGTTGAGCATGAGCTCGAACTCGGGGACGCCTGAAGGAGACGACACATGAGGACACTCTCGAAGGCCACGCGGACACTCGCGATCGCGGCCCTCGCGGCTCTCGCGGTCCCCGCGATGGCGGGCGAGGCCGTGCGGATCCTCGTCGAGCCGCCGAAGGACACGGTGAGCGTCGAGGCCGGCGATCCCGGAGTCGACGTCCAGATCGTGGGCCAGGACGCCGCGGGCGCGCGCGTCGGGTTCGGCGACAAAAAGGTCGAGGTGTCGGCGACCGAGGGCGAGTTCGTCCTCGTCGAGGCCCCGTACAAGTACCGCTTCATCCCGCCGGCGACCGTCGAGCAGACGACCGGCGCGACGCTGCGCGCGTGGCTGAAGCAGAACCCCGACGTGAAGGGCGAGGCGGCGCTCCAGGTGCTGCCGCGGCGCCCGTTCGAGCGCCTCGCGCTCGTCGCCGCAGCGACGTCGCTCGAGCTCGGCAAGTCGCTCGACATCGAGGTGCGCGGCGTGCGCACCGACGGAACCTCCGCCGCAGTGAAGGATCAGAAGATCGTCATCACCAGCGAGGGCGTCGGGTCGGTCGAGCAGATCGCGGCCACGGTGTTCCGCTACACGGCGCCTGCGAAGTCCGACTCGAAGATGGTCGGCGCGACGGCGCATCTGCGCGCCCGCCTCGAGCGCTACCCGAAGGTCGTCGGCGACCTGTCCGTCGTGCTGACGGGCGAGGCGCCTCCGGGTTCCCCTGGCGGCGGGACGAAGCCGCCGGTCGTTCCGGTGCCTGCGACACCGGTCCCGCCCACGGCTCCCGCGACGCCCCCGACGACGACGCCCCCGGCAACGACCCCGCCGGCGCAGGGCGACGAAGGCGGCGTCCTCTGGCCGGGCGGCAACGTGAAGCTCCTCGTCTGGCGCACGAAGAAGGCGAAGACCGACGAGTTCCCGACGAAGGAGCGCGAGGATCTGCCGCCCGCGGGCAAGCCCTTCGTCGCCCGGGCCGGGTTCCACCGCCTGCGCGTCGAGATCGAGCGCGCCGACGTCCGCAAGGTCGAGCTCGAGTGGTACGTCGGCGACAAGAAGGGCGCGCCGATCCGAGTGGACGACGGCGACAAGGACGGCCGCCTGCGCACCGAGAAGAACAAGGCCGGCAAGACCTGCGCGATCCTCGAGTTCGAGACGCCCGACGAGAAGCCGCTCATCCTCAACCTGCTGCTGACGACCGCCAAGGGCGAGATCCTGAAGGAGGAGTTCGTCGTGCAGCGCGGCAAGGACAAGAACAACGACGGCTCTGAGGACGGCGCGGACAAGGGCAAGGGCGGCAAGGACAAGAAGAAGTAGCGCGCTCGGCGCATCGCCATCATCCGAGGGACGCGGAGTAGCATCCGCGTCCCTTCCGATTCACGGCCGGAAGGACCGGATGACGACCCCGCGCGCACTCCCCGCCCTCGCCCCGCTCCTCGTCTTCCTGGCGGCGAGCCTCTTCTTCTTCGCCGGCGCGACGGAGCGCGGCCTCTGGACGACGGGCGAGCACCGCTACGCGGAGGTCGCGCGCGTGCTGACGGCGGAGGGACACGACCACTTGGTCCCGCACCTGAACGGCGAGGTGTATCCGGACAAGCCTCCGCTCTTCTTCTGGCTCGCGGGCGCGCCCCACCGGTTCCTCGGCATCGACCTGCCGCTCGCAGCGCGTCTGCCGTCGATCCTCGGCGGCGCCTTCACCGTGATGTTGACGTTCCTCCTCGGCCGCCGGTGGTACGGCACGGCCGCGGGACTGGCGGCGGCGGGGATCCTCGCCACGACCGATCTCTTCAGTTGGGCGTCGCGCATGGCCCACCTCGACGCCTTCCTGACGGCGATCATCACGTCGGCCCTCTACTGCTACGTGCGCGCCGACGAGACTCCCCGCGAGGAGCGCGCGTCGCGGAACCTCTGGACGGCGCTCGGCTTCCTGGCCGTCGGCGCGGGCATCCTGGTGAAGGGCCCGCCGGCGCCCGCGATTCCCGGAATCACGATCCTCGTCTTCCTGCTCTGGACGGCGCCGCGCGAGATCCTCACGCCGCGCCTCGCGTGGGGCGCCGCGCTCACGGTCCTCCCCGGCGCGATCTGGGCGTACGCCGCGGCGCAGAGCGCCGGATGGCAGTACGTGGACGACCTCGTCCGCGGGCACGCGATCGCACACGCCGCGGGCGACATCGACAAGCAGCAGCCCTGGCACTACTACCTCTGGAACGTCCCGGTCCACCTGCTCCCGTGGATGATCTTCGTGCCCGCCGCGGTCCACGCGGCGCTCGCCCGCGGACGCGACGGCGAGCGGCGCTCCAACCGGTTGCTCGTCGCGTGGCTCGTCGCGCCGTGGGTCCTCTTCTCGTTCTCGGTGGCGAAGCGCGACCTCTACATGATCCCGCTGCACCCCGCGGCGGCGCTGCTCGTCGCGCGCCTCCTCCGCGATGTCGCCGAATCGCCGTCCGCCCTGCGCGAGGCCGCGACGAACTGGCCACGACGAATCTTCGCGGCGGGCGCGATCGTCGCCGGATGCGCGGTCGTCGTCGCGGCGGTGATCGTCGTCACGGGGATCGACCGGACGATCGTCGCGCGGCTCACCTCAGGCGGGAGCGGGAAGGTCGCGCAGTTCGGCGACAGGTACGACCTCCTGCGCGCGGGGTTCCCGACGGGCAGCATCGTGCTCGCCGCGGCGCTCGCCGGAACGATGGCATGCGGCGGGATCGTGGCGTGGCGGGCCCGGACGGCGCTGCGCGCGGGCGCCGGACTGCTCGCCGCGGCGGCGGCGTTCCAGTTGATCGACGCGACGGTGCTCTGGCCGTCGAGGGACGCCGACGAGTCGCCGCGTGCCTTCCTCGCGTCGGTCCGCAGGGCGATCGGCGACGCGCCGCTCCTGCGCCTCGGCACCGACGGCGGCCTGCAGTACGCCGTCAACTGGACGCTGCTCCGGGACGCCGTGCCCGAGACGACCAGCGCGAAGCGGGCCCGCGAGTTCCTCGCGGGCGGCGCGACGTCGGCCCGCTACGTCGTCACGGACGCAAACCAGACGAAGAAGTACGGCGAGGTGACCGGTGCCGTGGAGATCCTCCGCGTCGCGCGCCGCCGCAACCCCGACCTCGTGCTGCTCGGCAACGGCGCCGCCGGGGCGCGCTGAGCCGCGGACCCGCCCGCGCCGTTCAGGCCGACGGGCCCGCCGCCTTGACCTGCGTGTAGAAGGCCTCGACGTTCTTCGCCTGGAGCGGGAGCCCGAACCGGCGCTGGGCCTTCTTCGAGCTCGCTTCCGACATCTGCATCCGATCGGCCGGATTCGTGGCGAGGCGGACGAGCGCCGCCGAGAGCTGGTCCGCGTCGTCGTCGACGAGCAGGCCGGTGACGCCGTCCTCGACGAGGTCGACGAGGTGCCCGCGCTTCGCCGCGACGATCGGGACGCCCATCGCCATCGCTTCGCGCACCGCGCGGCACGAGCCGTCGGAACCGGGCGTCAGGTACACCTTCACGCTCATGCACGCGATCGTCGCCACGTACTCGGCGCCGCGACGGTAGCCCGTGAAGATCGCCTTGCCCACGAGCTCGCGCCGCGCCGCGGGCTTGACCGCGACCTCCTCCATCCAAGTGCCGCGCCCGACGAGGAGGATCTTCAGGTTCGGCACCGCCGCCGCGGCCTTCGTCATCGCCTCGAAGAAGATCTCGAAGCGCCGGTGCTTCTGCATCCGCGCCACGATCCCCACGACGAAGTCATCCTTCGCGAGGCCGAACTCCGACCTGAGACCGGGAAGCCCCTTCGCCTTCGGGTTGAATCGTTTGAGGTCGACGGCACCGTCGATCGCGACGCAGCGCCCGGGCGCGACACCGAACCGCGACACCACCGCGTCGCGCATGCGGTCGCTGATCACGATCACGCCTGAGGCGCCGTCGATCTGCGCGCGATGGTCCTTGTCCACCGGCGGCGGGTCGCCGTCGTAGATCGAACGGACGATCGGGATGCCGAGTCCCTCGGAGGCGCCGGTCGCGATGCGCTGGTCGTTCGGCAGGTGGCAGTGGACGAGATCGGGCTTCAGCTTGCGCAGGAGGATGCGGAGCGCGCGGCGGTCCATGCGGTCGTAGATCGGGTGGCGGTGCTTGCCGAGGTGCAGGTCGAGGATCGGCGCGAGCCCGCGCGCGCGCGCCTCGTTCGCCACCTCGTTGGGAAGAGTCCCCACCTCGCGTCCGCAGGCGAAGTGGACGTCGTGCCCGCGCGCCGCGAGCGCCGCGACGAGCGCCACCGCCGGCTCGGCGGGGCCGGTCCACTTCCAGTTCGCGAACAGGTGGAGGATCCGCACGTTCAGCCCCCGTGTGCCGCCGCGGCCTCGCGCGAACGCGGCGACGACGCACTTCGTCCGGGCGCGGAGTCGGGGCGGCACATGGGGGCTTAGTTCACTCGATGGGCTCCATGCGCACCACGATCTTCCGGCGGCACTCTTCAGTCACCCGGCGGAACCAGTTCTGCCACGCGGCGAGTCGCTCCGGATCGTCCGCGGCGTACTCGCGGAAGAAGCGCAGGCGGTCCGTGAGCGAGATGCAGACGGCGACGCTCGCGGAGAGCTGGGCGAGGTTCTTCACGCGGCGCCGCGCCGAGACCGTGCGGTCGAACACGACTCGGTCGTAGTCGGCGAGGACCACGCGCGGACCCGCGGAGGATCTCTGCACGAACAGGTTCACCGCCTTGAGATCGCCGTGGTAGACGCCGGCGGCGTGCAGTTCGCGGAAGAGGCGGGCCACCGCGAGCACCATCGCGCGCTTCTCGTGGCGCGCGGCGGGGCCGAGATCGCCCGCGAACCGTGCGAGCGCCACGAGGTCGGCGCGCGCGTCCTCGCCGAGATCCTCCATCACGACGTAGGCCTCGCGCTGCGCGACGCCGCGCCCGCGCAGCACGAGCGCCAGCGGTTCCGCGGCTCCGAAGCGACGCACGAGGAGGCCGTTCCCCGCCAGCCACGAGGCGACGGCGCGCGAGCGCCGGACCGTGTTCTTCAGCCGCTCGGTGACGGAACCGCAGCGGAACTCCTTCACGATCACGCTGCGCGCGACTCCCGCGACAGCGAGCGTCTGCCGCGTCAGCGCGGAACGATTCGCGTCCTTCAGCACGCCCGGTCCGCGCCGCGAGAGCGTCGAACGGTGCGCGGCGAGGAGCGGCGCGAGCAACTCCGGCGGCACCGTTCGCAGGCGGTGGACGATGAAGCCGTCCGCGCGGGACACGTCGAACTTCGACGACCGCGTCATCGCGCGCGCCGTGCGGCTCTTCGCGCGCGCGCGCTCCATCCGCGCGAGCTGCGGCTCGAGCTCGGCGGAGAGGGCGTCGCACGAGAGCAGGTCCGTCACGCGAGTGCCCGACGGGCCGCCCGTCTCCTCGTACACGCGGCACAGGCGCTCGCGCTCGGCGGCGGTGGAACAGCTCATCATCGAGTGCAGGAGCTTCGCGAGGTCGAACCACCGCGCGCCCTCGGACGGCCGGCTGCTCCGGCTCACGGAGTGCAGATCGATGACGAAGAGCCGCGGCGCCTCCGGCGGCCCGTTCACGAGGACGTTGCCGCCGTGCAGGTCGTTGTGGACGAAGCCGGCGTCGTGCATCCGCCGAACGATTCGCGCGAGGTCGTCGTAGAGCGCCGCGCGCCGCGGGTCGTCGGGTCCGCCGAGGTGCGCGGCGACGTAGGCGTTCAGGTGGACGGAGTCCACGATCTCGCGCGTGACGAGCGCCGCGTCGGAGAGGACGAACCCGCGCCTCTCCGCCATCGCGAGCGGGACCGCGGTCGGGATGCCCGCCTCGTGGAGCGCCCGCCCCGTCACCCACTCGGCCTTCGCCCGCGACGGGACGAACGTGTACTTGATCCAGTCGCGCAGACCCCGGACCGCGTAGCGCTTCACGATGACGCGTCCGCCCGAGGCGAGCGGGACGCGCAGCACGGTGCGCACGAGGTTGCGCTTCAGCACCTCCACGCCGGCGAGCGTCTCGATCGACATGAGGCGATCGGAGATCTCGCGGCGGATCGTCTCGGAGGGCGCCGACTCGGCTCGCCAGGAGAGACCCGACGCCTCGAACTCGACGAGTTCAGCGCGCATCGCGCCCGTGGTCGAAACCGTCGCGGCCGCGCTCGAGGTCCCAGAGCTTTGCATACTTGAGGAAGACGTAGAAGGCGCCCGTCACCGCGACGACGAATCCCGCGCGGCCCTCGAGGAACCCCAGCTTCGCCACGTACATCCGCAGGAACTTCCCGAAGGGACGCAGCGTCAGGTCGAGGACGCCCGCGCGCCGCCCGGCCGCGTGCTTCTCGCGCGCCGCGATGGTGGTGAAGGAGTCGATCGTCCGCAGGTGGTCGGAGATCGACCGGTACGAGTAGTGGAGGAGGTCGCCCGCCAGGCGTTCCACGCGGCCGTCCACGCGGACGTGGTCGTGAGGGTTGACGCCGCCCCAGCGGCCCTTCGAGCGCCGGTAGAGGCGGACCTTCCGGTCGGGATACCATCCGCCGCGGCGGATCCACCGTCCGAGGTACCACGTGCGGCGCGCCATCTCGTACCCGTCGGGCCCACCGTCGAAACCGCCCGCTCGATCCAGCGCCGCGAGGATCGACGCGCGCAGTTCCGGCGACACGCGTTCGTCGGCGTCGAGGCAGAGCACCCAGTCGTTCGCGGCCTGACCGATCGCGAAGTTCTTCTGCTCGACGTGGCCCGGCCAGTCTCGCTCGATGACGCGCGCGCCCGCCTTCGCCGCGATCTCGCGCGTCGCGTCTCTCGAGTGGCTGTCCACGACGATCCACTCCTCAGCGAAGTCGGCCGAGGCGAGGCACGCGGCGATGTTGTCCGCCTCGTCCATCGCAATGACGCACACGGAGACGGGCGGCCTCACGGTCGCACCGACTCATGACGGGCGACATGACGGGCGAGCCGGCGCGCCAGGTCTCGCAGTTCCGCGCGCCCGGGCCAGTCGCGTCCGGCGTAGGCCCTGAGCACTCGCATCCGGTCGGTGCGCGACACGCAGAGCCCGGCCGCCGCCTGCTTCGCCGCGTAGCGGTCGAAACGCCAGAGGCCGGCGAGGCGCTGCTCGCGGGAGAGCGAGTCGTGACGGCGCACGCCGTCGAGGTCGATCACCAGCACTTCGCCGCCGGGCACCGCGAGGAGGTTCTTCAGGTGGAGATCCGGGTGCTCGAACCCGGCGTCGTGGAGCGAGCGCATCGCGCGGCCCGCGGCTTCGAGGATTGCGCGACGACTCGTCGGCGGCGGATCGCGGCCGAGCAGCGTGAGCAGGTCGGCCGACGATTCGACCTCGCGCGCGAGGAGCCATCCGCGCCTCATGCCGAGCCCCGCTCGCCGCGAGACGACGCCGAGCGCCTCGGCGACCGGGACCTTCGCCGCCGCGGCGGCGACCAGCGCCTCGAGTTCGCCGAGGAAGCGTCCCTCGCCGCGATAGAGGTCTCCCGTCACCTTGCGCAAGGCACCGCCGTGGAGGTACTGCCGCACGAAGACGCGGCCCGCGCCGCGTACGTCCACGCCGAAGGGACGCCCGCGTCCCTCGAACCGAGTCGCCGCGCGCTTGCGCAGCGACTCCGGGTCGGCGACGCCTGCCCCCGCGAGTGCCTCGGCGACGTCGTCGCGCAGCACGGCGTCGGCGCCGTCGAGCGCGCGCCGCGAGAACCCGGGCGGGATCGGTCGCATCCCCCGTATTCGACCCCGCGCCGGGTCGATCCGCCACATCGGCAAGGCATACGGTGCCAGGAACGAGTCGCCGCGTTCGCGGCGATCGCACGCGCTGCAGCGAGACGTACGGCGCGAACGCGGCGACTCGTTCCTGGCACCGTACGTCTCTACCGCTGGAACACCTTCCCGCCCGGAAGGCGGACGACGGCGATCGGGTACGAGACCTCGTAGACGCGCGGGATCGACAGGGTGAAGTCGAGGTGCATGCCGCCCACCGTCCGCTCCGGACCGTTGGTGGCGCTGCCCTGGACGGGCGCCACGAGGTCCGTGAGCGGCGCGGACGAGGCCTTCAGCGTGAACGTGGCCTTTGCGAGGTCGAGGCGCAGGTCGACGCCGCTCGCGGCGTGCCGGTACGCGGAAGTCCGCCCCACACGCTCCATCGAGACGTTGTCGAGAACGAAGCTCCCGAGTCGCAGCGTCGCGTTGATTCGCGGCGTCGCGGGCGCCGAGGCCCCGGGGCAGAGGCGGAGAGTCCCCGACATCTGGACGAGGTCGGACGCGGATTTCCCGCCCTTCGCCGGGCTGCGCGTGATCTTCAGCGCGTCCACGAACACGGTGCCGCCGGGCGTCGTCTCGCCCTTCGACGTCACCCTGCGTCCCCCGCCGAAGCGCGGCTGCTTCGCGTTCAGGCGGAAGTCCTGGCGGAAGTACGACTGGTCGTCGGGGCGCGCCTGGATCACGTCCTCCTCGCTGCGGAGCACGAGCGCCACGCGGAAGTTGAACGCGTCGTACGAGGGCTGGATCGTCGCCGCCGAGACGGAGAGCCGGAACGTCCCCGCCGCGAGGTTCACGTTGAGGGAACCCGGACCCGGGTTGCCGGTGAAGGACCACGTCGCGGACGACCCGTCGGCCGAGATCGTCAGCTTCTTCATCGTCTGCGGCTGTCCGTTGAACTTCACCGAGCCGACGGGCGCCGCGTCGGGGCCGGCGATCCCGAGGATGAAGTTGTTCCCCGGCGACGCCGACACCGACACCTTCACCTCGGCGATCCTCGCGAGCGCCGCTCCGGTGAGCGACTGCGACGGCGTGAACCGCGTCGCATCGCCGCGGAACGTGGCGGGCGGCAGCGTGCCCCACGGCGGCAGGAGGAGGCGGCCCTCGAACTTGATCGAGTCGGAGCGGAGCGGCACCGAGTTCTTGAGGTCCACGTTCGTGATGCGGAAGTCCGTCGGCCCCTCCTCGGAACCGTCGGACGGGATGACGATCCGCACCGCGTCCTCGGTCTGGTACGCGGCGCGCGAGAGTCCCACCGCCGCGACCGCGATGGCCTCGGGCACCGCGACGATCGCCTGCAACTGCGTCCCGTCGGGCGCGACCGAGAAGATGCCGTCGCCGCCGACGTCGTCGGAGAGCGGCACCGACACGACGATCTCGCCGCTCGCGTTGGCGCGGACCGCGGCACCCGCGAACGATCCGTACGTCCCCGCGATCGGCGTCGCGTCGCCCGCAGAGACGATCGTCTCGGGCGTGTAGTTCGGCGGCTTCGCGCGGAAGAGCGCGGTCGGATTCGGGCCCGACTGGCCCGACTGAATTGTCGCCGTGAAGTAGACGACTCCCGCGTCGTCGACGTCGAAGTCGCCCGCGATGCCGAACGTGCCGCCGCCGGGGGCGTCGTCGCCCGCGGTCCCGAACTTCACGACGCGGGCCTTCGAACCGTCGGCGCCGAGGAGGTAGAGCCCGGGAACCTGCGGCGACGACGACGTCAACTGCGTCACGCCGAAGAAGACCGCGTCGCCCGGACCGTTGCCGCGGAGGCGACCGAAAGAGACGAACGAACCGCCCGAGGGAGACGAATCGCCCGCGAGGAGTGCCGGCGTCGCGACGTTCGGCGTCGCCTCGTTCCAGCGGAAGAGCCCGGTGCGGTGGTCGAGAGTTCCCGCCACCTGCCCGGAGAAGACCACGCGGAGGAAGCCCGACGTGTCGCGGTCCGCGGCGATCGCGTCGAAGAGCGATCCCCAGGGCACGGGGACGTTGAACACGTCCCGGATCGGCGACGCGTTGCCGTAGCGCGCGACCTCGTACATCGTCCGGCCACTGCGCGCGTACACGCCGCGCCGCGACGTCGCCTCGTTCTGCGGCGTCTGCGGATCGTCGGGGAGTTTCGTCGCGGCGACGAACGCGAGGTCGTCCGTGGCGTTCACCGTGCCGCTGTAGAAGACGTCCCAACGCTCGCGGAGGAGGCCGACGTAGAACTCGTTCGGGTCGGCCTCGACGGCGACGTCCTCCTTGGCGCCGTCCGGCGTGCGCAGGACGAGAGTCGGGTGCCCGGAGAGACCCTGCCGGGCGTAGAAGAGGCTCCCGGCGTCGTTGCCGGAGAGCGGGCCCGAGCCGAGGCCGACGTCGATCGTCGTGTCGGAGGGCGCGAGGCAGCCACCCTCGCCGGTCGAGGGGGCCGCGAGGAGGGCGGCGACGAGGAGGAGGACGGGGCTCGATCGGGGCATGGCCGGATCATCGCATCACATTCCAGGTTGTGAACGGAGAGGGTAGGGGCAGATTCACCCCCCTCGTGGACCGCGAACGCATCCTGCTCGTCCGCCTGTCGGCCCTCGGCGACGTCGTGCAGAGCCTGGCCGCGCTCGCGGCGCTCCGCGCCGCGCGACCGGAGTCCGAGATCGGCTGGCTCGTCGAGGACCGCCACGGCGGCGTCCTCCGGGGGCATCCGCAGATCGACCGGATCTTCACGTTCGAGCGGCAGAAGGGCGCCCTCGGCGCCGCCTGGCGCGTCCGCGGAGAGGTCCGGGCGTGGCGGCCGGACGTCGCCATCGACCTGCAGGGGAACCTGAAGAGCGCGATCCTGACGAGGCTCACCGGGGCGCCCCGCCGGATCGGGCTCCCGCGCGGCGAGGCTCGCGAGGGAGCCCACCGGTTCGCGACCGACACGGTCCCGCCCGGCCCCGACCGCGAGCACCGCGCCGACCGCGCGCTGCGTCTCGTGGCGCCGCTCGGAGCGGTCCCCGGGGCGCCGGTCGTGCCGCCGCGGATCTCCGACGAGGCGATCGCGGCGATGTCCTCGGCGCTCGCCGCACTCGGGATGACGCGCGGCGGGTACGCTCTGCTCGTGCCCGGAACGAGCGACTTCGGCGCTTTCAAGCGATGGTCCCCCACGCGGTTCGGCGAACTCGCGGCGCGCCTGCGGGCCGAGCGCGGGCTCCCGTCGCTCGTCTCCTTCGGTCCCGGTCAGCGCGGTCTCGCCGAGGCGGCGGTCGCGGCGTCCTTCGGCGCGGCGCGCCTGGCACCCGAGACGAAGGGCCTCGACGAACTCCTCGCGCTGCTGCGCGACGCGGCGCTCGTCGTCGGCGCGGACTCCGGCCCGGTCGCCCTCGCGTCCGTCCTCGGCACGCGCACGGTCGCACTCTTCGGCCCGAAGGACCCGGCGGTCTACGCGCCGCGCGGTCCGCGGACCGAGGTCGTTTGGAAGCAGGTGTACTGCTCGCCCTGCAAGCTGCGGCGGTGCGGAGATCCCATCTGCATGACGACGATGGAGACGGGCGAGGCGTGGCAGGGCGTCGAGCGGACCGGGGCGTTCGCGTGACGGCCCGGCGTCTCCTCTTCGCCGCACTCCTCGTCGCCGCGGCGTCGCTCCGCGCCGGCGCCGCCGAGGGCGACCTCGTGCTCGAGGCGTCGCTCGAGCAGAAGAACGTGAAGGTCGGCGAGGACGCGGTGCTCGTCCTGACGCTGACGAACCGGACCGCGAGCGCCGTGAAGGTGCCCGCGCTGCGTCTCGCGCACGACTCGGTGTCGGTCCGCGTCTCGGGGCCGGGAGTCCGCGCGGGCGCCGCCGTGACGCGTCTCTACGGCTCGTTCCTCGAGAACGACGCGGGCGCGCTCGACTTCCGCGCCGCGGCGACGCCGCTGCGCACCGTCGAATCGGGCGAGTCGCTCGTCGGACGGATCTCGGTGCCCGCGCTCCTCGCCGGGGACCTGGCGCTGACGGCGGTCGTCGCCGACGGTGCCGCGGGCCGCGCGGAGGCGAGGCCGGTCTCCGTCGAAGTGCAGGGCAGGCAGAAGGTCGCGGCGCAGGTGGAGACCTCGAAGGGCCCTTTCCGCATCGACCTCGATCCCGCGGCGTCGTACGCCAGCGTGGCGAACTTCTGGACGCTCGCGCGCGACGGCTACTTCGACGGTCTCGCCTTCCACCGCGTCGTCGCGGGCGGTCTCGCGCAGACCGGCGACCCGCACGGCAACGGCACGGGCGGCCCCGGCTGGTACGTCCCCGGCGAGACGACGATCGCGACGTCGGCCCGCGGCGACGTGGGCCTCGCTCGCGGCGCGCACGCCGACTCGGCCGGGAGCCAGTGGTTCGTCGTCGCGGACGCGAAGGGCGGCGTCGCGGGCGGCTGGGTGCGTCTCGGCACGGTGACCGAGGGTCTCGACGTCGTCGACCGTCTCGTCGCGAACCCCGCGGACGAGAAGACCGGGCGGCCGAAGACGGCGGACCGGGTCGTTTCGGTGAAGACTCTGGTGCGGTGAGCTGGCGTCAGCGCGCAAGCGCACCGAACGTCGGACATCGGTCTCGGTAGGGGCGGACCCCTGTGTCCGCCCCCGCCCTCGCGGGCTGCCCACGGCGGCGTCCATCCTGTCTACCGAGTGAGGTCCCCGCCCGTTCAGCGCCCCTCGAACTTCGCCATCCCCTCGCGGAGGAACGCGAGGTAGTCCTCGGGAGACGAGAGCGGGCCCTCGTACTCGAAGCGCGCGAGCTCCTTGCCGTCGGCGCCGAGGACGACGTGGAGCGGGATCGAGATCGTGTCGAACTCGCTCAGCATGCGGCGGAGCTGCACGCCCGCGAGATCGCCGAGCTTCGGGTCGGTGATCCAGATCTGCATCAGCTCGAACTTGTCCAACTCCCGGCGCACGGCCGGAGACCCGGAGAGCATGCTCTCCAGGGCGACACAGTTCACTCAACCGACGCCGGTGAAGTCGAAGAGCGCCGGGCGCTTCTTCTCAGCGACGCGCGCGAGGGCGCCGTCCCAGTCGTTGCGCGGCCAAGGCGCCTCCGCGGTCGACTGGCCTGAGCTCCCCGCCCAGATGTCGGACTTCTCGGTCTGTAGGAACCCGTCGATCGCGGGTGTCAGCGGCCGGCCGAAGATCCCGGGGAGGAGATAGAGCGCGATCGTCACGAACGTCAGGGCGAACAGGAGGCGCACGACGCCGATCGACTCCGACTTCGTGTCGTGCGGGAGCGTGATGTAGCCGAACAGGTAGATCGCGGCGCCGATCGCGCACGCCGTCCAGATGGCGAGAACGAGTCCGCGAGAGAGCGAGTCCGAACCCAGGTTCAGCGCGACCGTGCGCAGGAACTTGAAGGCGAGCGCGAGTTCCACGAAGCCCATCGTCACCTTCACCGCGTTCAGCCATCCGCCGGAACGAGGCATCGCTTTCAGCAGCGTCGGGAAGAGCGAGCAGAGGAAGAAGGGGAGCGCCACGGTCGCGCTGTAGGCGAGGAGGCCGAGGACCGACACGACGAACTCACCCTTGTCGAACTGCGAGAACATCAGCGCGAGGAAGGGCACCGAGCACGAGAACGACGTCAGCGCGAGCGTCACCGCCATGAAGAAGGCGCCGAGCATGCCGCCCGAGGCGCCGCGGGCCTGCGACTTGTCGATGAGGAACGTCGGCAGTCGCAGCTCGAAGAGCCCGAAGAGGGAAAGCGCCAGCGTGATGAAGAGGAGTCCGACGAAGAGGTTGAACGCGGTCCCGCGCGAGAAGAGGTCGAGGCTGCCCTTGAAGGCGAGACCGATCACCGTCAGCGTGAAGATGATCCCCGCCGCGTAGACGAGCGACCGCGGGAGCGCCGGTCCCTTCTGCTTGCTGAAGAAGCTCACCGTCACCGGAAGCAGCGGGAAGACGCAGGGCGTCAGCACGGTGATGAAGCCCCAGCCGATGCCGGAGAGGAGCACGCTCGCGAGGTCGCCGCCGTCCTTCGCGGGAGACTTCGGCGCGGGGTCCGGCTCCGGATCGACCGGCGGAGCGGGCGGCGGCGCCTGCTGACCCGCCGCCGGGACTTCGCCCGCGGGGACGATCGCGAGCATCGCCGCGACCGGCACGCCGACGTCGTCGGCGCAGCCCTTGTCGTCGCAGCGCTGCCACGAGCCCGCGCCGCGGATCTCGACCTTGCCCAGCGGCTGTCCCCCCGGAACGGCGAACGCCTGGCGCAGCACGACGCGGCCCTCGTGGACCGAGTACGTCTCCTCGAGTCCGTAGAGCTTCGCGTCGTGCGGCGGCGTCACCTCGACGAGCCCGCCGCTCGGCTTCCAGCCGTCCGGGAGCGTCCACGTGAAGCTCGGCGGCTTCTCGGCCACCTGCGTCTGTCCGTAGAGATGCCAGCCGGGAGCCATCGTCAGCTCGATCTCGAGCGTCGCGTTCGATCCGGCGGCCGCGGCGGCCGGGACGAACTCGACGCGCGCGACCTTCACGGTCGAGGGCTCCGTCACGAAGACCGACACGCTGAACGCGAAGCGCTCCGGCGGCAGGCAGCTCTTCTCGTCGCAGGCCTGCAGTTCGATCTCGCCCCTTCAGCTCGCGCTTGCCGGGTGCGGCGTCCTCGGCCACGCGAAACGGCAGCGTGAAGCTGACCTTCCCACGGTGGACGAGCATCGGGCCGAGCGCGGAGGGCTCGGACTCGGGCGCGGGCGACTCGCTCGGGGCGAGCGCCGTGAACCCGGCGGGCCAGCCGTCCTTCGGCGGGTGGAACTTCGGCGGGATCGCGTTCTCGGTCTGGGCGAGGCCGTAGATGTGGTGCGTCGGCGCCACTTCCACGTCCACGCGCACCGAAACCGTGCCGCCCGCCGCCACGGGCACGGGCGCCGCGGTCGTCCCGGTCACCTCCGCCGGACGGTCCTGGGCGAGTGCTGTCGCCGCGAGCGCGACGAGGGTCCCGAGCGTCGCGGCGAGGGATCGTACGAGCTTCATTCGGGGATTGTGACGAGTGGGAGTCCCCGGCGGGTCCGTTTTAGTGGATCGAAGCCCGCAGCGTCTTCGCGGCGGCGAAGACGGAGTCGTCGCCCTTGGCTCCCGTGACGGCGAAGACGATGTCGCTCCGCGGGTGCTCGAACGCGACGATGCGCCCGCCGGCGACGTCGGCGATCCACCACGTCTGACCCTCTCGCTCGACGGCCCGCCGGAAGGACGGCCGGATGTTCTGCGAGTCGCACGCGGTCACGTGGAACGCGGAGCCGTCGGGCCGCACGTAGTCGAGGCGCACGCCGGTGAGGTGCCACACGTAGAAGTCGAGCGTCGTCGCGGCCGGGGGCTTCGCTGGAAGCGCGTCGCCGAGGACGTCAGGGAGGTCGAACTTCGTGGCGAGTTCGGGACCGCCGGGGACGGCCGCGGCGTCGTGCGAGGCCGACTCGAGCGCCTCGAGATACGCGCACTCGAACGGCGGGATGCACGTCCACCACATGCCCGCGGTGACGGCGAGGAGGAGCGCCGCGGCGATCTTCATCGCCCCGCGCGGCAGGCGCAGCAGGCGCCCCTCGGGCTGGCTACGGGCGCGAGCGAGCATCGCGCGGACGGTTTCGGCGGCGGCGGGATCGGAGACGAGCGCGCGCCTCATCCGCCGGTCGAACTGCCGTGCGAGCTCGACGCGCTCGGCAAACTCGGGCGACGCGTCGGCCGCCGCCTGCATGCGCGCCGCGGCGTCGGGGGCGAGCTCGCCGTCGAGCCATGCGTGGAGGTCGCGATCGAAGTCCCGCGCGTCCATCACTTGTCCTCCACCTGCATGCGCAGAGAGCGCGCGTAGTCCGCGAGCTCCTTCTTCATCTGCGCGCGGGCGCGATGGAGGCGCGACATCACCGTCCCGATCGGGATGCCGAGCGTGTCGGCGATCTCCTGGTACGAAAGGTCGCCGAGCGAGAAGAGCACCATCGGCACGCGGAACGTCTCGGGCAGGTTCTCGACCGCGTGCATCACGCGCTCGTCGAAGTGCTCGTCGGAAAGGGCCGCGAGGTCGCGGAGTTCCGTGAGATCGGGGACGACCGGCGCCTTGCCCTCGGTCTCGATCTCGGTGAAATCCATCGCCGCGGGCGCCGCTGCCTCGCGCTTGCCGCGGTTGATGAACGCGTTGCGCAGGATGCGGAAGAGCCACGCCTTGAAGTGCGTGCCCTTCTGGAACGTGCCGAGGCTGCGGTAGGCGCGGAAGAGGGTGTCCTGCACGAGGTCCTCGGCGTCCGCGGGACGCCGCGTGAGACGCAGCGCGGCGGACATGAGGGGCTGGGCCAGTTCGGCGGTCATCGTCTCGAATTCGTCCGGGGTGAGGGCAGCGCGCACCCCGGCCGGTCCGGACTGCGTCTCTTCGGGTGAACCCTCCCTGCGCTGCATGTATTCCGGCGAGGCTACGGAAGGCGTCCCGCCACGATACGAAACATCTCCGGTCAGGCCGGGGGACGCAGCTTCGACGCAATGCGCCTCGCGAGCCCGGCGACCCGCGCTGCGAGGCCGTGCGCCTCCTCCATCCCGAGCATGCGCGCGGTGACGAGCGCGACGGGCAGGGCCGCGGCGGCGACGACGACGATCCGCACGAGGCAGGCGGCCGGGCCGTCGCCCGGGATGACGAGGACGAGTCCCGCGCGGAGCGCGAAGAGCACCACGAACGTCCCCGCGAGAACGGCCACGCCTCGTGCGACGAACCCGCCCCACGCCGGCAGTTCCGCGTCCGGGCCGACCTCGCGCCTCACCGTCCGGCGCAGCGCCACGTGGAGCGGCACGACGTAGGCGACGAGAGCGATCGAGCTCGCGATCGCGAGGCCCGATGTCCCCGCGACGTGGCGCATCCCGACGTAGAGCGGGACGACGAGCACGGTGACCGCGGTGCCGAGCACGGTCGGCATCCACGTGTTCCCGCGGGCGTAGAAGCCGCGGGCGAGCAGCGGGTGGAGCGACCACGCCGCGAGTGCGAGAGCGAAGTACGAGAGGCACTCGGCGATCGCCTCGACGTCCTCGGGAGAGAAGCGGCGGTTCGAGAATCCCCAGACGAGTCGGACGGCGTCCTCTCCGGCGACGCTGAGGAGCGCCTGCGAGAGGAACGCGAGCAGCACCGTATTCCGCGCGGCCTGCGTCAGGAGCGCGTAGGCCTCGACGGGCCGCCGCTCGTGGTGGAGTCGGACGAGCGTCGGATACGCCGCGGCGCCCGCCGCCATCCCGAAGATCCCCGCGGGCACGTTGAGCAGCGTCTTCGCGTACTGCAGACGCGAGACGGCGCCGTCCTCGAGGAAGCTGCCCTGCCACTTCCAGAGCAGGGAGTCGAGCGCGACGATCGACTGACCGAGCATGACCGGAAGCGCGAGCAGCAGGTACGCGCGCAGATCGGGATTGCTCACGTTCACGCGCAGGCGCCACCGCATGCCGCCGTGGAGGCACGCGACGAGCGGGATCGCGAAGGCACCGAGCGCCGCGCCGGCGAGCACGCCCCACGCGAACGCCTCGGCGCCGAGCGACGGGTAGAGTGCCAGACCGACGACGATGATCCCCACCGTGTACGTGCTCGGCGCCAACGCGGCGACGGCGTGACGATCTCGCGCCTGGAGCGTTCCTGAGAGCATCGCGCCGAGCATGAGGAACACCTGCGCGGGGAGGATGATCCGCGTCAGGCGGACCAGCAGCGCGACCTGCGCCTCGTCGAAGCCGCCGGCGACGAGCGGCGCAATCCACGGCGTCGCGAACGCAACGATCGCCGTGATCGGCAGAGCGATCAGCAGCAGGAAGTTCGCGATGTCGCTGAACGAGTCCCAGCCCTCTTCCTCGCGGCCCGCGTGGAGGTGGCGGCTGAAGATCGGGATGAACGTGAGCGAGAGGAGTCCGCCGGCGAGCAGGTAGTTGACGAAGTCGGGGATGACGAACGCCGTGAAGTAGACGTCGCCGTCGGCCGAGACGCCGAGCGTGCGGCCGAGCACGGCGTCGCGCACGAGTCCGACGACGCGCGAGAGGAGGATCGCCCCGCTCCAGACGAGTGCCGCCACGCCGACGCGCGACGCCATCGCCGACGCGCGATCGTCCGCCGGGGCGGGCCCCGCGCTCACGCGCCCGCCTCGCCTGTGTCGATCCCGCCGAACCGCGACGACCTGCCCGTCACGCGTTTCGCCGCGGCGTAGAGCCGGAAGAAGCGCGAAACGCGCGCGGCGTCGCGCTCCGTGAGCTTCCCGCCGGGCGTCACGATCCACTTGTCGTCCTCGACGCCGCCGTCCCGGAAGCGCACGACCGCCGCGACCACGCCCTCGGCCACCTCCAGCGCCTTCCTGCGCGGGCCGAGCCACACCGCGTCGCGCCCCATGCCGTCCGCGGCCGGTTCGCCGACGACCTCGCCGTAGTCGAAGGGACACGGCACGGGCGAGACGAAGGCGACGCGCAGGCGCCCGTCGATGAAGTCGCGCTTCACGAAGCTGCCGCGGGGCGTCTCGATGCGGACCGCGACGCGGCGGCCGTGCGGAGGGAGTTCACCGGCGGGAACCACGTCGTCCACGCAGGTCGCGACTGGGGGGTCGGCGGAGTATAGGGCCGGACCGGCGGATCGCGCGGCGAACGATCGGCGCGGGGCGCGCTACTCTTCCGTGCCGTCCGTCTCCGACAGCATCAGCTTGCCCCACGTGCCGTCGATGAGTTCGACCGTGGCGCGGCCGCCTTCGAGACGGAAGAGGTGCGTGCGGCCGACGCGGACGCCGTCGACCAGCGTGCCGTTGCGCGAGAGGTCGCGGATCTCGACCTGTCCGTCGGCGAGGTAGACGAGCTCGCAGTGGATGCGCGAGACCCGGTTGAACTCCTTCGAGTCGAGGAGCGCCGCCGCGTCCGCTCGCGCCTTGAAGGCGCCCGTCTCGCGGAGCGAGAGGTCGCAACTGCGGCTGCGCCCGATGACGAGCGTCTCGCCGGGCTCGATCGTGCGCGAGACGCCGGCGAGGAGTCCGCCGTGTCCGCGCACCGCGAGGCGGTGCGACGTCTTCGTGCCGGGGGTCATCGTCCTCGGAGCCATTCGGGGTCCAGTATGCCGGTGATGCGCAGATCGTCCACCTCGCCCGCACCGAACGACGCGAGGACGACCTTTCCTTCGAGCGGTCCGGACGTAGGACGCCAGTCGCTCTCGAGACGCAACTGTCCATCCACCCAGAACGACGCCTTGCGCTCGTCCTTCACGAACTCCACGCGATACGTCCGCCCCGGCTCGAAGCAGAAGAAGCGGGTCGCACCCTCCTTCCTGAGCGCCTCGGGGTGCTTCGCGAGGTAGGAGTTGCGGTACCTCTCGTCGAATTCGCGGTCGGGGCGGTCGAGCGAGCTCGCGCTCCAGATGTGGACCCCGCGTCCTCCGTAGCGGTCCTCCGGCATGGAGAGCACGCCCGCCGTGACGCCGCCGATCGAGACGGCGAGGAAGTTCGGCGCGTCGCTGCGGTAGAGGAACGAGACGGCGATCCGCGACTTCATCGAGAACGGGCACGCGACAGCCACCGGGAACTCGCGCGGACCGGACGTCCCGTCGTGCGGACTCCACGCGAGCACGTGCTCGAGGACGAGCGGGACGCCCCCCTGCGCCGTGGGACGCAGGAGCTCCGGACGGTTCGCGACGACGGCCGGCCGCGACGCGATCTCGGTGCGGTCCGCGACGAGTCCGAGCACCTTGCGGCCATCGGGCGTGTGGAGCGCAGCGCTCTCGAAGTCGAAGAAGACCTCGCCCGAGCCGTCGGCCGACTTCGCGAACGAGGCGCCCGGGAAGCGCGCGGCGTAGTTCGCCTGCTGCCGCCCGAGCGTCGCGGTGTCGCGCTGCCTCGAGATCTCGTCGCGGCACCGCATCACGTAGGCGCTGCGGTAGTAGATCTTCACGTCGAGCAGGCGCTGGAGTTGTTCGATCGCCTCGTCGTAACGCCCCTGGTCGAGCGACGACGCGGCGGCCCGGTGGATCATCTCGGCGAGCCGCTCCACCTCCTGGATCTGGTTGCGCGCCGCGGCGACGAGGTCCTCGCGGAGTTTCGAGAGCCGCGCGGACATCGGCTGCAGGTCCGGGACGGCGCGCGCCGCGTCGAGCAGCGGGCCGATGTCGGCGAGCGGCTTCACGCCGTCGGCCGGGTCGGTCGGCGGCGCGTACTCGGCGAGGCGGACCGCGGCGAGGACGAGCGCGCGTTCCGCGTCGGCGGGCGCGAGAGCGGCGTAGTGGATGACGTCGTCGAGCAGGATGTCGTCGATCGAGCACGTGCGCGTCTGCCCGCCCTCGTAGGAGAACGTGAGGTCGCGGCCGACGATGCGGACGTCGCGCACGCCCTGGTACCGGACGTAGCCCTGGCCGCCCGAGCGGAGCGCGAGTCCGCGCTCGAGCGCGTCGCCGCGCGTCAGCCGCGACCGGAGCGGAGCCGCGAGGTGCCGCTCGACGAGGTCGAGAAGGCGGCGCCCGCTCACCACGAACTCGGCGCCCGGGTTCGCGGGCGTGCGCGCCGACGCGGCGACGGGCGCGAGCTCCTCGAGGGTCTCCCGCGCCCGCGCGTAGTCGCGGCGGCCGAGCGCCTCGAAGTACCGCGCCGCGGTCTCCTCCGCGGCGACCCTGACGGTGGACTCCATGCCCTCGCTCGCGCGCGAGATCTCCTCGGACATCGCCTCCGCGCGGTCGCGCTCGCGGTCGAGGGCCCGCGCGGCGAACTCCGAGAGCTCGGTGACCGCGGCGTCGAACTCCCGCCGGGACCTGCGGTCCTCGGCGCTCCGGCGGACCCTCTCCCACGCGGCGACCGACGACGCGGCGAGCCGCGCGCGCAGCAGTTCCCGCCGCGATTCGACGGCCCCCGTGCGCGTCCCCGCGGGCGGGAGCGACGCGAGGAGATCGGCTAGCGCCACGTCGGTCCGCGCACCAGCGGCGGCGCGGTCGAGCTCGGCTTCGAGGGCGCGGAGGTCTCCGTCGGGACGCTGGCTCTCGGTCGCGGCGCGGCGTTCGTATCCGCCGAAGACGAGTTCGAGGGACGCCGCGGCGCGGCGGAACTTCTCGGCCGCCGACTCCGCGGAATCGACGAGCGGCGACTTCTCCTCCCCGAAGTAGCGGGTGCGGAGCGTCGCGGCGAGCGCCTCGAACCGGCGCGCCGCCTGGTCGAGCGCCGGCTCTGCTGCGGCGGCCTCGGCCGCGCCCTCGGACTCGAGCGCTGCGCGACGGTCGCGCCGCTGGCGCACGTCGGCGACGAGGGCCACCAGGCGGCCGCGAGCGACGGTGGCGTTCTCGATCCCGCGGACCTCGGCGAGACGGCGTTCGATCTCGGCGAGGAGGACGGGCCACTCCGCGGGCGTCTCTCCGGCGCGCAGCGCGAGCTCCTTCGATCGCTGCACCTCGGCGGCCTCGGTCGCCCAGCGGCCGACGTCGGCGAGGGCCTCCGTCGCCGCGGGAGTGCCGGCGTACACGTTCCCGATGCGCTCGAAGCCCGCGAGCATCTTCTGCACCGTCTCGCCGTTCCACCCGTCGGACGGACCCGCGAGACGCCTCAGGCTCTCGAGCTCGTGGCTCGCTTCGTCGCGCCGGCGCTGCTCGGCGTTGCGGTTCTCCCAGAAGTAGACGCCCGCCGCGAGTGCCACGGCCGCTGCGACGAGTCCCGCGCCGACGAACCACAGCCGCCGGTGGCGTCGCGTCTCGACGAATTCGCCGATGTCGCCCTTGAACCCGGAGGGGACGACGAGCCGCCCCTCCTCGAGTGCGCGCAGGTCGTGCAGCAGTTCCGCCGGCGTCTGGTAGCGGTGGCGGCGGTCCTTCGCCATCATCCGCTCGACCACGTAGCCGACGGCGGGCGGCGTGCCCGGCGCTTCTTCGTCGAGCGGCTTCGGGCGCTCGTAGAGCACCTTCGTCAGCGTGGCGGCCATCGTCTCGCCCGCGAACGGCGGGTGGCCGGTGAGCATGGCGTAGAGCGTGGCGCCGAGGGAGTAGATGTCGGAGCGGATGTCGGCGTCGCGCGGGTTGCGCGCCTGCTCGGGCGCGATGTACTGCGGCGTGCCGAGCGTGGCGTCGAGCTGGGTCAGCGCGTCGTCGCTCTCGCCCTTCGCGAGGCCGTAGTCCGTGAGGCGCGGCGGTCCGTCCTTCGAGATGAGGATGTTGCCGGGCTTCACGTCGCGGTGGACGACGCCGTGCTCCGACGCGTGCGCGAGCGCCTCGGCGAGCTGGCGCGTGATGCGCACGGCCTCCTCGGACTCGATCCGTCCGAGCCGTCCGATCCGCTCGCGGAGCGTCTCGCCGTCCACGAGCTCCATCACGAACCAGACGAGGCCGTCGGTCTCGCCGCTGTCGAGGCCGCGGACGATGTTCGGGTGGCTGAGCCCGCCGACGAGGGCCGCCTCGCGCTGCAGGCGCTCGACCTGGCGCGGATCGTCGGTCAGGTCGCGGCGCAGGATCTTGATCGCCACGTGGCGCTTCATGCCCTTCTGCCACGCCTTGTAGACCGAGCCCATCGCGCCGCTGCCGATCCTCGCTTCCAGCGTGTAGCCGGGGATCGGCTCGCCGCCCGAGCGCAGCCCGGCGTTGCGCGCGACGATCGCCGCGTCGCCTTCGCGCAGCATGCCGCGCTTGACGAGGACGTTGCGCAGCGAGTCGACGACGCCCATCTCCTCCATGCGCTTCTGCACGGTCAGGGTCTCGTCCACCTCCTCGCGGGTCAGGAATCCGGCCTTGACGACGTGTTCGGCGAAGAGGAGGTCGTCATCGGTGGGCATCGCGCCCCATCATACGTTCAATGTCCGCAGCGCATCCCGTCGACCACCTCCCGCCCGAATCCCGCTTCGCCCTGCGCGCGATCGCGGGGGGTGCGACCCCCGACGAGGCGGGTGCCCTGATGCGCCTCGACGGGCCGACCGTGCGCCGGCACCTGCGCGCCGCGCTGCGCGGCATCGACGCGGCGGTGCCGCTCGGCTCGGACGGCGACGACGCGCTCCTCGCAGCGCTGGCGCCCGTGCTCGCGGCTGTGCGGGAGCCGCCGTCGCGCGCGCCCTCGACGCGCTGTCCCTCGCCCGACGTCGCCTCAGCACTCGCGACCCTGCGCCTCGACGGCCCGCTGCTCCTCGCCGAGATCGAGCACGCCGCCGACTGCCCAGCGTGTCTCACGCGCCTGCTCGCGCTCCACCGCGCGGGCCCCGCGCCGGCCGCCGAAGCAGCACCCGCGACGTCGTCGCCGTGGCCGGTCGTGATCGGCACCGCCGTCGGCGTCGCCGCGGCGGCGTGGTACCTGCTCGGCTGGTGATGCGCGCAACCGCCGTGAGGCTCGTTGACGAACGAGGGACGGAACCGCTCTCTCGGTAGGGGCGGGCCCCCGTGCCCGCCCTGGTGGCAAGAAGAAGGGCGCCTTGCCTGAAGAGACATTGGGCGGACACGGGGGTCCGCCCCTACCGAGATGCTGGATTGACCCTCACCCCAATGGCCCGTGCGTTCGCTCGTCGATTCGCCGATCACGCCTTCGCCGAGACGCGCGCGACCGTCTCGCGGGCGAAGGCGAGTTCCTCCGGCGCGATGAACGGCGCCGAGGCTTCGAGGAAAGCCGAGAGCTCCGCGGGCGTCGCGCCGCAGAGGAGTGCGCCGCGGGCGTGGCCGGAGAGCTGGTTGCGCAGTCCCTGCGCCGCGAGCAGGACGACCGCGATCCGCTCGCGCAGCGACGGCTCCATCCCCGGACGCGAGAGCACCTTGCCGTAGGCGTCCGCCTCGATCCAGCCGGCCACCTCGCCGTCGAGCGCCGCGAGGTTCGCGCGCACGGTCGCCGCGTCGCGTCCGTACACGCGGTCGAAGAGCGCCGCGCCGCGGCTTCGCAGCGCGTCGCCGCCGAGCCCGGTCTCCGGCGCCGCCGCAGGCAGGAGCGCGCGCACCTCCGCGAGCGCGTCGAGCGTGCGCGGGTAACCGCAGAAGGGGGCGATCGTCAGCAACGCCTCGCGGAGTGTCTCGCCGGGACACCCGGCGAGGATCGCCGCGCGCGCCGCGGCGAGGACCGCGCCGCGGCGTCCCGCCGCTGCGGCGGCGCAGAGAGGGGAAAGTGCCACGTCGCGGTCCGCGGGAGTCATCGGCCAGAGGCTACCGCGAGCTGCTCGCCCGCCGATCGCAGGATGAGACGCGCCCGGCCGATCGGCCGAGCCCATTCTCAAGATGAGCGAGCGGAGCGTCCGATGAAGGCCCGTCGAAACTCTGCGCGGAGGTTCCGCGCAGGGTCGTGAGCAGTCCGGCCTCTCGCTCGAGCGGAGCACGAACCCGTACATGACGTCGCTCAAGGGCAACCTGAACTCGGTCGACCTGGCGAACATCTTCCAGATGCTCACGCTGAACCAGCGTGAGGGCACGCTCTACATCTTCGAAGGTGCCAGCAGGAAGGCGATCTACTTCGGCCACGACGGCGTCTCCATGCTCTCGAAGGGCCGCAGCAAGACCGACGCGCTCGGCCGCATCCTCCTGCGCTACGACCGCGTGACCCCGAAGCAGCTCTCGTACGCCGTCGAGCGGCAGTTCGAGACCGGACGACTGCTCGGACAGGTCCTCGTCGAGGAGAGCCTCTGCTCGCGCTCCGACATCGACGCGGCGCTGCAGATCCAGATCCAGGAGGAGGTCTACAGCCTCTTCATCTGGAAGGACGCCCAGTTCGAGTTCATCGAGGGCGAGCCCGACGCCGAGTTCCGCTCGGAGTGCGTCCAGAAGCTCACGTTCAACGTCAACAGCGTGATCATGGAAGCGGCCCGGCGCGTGGACGAGTGGGAGTGGATCCAGGGCATCGTGCCCGAGACGCGCGAGGTCTACCGCTACACGTCCGTGAACGTGCCGCTGACGGACTCGATCTTCCAGGAGCCGTACGCGGGCAAGGTCCTCGCGACCATCGACGGGAAGCGCTCGGCCGACGAGGTGATCGCGGCGAGCTACGTGAACAAGTTCGAGGTCTGCAAGATCCTGGCGCTCCTCTCAGAGGCGGGCGCCATCGAGAAGCTGCCGGTCCCCGAGCTGCGCCGCGAGGCCGAGGCGGCCGTCGCCGCGAGCGACACCCAGGCGGCCGTGAAGTTCCTCTCCCGGCTGGTCGTCGTGAAGGGCGACACGCCGGAGATGCACGAGCACCTCGCCCTCGCGTTCGAGCGCGAGCACAACCTCGCCGCCGCGGCCCACCACTACGGCGTCTACGCCCACATCATCGCGGAGAAGGGCCGGCACCGCGACGCGTTCGAGGTGTACCGCCGCATTGCGGAGTTCCTGCCCACCGACCTCGGCGCCATCGACCGCATGGTCGAGCTCTTCGCGGGCCACCCCGAGGGCATCGAGCCGCACGCGAAGATGATCGTGGAGCGCGGCAAGCAGCTCGCCGAGATCTACGTCGAGCTGAAGCGCTCCTCGCGGGCGATCCAGGTGCTGCACCGCGTCGTGTCCCTCAGCCCCGAGGACCCGGACCTCAGGAACCGCCTGATCTCGGTCTACCTCGCGAGCGGCATGACCGGCGAGGCGATCGCGGAGTACGAGGCGCTCGCGGAGACGTCGATCGCCGGCGGCGACGACGAGACCGCCGCGAAGATCTTCCGCAAGATCCTCGCCATCGACCGCGCGCGGCAGGACGTCGTCGCGCGCCTCGACGCGCTCCTCTCGAAGCGCCGCCGGCGCCGTCAGAACCTGAAGAGCGTCGCGATCGGCGGCGGCGTGCTCGTCGTCCTCGCCACGGGAGTCTGGTTCGGCCTCTCCTGGTGGAAGGAGCGCAAGGCCGAGCGGGTCACGCACGAGACCGAGGCGGCCGCGCGGCTCGACTCCGTCCGTCTCACGGCACAGCCGCTCAGGTCCGATCTCGACGCCCTGCTGAGGGAGCTCACCGACCGTCCGCCCGACCTCCTCCATCTCGCGAAGACGCTGCACGCGTGCCTCCCGCGCGCGAAGGATGCCGAGTCCCGCGCCAGCGACGCCGTGAAGCGCCTCTCCTCGCTTCGCGACGAGTACCAGGGCCTCCCCGCCGACGAGGAGGCGCTCAGCCTCTCGAACGAGATCTCGACCCGGGTCGCGGCTCTCAGGACGAACGTCTCCGAGATCCAGAAGACGCTGCGCGAGAACGCAGAGGCGAGCCTCGAGGACGCGCAGCGCATGCTCGAGAACGCCGATTCGACGCGCGGCATCCTCGAGAAGGTCGAGTTCGCCGTCACGATCGCAGAGGACTGCGACGGCTGGCTCGCGAGCGAGAAGGGCCAGGCGTGCGGCCAGATGCGCTCCGAGGTCCTCTCGTACCTGACGAAGTTCGAGGCGGTGAAGGCGGGCATCGAGCAGATGGTCAGGGAGAACGACGCCGACGCCGCCTACGCGGCCGCGGTCACGTACCTCACCGACCAGGACTTCCCGCCGCTCGATCTGCGCACCGAGCTGCCCGTGCCGATCCGCATCGTCACCCGGCCGCCCGGCGCGCGGCTCTTCTCGAAGGACGGCGCGGACACGGGCCTCGTGACCGGGCCGTCCTGCATCGTGAAGATCTCGATCGTGAAGGGCGCCGCGTTCGACATCGAGCTCGCCGGCTTCAAGCGCGCCTCCGTGACGATCCCTCCCGTGACGGAGGTGTCCCCGGCGGTCATCCACGAGAAGGTCAGGCGCTCGTACCACGTCGTCCTCGAGAAGACCGTCGCGTTCAAGCAGCTCACCACCGACAGCAGGCCGGTCAGCGCGGCGCCCTTCGCGTCCAAGCGTTACGCGGTCGTGCCGTCGAGCCGGAGCTGCGAGGTCGTGGACCTGACCAAGCGCAAGGTGTGCGCGACGCTGCAGCTCTCGGGCGACCGCAGCGTCCGCGCTTCGGGCGTCGTCCTGCCCTCCGACGACGAGCACGACACGGTCGTGGTGCCGACGGGCGACGGCGCGCTGATGTTCTTCGAAGCGGACTCGGGCCGGTCGCTCGGCACGTGGAGCGACGCCCGCGGCGGACTCGTGTTCGACCTCGCTCTCGCCGGCGGCGACGTCATTGCCGCCGACGACCGCGGCGGCGTGTACTGCGTGAACGTCGAGAAGCGCGAGCGGCGCTGGGCCTACACGGCCACCACGGTGACGAACGAGCCGACGAACGTGTCCGCGGCGCCCGTCGTCTCGGGCGGCGAGGTGTACGTGGGCTGCGCCGACGGAGCGGTCCACGTGCTCGACCTCCGCGACGGCCAGCGCGTGCGGATCCTCCGGACGCCCGTCGCCGATCCGGGACGCATCTGCGCGCCCGTCGCGGTGTCCGGCGGATGCGTCTGGTTCGCCTCGCGCGACGCGGCGAAGCAGACGCGCGTGACGAAGTGGAACCTCGCGACGGGCCGCGGCGACTGGTCCGTCGTGGTGTCGGGCGAGGTGAAGTCGGCCCCGCTGCCCCTCGACGGCACGGTCTTCATCGTCACCACGGCCGGCGAGATCCACGGGCTGAAGGCGCTCGACGGGAGCCGGGTCCGCTCGGGTTCGGTCGACCGCGCCGTTCGCGTGCTCGGCGAGGCCGTCCTCGAGGGCGACCTCATCTACGTCGGATGCGACAACGGGACCCTCTACGCGATGGACGTCCGCGGCCCCGAGATCGAGCCGCTCTGGCGCCTGCCGCTGCGCTCCGGGACGGGCAAGCCCATCGCGATCACCACGCGGTGCGTCGCGGCCGGAGGCTTCATCCTCTTCGGCGCGGCGGACGCCGCCCTCTACGCCATCGAAGGCGCGAACTGACTTGAACGCAACGAGGCTCTCAAGGCGAGAAACCAGGTTTCCCGACAAGAGGGAAGCCGAAAGGAGCAGTTAGGTACCCGTGGCTCTCGTGGAACGACTGAAGCGATGGCGTGACATCGCGCGACTGCGCAGGCAGGTGCGTGCGAACCCGTCCCCCGCGACGTACGCCGAGCTCGCGGAGCGCCTCGTCGCGCTCGGCGAGGAAGACGACGCCGTCGGCGTCGCGGACGAGGGCCTCGAGCGCTACCCCCATGCCGACCGCCTGGCGCACGTCCGCCTCTTCGTGAAGAAGGGCCGGCTGACCGGCCAGATCAGGAAGCTCCGTGAGGATCTCCAGAGGCGGCCCACCCCTTTGGCCTTCGCGCAGCTCGCCCAGCTCTACCGCGAGCTCGGCAGTCACGACGAGGCGCTCGCGATCGCGGCCCAGGGTGCCGAGCGCTTCCCGCTCTCCGAGTCGTCGTACCTGATGCAGGGCGAGATCCGCATGGACCGCTTCCGCCGCGAGCTGATCGCGAAGGACGCCGTGATCGCGGAGGGTGCCCTGCGCCAGGTGCTCCGTCTCAACAGCCACAACGTCACAGCGCACCTGCGCCTCGCCGAGGTCTACCACCTCGTCGGGATGCGCGCCGAGTGCACCGCCCACCTGCGCGAGGTGATGCTCCTGACTCCCGACGCCGCAGATGTGGCGGAGTTCCTCGCCGCCGACGAGACGGCGGGTCCCGCGTTGCCGCTCGAGGACCCGTTCGAGGACAGGGCCGGCGCGGTCCAGAGCGCCGCCGCGTTCGCCGGGAACCCCGCGCAGTTCCCGAGCCCGGCATCGGGCGGCGACGGGCCCTCGGCGGGAGCCGGCGCGGCGCTCGACGCGCCGGCGCTCCGCACGGCGATGGCGGGGTTCGCGGACCACGAGGGAATGCGCAACGCGGTGCTCCTCGACCAGGCCGGGAAGATCGTCGCCGATCACGCCGCCACCGACGCCATCGCCCGGAACCATTTCGCCGAGCTCGTCGCCGAGGTGCGCGACGCCGCCGACGACGCGGCCCGCCGCATGGACCAGGGATCGCTCGTCCGGGCGGACATCGAAGGCCCCGGGATGAACCTCGTCGTGACGCGCGTGCGCGGCCTGACGATCGGCGTCCACTTCGCGGAGCCGATGCGCGCCGACGCCGCGTGGGAGATCGTCCAGGACTTCACGGCCCACCAGCTCACGGCCGGCCGGGAGGAGTCCGATGCGTAGGATCCTGAAGCAGTTGAACGAGGCCGTCGGCGTGAAGGGCAGTCTCGTCCTGACGAAGGACGGCATCGTCGTCGCGTCCCACCTCGCCCGCCAGCTCGAGGAGGACGTCGTGGCCGCGATGGCCGCCAACGCGATCCGGGCGACGAGGAAGTCGCTCGAGCGTCACGGCCTGTCCGACTTCGCGCGCTTCACGCTGGTCGCGAGCCACGGGAAGATGGTGTTCACCGACACCGGACCGACGTTCCTCGTCGTGGTCATGGACCGCAACGTGGCGCTCGGTCCCGTCGACATCGAGATCGAGTCCGCCGCGATGCGGATCAGGAACATGGGAAAGATCCGCGTTTAGCGGTTTCGGAGGCAAGCGTCATGGTGCAGATCAACTTCGCCCTCAGAGAAGTCAACTGCAAGATCGTCTACTACGGGCCGGGGATGAGCGGCAAGACGACCAACCTCGAGATCGTGCACAAGAAGGCCCCCGAGGCGAACAAGGGCGAGTTGACGTCGATCGCGACCGAGGGCGACCGCACCCTGTTCTTCGACTTCATGCCGCTCGATCTCGGCACCATCGCGGGCATGCGGACGCGGTTCCAGCTCTACACCGTGCCGGGTCAGGTCTACTACAACAGCACGCGCAAGCTCGTGCTGCAGGGAGTCGACGGCATCGTGTTCGTGGCCGACTCCTCCGAGGCGAAGATGGAGGAGAACCTCGAGTCGCTCGAGAACCTGAAGAACAACCTCGCCGAGTACGGCAAAGACATCCGCGAGATCCCGCTCGTCCTGCAGTGGAATAAGCGCGACCTCCCCGACGCCCTCACGGTCGAGCAGTTGAACGAGCGGATGAACCACTGGGGCTGCCCGTACTTCGAGGCGGTCGCGATCTCGGGCGAGGGTGTGTTCCCGACGCTGAAGTGCCTCTCGGGCATGGTCCTCGAGACGCTGAACCGCGACCACCGCGAGACGACCGCCGCGACGAGCTCGGCACGCCAGACGATCGCCGCCTCGGCCGGGGCGGCGACCGGCACCGCCGTCGCGTCCTCGACTGCGGGCACCAAGATGTCCGGATCGGTGTCGAACCCCGCCATCCGCACCGGTTCGACGCTCGACCAGATGATGTCGAACAGCCCCGCGCCGAAAACCGCCGCGCCGAGGTCCGCCGCGCCGAAGTCCGCCGCGCCGGCGCCGAAGACCAGTTCGCCCGCCCCGTCGCCCGCGTCGGCCGCCGCGAAGCCAGCCGCCGGCAACCAGACCGGCAAGGGCTGGCAGCAGCCCCGCAAGGTCGACGCCACCCCCCTCGAGCAGACGATCCGGGCCCGGCCTCAGACCGCCGGCGGTCCGCGCCAGGTCCAGATCGCCGAGAAGAAGAGCTTCCCGTGGATCGCCGTCGGCCTCGCCGGGCTCATCGCGGTCGCGGCTGCGGTGGTCCTCGTCTACACGGGCATCGTGGAACTCCCCTTCTAGGCGCCCGAGCAAGGGAGCATCGCAATGGACAACCAACAGCTTCGCGAGAACCGCCTGGTCTTCTACCAGGACCTCGTCCGCGACGTGAACCGGCTGCTCCGGGAGTTCCTCAAGCTCTCCAACGCGAAGTGCGCGATGCTCGTGGACCGCGAGGGCCACATGGTGACGCGGCAGGGCGTCACGCGCGACCTCGACGTGGACACCATCTCCGCCCTCGTCGCCGGTTCTTTCGCCGCGACGCGCGAGATGGCGCGGGTGCTCGGCGAGGACGAGTTCTCGGTGCTCTTCCACCAGGGCAAGACCGACAACATCCAGCTCTCGCTCGTCGGCGACCGCACGCTCCTGACCGTGATCTTCGACGAAGCCACGACCGTCGGCATGGTCCGCCTCTACGCCGCCGAGACCACCAAGCGCCTCACCGAGCTCTTCGAGAAGCAGGACCGGGAGATCCGCGCCGGCACGAAGAAGCAGGAGGACCTCGACGGCGACTTCGCGGACAACGCGAAGGGGAAGCTGGACGATCTGTTTGGGTGAGGAGAGGCGCGCTGCGCGCGCCTCGACGAACGGGTGAGGAGGAGGCACCGCAGGTGTCTCGGACGAACGGGCATGGCGCGGACGTCAGGACGCGGCTGAACTCGCCAGTGGCGAGTTCAGCAGTGCCCCGGGTGCGACTCACTCGTCCCCGGCAGATCGCCGCTGTTCGCCGCTTCTCACAACGTCTCCACCACCCACCGCCGGTACTCCGCGTCGAGCGCCTCCGCCCCCTCCGGCTGACCCGTCTTCGTCCCCGAGATGAACGCCCGCGCCGCCGCGGCGTCGCGTTCGAAGAGGAACTGCACGAAGGCGCGCGCCTTCGCCGCCCATCGCGGCGAACTCCGCGCCTCCTCGCTCGCCGAGGCGAGTCCGGCGAGAGGCACGTCGTCGTCGGTCTCGACCATGCGCCGGGCCAGGGCGAATGCCTTGTCCGGGCCGCGCGGCCACTTCACCCCGTGGCCCGACGGGAAGGGGACGACCATCCCGTCGAGACGGCTCCGCAGGTCGTCGGCGACTCCGCGCTCGATCCACGTCGCCTCGACCGAAGGGTCCGCGCCACCCTCGGATGCGCCGAGCGCGATGCGCACGAGGACGCCGATCGTCCGGTCCTCGAGCTCGTCGCGAGTCTCCCCCGCCACGAACCACGCGCCGGACCCGATGCAGCCCGATTCGAGCTTCGCGCCCAGAGCGCGTTCGACGTCGGCAGCCTTCCAGCTCGCGCCCTTCTCGAGGAGCGTCCGCGCCTCGCCTGCGTTCCTCACGACGTAGATCCGGGCGGCGCGAACCGCATCGGCGGACGCCGACGACGGACCGAAATCGCGAGCGAGGAGTCGCGCGCCGGAGTCGGCGTTCCAGGCGAGGTGGAACGCGGAGGCGCGGTCGAGCGAGGTCTCCAACCGGACGTTCGGAGTCGCGAACGCTGACCGCGTGAGGCCCGCCGCGTCGAGCGGGGATCCTGCCGGAATCGGCACGTCCTCGGGGACGGACGTCCGTGCCATCTCCTCCTCGCCCGCGATCCGCCGGGCCTGACGAGCGCGGAAGAAGGCGACGTCCCCCGGATCGCAGAACCGTCCCTCGAACTTCGGGCTACCAATCGCCCGGTTCGCGGCCTCGTTCTCGCGATCCCAGAGCAGCGCCGTCCGCCACGCCCGACGCGCGCGTTCGGTCCACGCGGCGCCCCCGCCCGCGTCCGCGCGTTCCTCCGCCGACCGCCCGAGAGCCGCGAACTTCGCGGCGGCGGCGGCGTCGGCCCTCCGCAGGATCGCCGCCAAGCTCGCCGTCTCTTCCGGCCAGCGGTCCGAGAGCCGACGGATCTTCTCCCGCGCCGGCTCGCTGCGCGTCCAGACCGGCGCGCCCGCCTCGCCCTTCGCCCGAACGTATCCGAGGGCGGTCCGCGTCGCCTCGTGCTCGGGATCGATCCGCAGGATGCGCAAGCGCGCCGTCGCCACGCTCCTCGCGCACTCGGACGACCACGCGACGCAGAAGTCCGCGTGCACGCGGACCGTCTCGTCGAGCGCGCCGCGCCAATCGGAGTCCCACGCCGCGACGGGGTCGGACTCGTCTCCGGCACGCGCGATCCGCGTCGGCGACGCGAATTGGACGACGAGCACGGCGAGCACCGACGCCAGCACCGCGACGACCGTCCGCCCGCGCATCTTCACCTCGCCGGTGGAAGAGTAGCAGCGCGTGTGGAATCCGCGCGCGGGCGGCACGTGAGTGGCAGATTCCCCGCGACCTCTGCCGCGTCCCCGTGCGCCCGGGAGACGCGGGCACTCAGGAACGGCGACCGACATGACACCAGCACGCTCGAAGCTGCGGAGCCTCTCGCTGCTCGCCGTCGCCATCGGCGCCGCCGCGCTGGCCGCGGCGGCGTACCTGAAGGACGCCGGTCCGCGCCCGAACGTGCTCCTCGTCGTCATGGACACGGCGCGCTCCGACCGCTGCTCGGTGATGGGCTACGGCCGTCCGACGACGCCGCGGCTCGACGAGTTCGCGAAGGACGCGGTCGCCTTCCGCAACGCGTGGAGTCCCTCGAACTGGACGGGTCCGGCGCACGCGTCGCTCTTCACCGGGTTCGGCCCGGACCTCCACGGGTTCAATTCGGGACAGCGCCCCTTCCTCGACGCCACGCCCCCGACGCTCGCCGATCGCCTCGCCGCGGCGGGATACGCGACGGCGTGCTTCTCCAACAACCCGGTCGTGTCGGCGGAGTTCGGGCTGACGCGCGGGTTCGAGACGATCGACGCTCTCTACGAGCGCGATCGGCGCACACCCTGGGCGAGGCAGACGCACGAACTCGCCGCCGCGTGGGCGGAGAGGGCGCACGCGGCGGGCAAGCCGTTCTTCCTCTTCATCAACGATCTCGAGCCCCACCAGACCTACGCGCCGCCCGAAATCGACCAGACGGCGTTCGTCCGCGGGAACCCGGCGCCGAGCGATCTGCTCACGGCGCGCGCCTTCGAGCGATGGCGGAGCCTCGCCTACACGCTCGGCATCGAGCAGATCGACGCGAGCTACCTCTCGCTCCTCTCGGACCTCTACGACGCCGAGATCCGCTCGCTCGACCGCGAGATCGGAAGCCTCCTCGACCGGTTGCGGAAGTCGAACCTCCTCGACTCCACCGTGGTGGTGATCGTCAGCGACCACGGCGAGATGCTCGGCGAGAGCCGCATGATCGAGCACGGCATCGGCCTGCACCGCGCGGTCCTGCACGTGCCGCTGCTCGTGCGCTACCCGGGCGCCTTCGACGGCGGACGCATCGTGAACGACGTCGTCCGCGTCGAGGACGTGGCGCCCACGATCCTCGATCTCTGCCGGCTCGCCGAGTTCGACGAGGCGAGGGGCGTCTCGCTCACTGAGGACACGGCGGGCCGCATCGCCCGCGCGGAGCACCCGGCCGACAACTGGGTGGGAGCGCGCGCCCTCCGGGACTTCCCGACCGCCGACTCATCGAAGCTGAGGATCCGGATCGAGTCGGTCTACGACGGCCGCTACCACCTCCTCTCCTACGCGGACGGCCACGCCGAGCTCTACGACGTCGCCGCCGACCCCGACGAGCGGAACGACCTCTCTGCGCGCGAACCCCGCGAGGTGGAACGCCTGATGGGCCTCCTTCGCGAGACCCGCTGATGACGGGCCGCTACCGGGCCCGCGACGTCCTCCTGGTGCCGGGCCTGCTGAGCCTCGCGCGCGTCCCGCTGGCGGCGGGCTTCGCGTTCGTGTCCGGCAACCCTGCGGCGGCTCTCGTGGTCCTCGTGCTCGCGGGCTGCACCGACGTGCTCGACGGCTGGGCCGCGCGCCGGCTCGGGCAGGTCACGCCGACCGGGGTCGTCCTCGACGGCGTCACCGACAAGCTGTTCGCGCTGACGGTCGCTGTCACGCTGGTCGCCGACGGGCGCCTCTCGGTGCCATCCGTCCTCTTCCTCAGCTCGCGCGAGATCGTGGAGTTCCCGCTGCTCCTCAGGTACGTCGTGAGCCGCCGCGCGCGGCAGTCGCGCGCCGACCGGCCGACGTCGAACGTCTTCGGCAAGCTGGCGACCGTGCTCCAGTTCGTCGCGATCGGCGCGGCGTTGCTGCGCGCGCCGCAGACCGGCGTCTGGATCGCGGCCACCGCGGTCGTCGGCGCGATCGCAGGAATCACCTACTGGCGCGCTGCGCTCTCCGCGCAGACGACCGCGCGATAGTCCGCGCGGCGGCGGTCCCGTCCGTATCCTCCGGCCATGCGCACACGTCTCCTCGCCGCCTGTCTCGTCCTCGTGCTCTGCGCCGTGCCCGCGTTCGCGGGCGGCGGCCCGGCCGAGACGGTCGTGCTTCTCAACGAGACGAGCCCCGACTCGAAGAGGGTCGCGGAGCACTACGTGAAGATGCGGCAGATCCCGCCGCAGCAGATCTGCCGGGTGAAGTGCGCCGAGGGGCTCGAGATCCCCATCGAGGACTTCGTCAGGGACGTCGTCGACCCGCTGCGGAGCTTCCTGCGCAACCGCGGGCTCGAGGAACGCTGCCGGTTCGTCGTGATGACGCAGGGCATGCCGATCCTCGCGAAGACGCCGGGCGGCGCGGTCTCGACGGCGTCGGCGCTGTCGCTGCTCCACACGCCCGTCTGCGGCCAGCCGCAGACGCGCTTCCCGACGTGGAAGCACGAGTACACCGCGGGCGCGATCGGCACGCCGGTCCAGCGGGTCGAGGGCCGTCTGCTCTTCGTGACCGCGCTCATCGCAACCACCGCGGACGAGGCGATCGCCCTCGTGGATCGCAGCGTCGCGTCCGACGGCACGGCGCCCGCGGGCGCGCGCTTCATCTTCCAGGACGCGAACGGCGCCGCGGGAGTCCGCAACCCGTACTACGACGACGCGCGCAAGGTCCTCGAGGCGCTCGGCTTCGCGACGCAGCACGAACCGGCCGGCGCCGACGTGCTGAAGGGCCGCGAGAAGCTCATGGGTTTCATGAGCGGCGGCAGCTACTCGGGACTCACCGTGGATGGCGTGAACGCCGGGAAGTACCTGCCCGGCGCCATCTGCGACCTGCTCCAGAGCTTCGGCGCGGTGCCCGGCAACTTCGAGCCGCAGGGCAAGCGCCAGTCGCAGTTCCCCGTCACGCACATGGTCCGCGCGGGCGTGACCGGCGTGCACGGCGCCGTCGCCGAGCCGTACAACGTCGCCTTCCCCGACGCGGAGCTCTTCAGGCCGTACGTCCTCGGCTTCACGCTGGCCGAGACGTTCCACCAGCGGATGCCGTACGTCTATTGGATGAACCTGACGCTCGGCGACCCGCTCTGCGCACCGTACGCGAAGCGGCCGAAGCCGTCGATCACGCTGGGCGCGGCGGACGAGCGCTCGTACACGCGCGCGAAGCTCGCGGCGCCGGGCGCGACGCGCATCGACGTCTACATCGAGAGCAAACTCGAGGGAACCGTGCAGGGCCAATCGGGCGAACTCGACCTGCCGCTCTTCTCCTTCTTCGGGAGACCGTGCCGCGTGCTCGTCGAGGCGACGGGGCCAGGCCCCGCGGAACCGCGCGGTTGGATCGCGCTCGAGGTTCCCGGGGAAGACACCAGCTCCGGGACGGCGATCGGCGTCGGACGAATGCCGCTGCCGTTCGAGAAGCTCGCCGTCTCGGCGCCCGCCTCGGTGCGCGCGGGCGAGAGTTTCGACGTGAAGATCGCGGGCGAGGGCGGGACGGACAACGCGGGCGACGTCCGGAAGCTCGGGCGCGTGGAGGTCCGGACTCTGATCCCGCCCGTGCGCTGGGCGTTCGCCGATTCGGAGTCGCTCGAATCGACGCTGCCGATGCGGCTCACGCGCGCCGGCGAGCAGGAGTTCACGGTCGTCGCGGCGGACTACCCGAAGACGGCGCCCGTCACGGTGAAGGTCCGCATCGACGCGGCTCCGTTCCATCACGCCACCTGTCCCGCGAGCAGCTACCCGCTGAACCAGGAGTGCGACATGGAGGTCGTGCTCGAGGACGAGTTCGGCAACCGTTCGACGGACTACGAGGGCACGATCGCGCTGAAGGTGCCGCAGGACCGGCTCGCCACGCTGCCCGCACCGGTGGCGGTCGTTCCCGCTCACGGCGGACGCCGCGTCCTCGACGGCGTGCTCCTCACCCACGCCGGGCCGACGACGCTCGTGTTCGAGGACGCGGGCGGCGCGGTCGTCTCGCAGCAGGGCGAGGGCGTCACCGTCGCGAAGACCGCGATCCGTCCGTGGCTCGTCGCGGGGCCGTTGCCGGCGAAGGACCTCGCGGCCGGCGATCCGTCGGCGAACGCGTCCGGCGACGGCTCCGTCGGCGCGAAGACGCTGCTCCGGCGCCGCGTCCTCGGCGAGGTGCTCGAGCTGCCCGCGGGCAACGCGAAGGGCGGCGACGCGGTGCTCCTCGTCACCTGGATCGAAGCGCTCGGCGCGACGAAGGCGCGTCTTCTCGGCGCGGCACCGGGGCGAGTGAAGGTGCTCCTCGACGGGAAGACCGTCTTCGACGGCGTCCCGAAGGCGACCGATCCGAAGGGCAAGCGCGAGCCGCTGGCGGATCTCCAGCTCACGGACGGCACGCACCGGCTCGCGATCGTCGTCGAGGCGAAGGGCGCGACGTCCGCGTCGTTCGAGGTCGACGACGGCAACGGCCAGTTCCCCGCGACGCTGCGCATCCGCGCGCGCTCCGGCGAGACGCCGAAGACGTTCGTCGTCTCGGGTCGCGTCACCGGCGGTCCCGGCGCGGCCGGGGTCGGCGGCGTCAAGGTGACGGTGCTCTGCGCCGACGGGAAGATGCGCGTCGCAACCTCCGCAGCCGACGGCGCGTGGTTCGTCGAAGGCGTCCCCGCGGGCGACACGGTCGTCGCCGTCGCGGCGGGCGTGCGGACCGTGACCCCGCCCGAGCGCGCCCTGTCGATCGAGGAGCACCACGCGGTGGACGTCGACTTCACCGCGACCGGCGGCCCGCCGCCGGGGAAGAAGTAGCCGGGAAGTACTGCAAGGTCCGTCCCCAACAAGTTCACAAGTTCACTGAGGACCGTCCCCGAGAAGTACTCGACGAGGTCAGCGAGCGGAGGGCGAAGGATGAAGACGAAGTGGTTCGCCGGGGTCCTGATGCTCGTGGCGGCGTTCGCGGCGGAGGCCCGCGCCGACGACGACGTCGATCGCGAACGGCTCGAGAAGGCGCTGATGCTGCCGTCCGTCGGCCCGCGAGGCTGGTACTACGTGATGTCCCCCGACGGGCGAGTGATCGAGGGCGGCGAGGAACCCGAGTACCTCGACGTCGCGGTGCTCCGCGCGCGGATCAAAGGCGACGACTCGGACCTCGATCGATGGCGGGACCTCGCGGCGGCCCACCGCCGGTTGCGCAACCTCGGCTCGGAGAGGGAGTGCCGCGCGAACGCGGTCGTGATCCTGCGCAAGCAGGCTGCCGCGCATCCCGACGACGGCCGCGTGCACGCGGCGCTCGGCCAGGCGCTCTCCGCCTCCGGCGACGACGCGGGCGCCGCGGCGTCGATCGCGACCGCGGAGCGCGCGCCCGCGAACGCGTGGGCCGGTGCCGCTGCGGCGGCGGACGCGCTCGTCGTCCAGGCGACGGCTCGCGTGGCCGGACGCCGCTTCCCCACGCTCGACGACGCGACCGGCTGGATCGGCGACCACCGGACGGAGGCTCCGGCGCTCGACGGGAAACTCCTCGATTCGGCGTCGACGCGCTACGACGACGCCGTCGCCGGAATCGAGAAGTCGGGCGCGACGGGACGCGTCGCGGCGTCCGTCCTCCTGCGGCGTCACAACTTCCGCGGCATCCTCGAATTGAAGGGAACGAAGCGAAGCGAGGCGTCCGACTACCAGCGCGCGCTCCTCGATCTCCTGACGTCGGACCCCTACGCCGTGACCCTGACGGCGCTCGGCGATGCGATGTCGGAACCGTCGGGCGCCGACGGATCGCAGGTCGTCCAGACGTTCGAGAAGCTGCCGGACACGTCGCGCGCGAAGCTGGCCGGGGACATGGCGCGTCTCGAGGCGCTCGCCGCGTCGCCGGATGCGGAGACGTCCGCCCGCGCGTTCCAGGGCGTCGCGTGCATCCTGTGGTTCGTCCACCGCGACGGCGCCGCGACGGAAGCGGCGCTGCGCAAGTCCATCGCCCGGTCTCCCCGCGTCGAGCAGTCGTGGAACGCGCTCGTCATGGTCCTCGCCCAGTCGCAGCGATGGGACGACCTCGCGAAGCTGTCCGCGGAGTGGATGAAGACCGGCGCGACGGCGAAGAAGCGCATGGTCCTCGCGAAGGCTCTCGCGATGAACGGCGTCGAGGCGGAGGCGCAGATGCAGTGGCGCTGGGCGTGGGACCTCGACCCGCGGGGCTTCGAGACGAACGTCGGCGTCGCCGTCTTCCTGATGCGGCGCGCGCAGGACGAATCCGAGCTCCGGGCGGCCGCAGGGTTCCTCAACGAGGCATCCGCCGGCCTCCTCGCGAAGGAGTCGCCTAGTCCGCAGGACTTCGCGGTCTGGCGGGTCGCGAACGCCGCGCTCCTCGGCCTCGAGGGTCATCTCGACGACTGCGAACGCGCCGCCCGCCGCATCCTCGAACTCGACCCGAGCCTCGCGGTGGCCGGCGAGATCCTCGCGGCGATCGGCCGCTGACCCGCGAAGCCGGAAGTACTCGAAGGACCGTCCCCGAAAAGTCATCAAGTACTCCAAGGACCGTCCCCGAAAGGTTCACAGCCGCCGTCGCAGAGCCTCCCCCATCCGGTCGTCGAGCGCCGCGAGCAGGAGGTCGAGACGCCGGGCCGCGCCGGGTTCGGCGGGGATCCACGCGTCGGGGCGGCCGTCGTCGAAGACGAGGTGCGTGCAGCGCAGGAGCGGGTGCCACTCAGCCGCGGCGACCACGGAGAGAGCCTCGGCCCGGCCGCCCACGGCGGTGCGCAGTCCGAGCGACGTGACCGCCACGTAGCTCCCGCGGCGGCAGCGCCACGCGCGGACGAGGCCCGCGACCGAGAACACGATCACCGCGACGACCGCGGCGACCGCGACGAGGATGCCGATCGACTCCAGCATCGTCGGCTCCACGGTCACCGCGCGGGAGGGTCGCAACGCCCACGACCAGAGGAGCGACGCGCAGAGGACGGCGACGCAGCCCGCGCCGAGCACCGTCAGCCCGGTGACGACGGGCCGCGGCGCGCGGTACGTCGACGCGAACTCGCGCCCCGCGGCGAGCGAGGCGCGTAGGTGGTCGCTCCACGCGTCGAACGCGGCGCGACGGAGAGGGCGTCCGTCGTCAAGGTCCGCGACGGGGAGGCGCAGGAAGACCGGGTCGGCGGCGTCGTCGAGGGGAACCTCGTGCGACCGGCCGCCTCGCTCGACGACGATCCGTCCTGGCAGGAGCGTGTAGCGGGTCTCGCCGCAGAGCGCGGACGGCGCGGCGGGTCCGTCGGTCAATCGGAGGAGCGCTTCCGGCCGGATCAGCGGCGGCCGGGGCCCATGGAGTTCAGGTTGTTGATGATCTTGCGCGCCTTCTTGCCGACCGCATTCTCGAGTTCGTCGTCGCGCTTGCGTTTCAGGTCGCTCTGCTTCTTCGAGTCGCCCATCGACGCCATGTTCTCTTTCCACCATTCGCCGACGATCTTCTTCGCCTTGATCGTCTCCTCCTCGTTCAGGTCGGCGCCTTCGAACGCCTTCGCGATCGCGCGCTCCTGCCAGTCGTTCATCGGATCGGCGGCCGCGGGCGCGTCGGCGCCGCCCTGCTTCTTCGCCTCCTCGATCACGGCCTGCTTCTCGGCGGCGGTCAGCTCCTCGGGCTTCGCCTCCTTCGCGAGGGACTTCGCGCGGTCGAGCGCCTCCATGAGCGTCTGCAGGAGGAGCGCGTCGATCTGCGTCGCGGCCTTCACGCGGGCGATCGCGTCCTCGATCGCCTTGACGAGCTTCTTCGCCTTCTCGACGCGCAGCACCTCGTCCTTCTTCGCTTCGTCCTTCTTCACGACGTCGCCGGGCTTCGTACCTTCCGCCGGGGGCTTCGCGGGCGGGACCTTGTCCTCGGCGTGCGCGGCCGGCGCGGCGGTGAGCGAGACGGCGAGGAACGCAATGGCGACGAAGCGGTTCGGACGCATGCTGGCGGCCTCCTCAGGACTGCGAGGAGGCTACTGCCCCTTCTTCCGCGACCGGTTACCCTTTCGCCGATGAACGCCACGCTCAGGAAGACGGTCGTCGCCGCGGCAGCGGCGTTGTCGGTCGCAGCCGCCGCCTCCGCCTCGGACGACAAGGCGTTCGCCGAGCTGAAGGTGAGGTACGAGAAGGCCGCCAAGAACCACGACGACTCGGGCGTGCGCGAGCGCCGCAAGATCGTGCTGTCGCTCTTCGACCACCTCGACCAGAAGGCCTGCCGGAAGCTCCTCCGAGAGGCATTCGACGACGACGCCGTGGACACGCGCGTCGCCGTGGCACAGGTCCTCGGTGCCTCCGGCGACCCGAAGGACCTCGACGCGCTCGTCCTTGGCGTCTCGAAGGACAAGAAGCTGCGCGGAGCGACGATCGCGCTCGGCGAAGGGCTCTCCTACACCGCGCCCGCCGCCGCGGCCGTCGCTTCCGCGCACGCGGTCGAGATCGCGGCGAAGGCGAAGGGCGACGTTCGATTCGCGATGCTCGAGGGCGTCGGCGAGCTCGGCGACCCCGGGGTCTACGACGCGCTCCTCGCACTCGGCGACAAGTGGCTCCCCGAGGAGCACTACGCGATCGGCGCGGCGCTGGGCGCGTGCGGCAAGGAGAAGGCGATCGCGCGGCTCACCGCCGACTCGAAGAGCTCGATCCCGCTCGCGCGCCTCGGCGCCGTCACAGGTCTCGCGCGCTCCGGGACGAAGGAATCGCTCGCGCCGCTGACGGACGCGCTCCACGACCTCGACCCGCGCGTCGTCGAGACGGCCGCCGTCGCCCTCGCCGCGGCGAAGCACACGCCGGCCGCGACGGCACTCGCCGACGCGATGTCCACGGCGCCGCTCCGGACGAAGTACGTGCTGCGCGAATCGCTCGCCGCAATCTTCGGGAAGGACGTCGGACTCGACGCCGCAGCGTGGCGCTCGGTGATCGAGGGCAAGAAGCCCGAGCCCGCAGTCGTCCCCGCCGACCAGCCGAAGCTGCCCGTGTTCTTCGGCATCCCCGTGGCGTCGGACCGCGTCGCGGTCGTCCTCGACCTCGGACGCCGCATGTCGTGGATGGGCCGCCTCCCTCGCGCGCAGCAGGGCATCGCCGAGTACCTGGAGGCGCTCGACGACACGATCGGATTCAACGTCTACACCTGCGCCAAGACGACGGACCGGTTCGGGAAGGGCTTCTCGGCCGGCCCGGCCGCCCGCGCTCAGGCCGTTGCGTGGGTGAGGAAGCAGCTCACCTCGTCGGGCTTCAACCTGAAGGCGGCGCTCCAGCAGATCCTCGAGGACGAATCCGACGTGGACACGATCCTCCTCGCGACGGACTCGCTGCCCTGGGGCGAAGGCGCGGCCGAATCGGCGATGGAAGTGATCGAGGTGTTCCGGCGCGCGAACCTGACGCGCCGCGTGCGCGTGCACGTGGCGTTCATCGCCCCGGGCGGGCGGCTCGAGACGAGCGAGCCGGACGACGAGTTCGAGGACCGCGCGACCCTGCTCAAGCTCCTCGCCGAGGGTTCGGGCGGGAAGTTCATCCGCGTCGATCGGTGACGCCGGCCGCGCCCGCCCCCGTCGCCCCCGCCGTGGCGCTCCTGTCCGGAGGCCTCGACTCCGCCGTCGCCGCGGCGTGGGTCGCGTCCCTTGGCCGCGCCGTCCACGCCGTCTCCTTCGACTACGGGCAGCGCCACCGCGCCGAGCTCGCGGCGGCGGCGCGCGTCGCGGCGGCGCTCGGGCTCGCTTCGCACCGCGTCGTGCGCGTCGACCTCGCGTCGATCGGCGGCAGCGCCCTGACCGGCGACATCGCGGTGCCGAAGAGGCGGGCCGACGCCGACATCGGCCGCGGCGTGCCCGTCACCTACGTCCCGGCGCGGAACACGGTGTTCCTCTCGCTCGCCCTCGCCGTCGCCGAGGTGATCGGCGCCGAGGAGATCGTCATCGGCGCGAACGCCGTGGACTACTCGGGCTATCCGGACTGCCGCGAGCCGTACCTCCGTGCCTTCGAGACGATGGCGAACCTCGCGACCGCGTCCGCCGCGGAGGGACGCTCGCGGTTCCGGATCGTCGCGCCGCTCGTTCACCTCTCGAAAGCGGACATCGTCAGAAAGGGCCTCGCCCTCGGCGTCCCGCTCGGGCTGACACACTCCTGCTACGACCCCGTCGGCCCGGAGGCGCTCGCCTGCGGCGCCTGCGATTCCTGCCGGATCCGGCGCCGCGGGTTCGCGGAGGCGGGCGCGGACGATCCGACGCGTTACGCTGTGCCCCCGAGATGACCGCTGCCCAGTCCGAAGAGGTGAAGGCTCTCCTGCCCGAGAAGCGCGGCGACACGCTCCTCGTCACGGAGATCTACCCGTGCATCCAGGGCGAGACGACGTTCGCGGGCATCCCGTTCGTCCTCGTGCGACTCGCGCGCTGCAACCTGCGCTGCGTGTGGTGCGACTCGGCGTTCTCGTTCAAGGGCGGCACCCGCTGGACGATCCCGACGATCCTCGCCGAGGTCCGCGGGCACCTCCTCCCTCACGTGCTGATCACGGGCGGGGAACCCCTCCTCCAGCCGCCCGTCCACGAACTGATGAAGCGCCTCTGCGACGAGGAGTACACGGTGCTCCTCGAGACGGGCGGCTCGCTCGACGTCACGGGCGTCGATCCGCGCGTGCGGAGGATCGTCGATCTCAAGTGCCCCGCGAGCGGCGAGTGCGACGCGAACCTCATGTCGAACCTCTCGAAGCTCTCCGTCCTCGACGAGGTGAAGTTCGTCGTGGCGGACCGCGCGGACTACGACTGGGCGAAGACGGTGATCCGCGAGCACTCGCTCGCCTCGCGCTGCGGCGCGATCCTCGTCGCGCCCGTGTTCGGCGACCCCGAGCTCCCGCGCAAGATCGCGGCGTGGCTCCTCGAGGACAAGTCGCCCGCGCGGCTCCAGCTCCAGATCCACAAGATCATCTGGGACCCGAAGGCCCGGCGCCGTTGAAGCTCCCGCGCGCGGTGCTGTTCGATCTCGATGGGACGCTCTCCGATTCGCTCCCCGACATCGTCTGGGCTCTGAACGAGGCGCGCATGGACTCGGGGATGACGCCCGTCACCGACGGGCAGGTGAAGAGCTGGGTCGGCGCGGGCGCCGCGACGCTCGTCGTGAGGTCGCTCGGCGCCGCGGACGAGCGCGATCCCCGCGTGGCGCCGCTCCTCGCGACGTTCCTCGAGCACTACGAGGCGCATGCCTGCGACCTCTCGACGCTCTACCCGGGCGTCCTCGACCTCTTCGACTTCCTCGAATCGCGGGGCGTCCTCACCGCCTGCACGACGAACAAGCCCGAGATCGCCGCGCGAGCCCTCCTCGGCGGACTCGAGATCCTCTCCCGGCTCGACGCGCTCGTCACTCCCGAGAGCTGCGGCGCGAAGAAGCCCGACCCGCGGTTCATGACGGCAGCGCTCGCGAAGCTCGGCGTCGCCGCGGCGGACGCACTCGTCGTCGGCGATTCCGTGCAGGACATCCTCGCGGCGAAGTCCGTCGGCATCCGGAGCGTGGCGATCCTCGGCGGCTACGGCGACCCGGAGGCGCTACGGGCCGCGCGCCCCGACGAGTGCGTGCAGACGATCGCGGAGTTCGCGGCGCGGCTTCGCGGCTGACGGACGGGACCTATCGGGGCCGGTGTCCGGTGAGCTGCATGTCACCCGAGTGCTCGAGGGCCAGCCAGACGATCGTCGTGGCGACGACGATCCCGAGAACCCAAGCCGCCCGGACCAGCCACGAGGGAGGCGCCGTCGGATCGACCCTTCGGCGCGCGAGCGGAGACCGGAAGCTCATGCCCGCACTCTACGCCCGAACGCCGCGTCACGTCCGCCGGACGTACCGCAAGATCTCCACCCGCTCGCGCCGCTCCCGCGACGTCTCGACCCACGCGGTGTCGTCGAACTTCGGGAAGAACACGTCGCCCCCGCCGTCCTCGGGGATCTGCGTGAGGACGAGTTCGTCGGCGATGGCGAGCGCCGCGGCATAGATCTCGGCGCCGCCGATGACGGACACCGTCCGCGCGCCGCGCGCCGCGGCGACGCCGATCGCTTCGTCGAGCGAACGGGCGGCAAGGACGTCCGGCTGCTCCCGCGCGAGCGCCTCGGGACGCCGTGTGACGACGATGTTCGCGCGCCCCGGCAGCGGACGGCCGAGGGACGCGAACGTCTTCCGCCCCATGACGAGCGCCGTGCCCATGGTGATCGACTTGAAGTAGCGCGAATCCTCGGAGTAGTGCCACGGGAGCTTGCCGCCCTTGCCGATGGTCCGGTCGCGCGCCACCGCAGCGACGATCACGATGCGCGGCCGCTCGTTCAAACCGCCACCTTGAAGTCGATCTTCGGGTGCGGCTCGTAGCCGACGATCTGGAAGTCCTCGAAGACGAGCTCGTCGATCGGCTTCTTCGCAATGACGAGCTGCGGGAGCTTCTTCGGCTTGCGTTCGAGCTGTTCGAGCAGGCCCGGGACGTGGTCGTACTCGGCGTTGCCGCCGTCCTTCGACGCCGTGTAGATGTGCGCGTCGACGATGAAGTGGCTGAAGACGCCGGGTTCGAGCCCGACCTCCTGCGCGATCATCATCGTCAGCGCGGAGTAGGCGGCGAGGTTGAAGGGGATGCCGAGGGCCACGTCGCCCGAGCGCTGGTTCAGGTGGCAGTTCAGCCGCCCTCGTTGGACGTTGAACGCGAATGTGTAGTGGCACGGCGGAAGCCGGGACGCCGTCGCGTTGCCCGGCTCCCACGCGGAGACCACGAGCCGACGACTCGTCGGCTCGCTCTTCAGTTTGTCGATGACGTAGCGGATCTGGTCCACCTCGCGAACCGTCCAGGTGCCGTCGGCATTCCGGGTCGCCGACGGGAAGCGCCGCCAGTAGTAGCCGTAGGCGGTCTCGAGCCTGCCGTCCGCGCCGGCCCAGGCGTCCCAGACCTTCGTTTTCTTCGTGAGGTTCCGGATGTGGTCCTCGCCCGTCAGGTACCAGAGGAGCTCGTGGAGCATCGACTTCCAGTACATCTGCTTCGTGGTCAGCAGCGGGTAGCCCTCGGCGAGGTCCACTCGGTAGTGGCCGCCGAAGACCGAGAGCGTGTCCACGCCGGTGCGCGACGCCTTCCGGTCGCCGAACTCCAGCACGTGCCGGACGAGGTCGAGGTACTGCTGCATGACGCGCACAAGCCTATCGCGCGCGACCGACAGGGGGAGCCCGGGACGGTCCTGACTTTCGATACTTTCGGGGACGGTCCTGACGGACTTTCCAGCGTGCGCAGTCGGTTCGGTGCGGCGCTGATCGGGGAAGTTCACGGCCAGGACCGTCCCCGAAAGGTCAAAAAGTTGCGAAAGTCAGGTCCGTCCCCGAGCTCACCGCTTCCCGCCCTGCGGACGTTCCCAGTCGATCGGCGCGCCGGTGTAGAGGCCGATCCCGAAGTTGCGCGCTTTCACGTTGTCCGTGCCCGCGCTGTCGCACCACCGCGTGAGGTCGCCGTCCTTCGACGCCAGACCCTCGTCGCCGCCGGAGTCGACGAAGAGCCCGATCGACGTCGGCTCGGTCCAGTAGAGGCTCGGCGCACGGCGGTCGAGCATCTTCGCGTCGAACGTCGCCGCCCCGGGACGTCCCTTCGATTTCCCCGCCTCGACCGGCCCCGAGCTGTGGACGTCGTTCCCGCCGCCGTCGAGCAGCATCGCGACGCTGCGGTTGATCGAGCGCGCGATCGAGTCGCCCGCCGACGTGTACTTGTCGTTGCCTGCGAGGTCGGCGAGCACCGCGAGCGTGAAGTCGTGGCCGAACGCGATGCCGTTCGTCGCGCGGCACGTGTACGAGTCGTCGCCCGCCTCGTCGACGAGGGCGCCGATGCAGAAGTGCGCGCCCGAGGCGCAGTTCCACCAGTCAGCCGCGTACGCGTCGTTCCCCGCGCCGTCCCAGAGCACGCCCGTCCCGAACCAGTAGCCCGTGCCCTGCGCCCAGTTCGCGGCGGAGTACGTGTCGTTGCCCTCTGCGTCGAGGAGAGCGCCGAGGCCGCCCGCCCACGAGTGACCGTCGGCGCCGTCGCCGCGACGGCCCATCGAGCAGCCCTGGGCGTTGGAGACGGAGAGGA